>NZ_CADEPK010000061.1 GCF_902829255.1 Metabacillus niabensis | reverse complement strand
ATTCTCGGCGTTGATAAAAATTCGATAAGAATCTTCATCGATTGTTCCTAAGAATTCGTAGCATAAGATTTCTTCTCCAAATTCATTCATAATGAGAGCTAGTCTATCTTCTTGAACTTCTAAACTTGGATTTAATTTTTTCGCTGCATCATCTCGCGTAATTTTCGGCTTTGGAATTTCTCGCTTTTTATGTGCTGCTAAATAGTCTCTTGCTGAAAAACCAATTACTTCTCCATTATCTAATGCTACCTTCATCCGAATCGCATCTGGGTAAATTCTAACTCCATTATAAATTGAGACAAATGAAAACACACCGACATTATCATATTGTGCACTTTCAAACAGGTCAAGATCTTTAAAACCATGCTTTTCTAAAAAGTTACGAGCTTTATTTGTTGCATCATTTAAACTAATTTTATTTTCTTTAATATCACGATTTTGCACTAAATAAATTGGGTGACCGCCTTTTTTAGTAATATCCATATTTAAATCAATATTATTTTTTTTATCATGCATTGAAACGCTATAAAATTCATAAGAAGAACCGTCACCATTTTTTGTGACATTTATATCCTTTACACCATTCTCAACGAATTGCTTTGCAATTTGCTTTGCTTCCTTACTAGTTATTTCTTTTCCTTCTAAATGATTAAAACCTTTAGCTGCGCTAGTTTTCATCATCGTTAATGTTGGATCGGAATTCGCTTCAGAATAAGCACCTACATTCTCTTCAACAGTCTTAAAACCATCAATAATTGTATTATCCATTTGTTTTTGACCAGATGCTAAAGCTAATTCAACATCCATCCATCGCAAATTATTTTCAATGACAAGATGCTGTACATTGCGAAGCTCCTCTTGAATATTTGCCGATTGTTTATACATTGACTTTAATGATTTATATTCATCATCTGATAGAGGTTCATTATCTAAATCTCGAACAGCTGTCCGATAAGTAAAATCACTGATTCCCGCTAGAAATTCTTCCGTTTTATTAAATGGCAATAAAGTTAACGGCAATTGTCCAACATTTGATTGTGCCTCAGATGATAGTCGCCATACGTCAACTAAGGCTGGCGATAATGAATCCTTAGAATTCATTGCTAGTGTAGCACCTATTTGATCATGTAGTTGGTCTATTTTATACGTTAAATCGTGAAAAGCTCTTTGATAGTTATTTTCAGCCTGAATTAAGACTGCATCCTTTTCTTGATGCTCTTTATATCCCCAATAACCTGTACCAACTACTGCAACTGTTAATAACCCAATAAGTATGCCACGTATCATATATCATCACCCTTTCTATTTACAGAAAATATGCTTTCCGATACGTTTGATTTGTGGTCTTCCCCAAATCCAAGAGCTAGTTGCCGTATTTGGATTAAAGTAATAGATTGCATTACCGGTAGGATCAAAACCATTTAAAGCGTCTAATACTGCCTTTTTCGCCGTTTCATTTGGTGTTAACCATATTTGTCCGTCAGCAACCGCTGTAAAGGCCCCTGGCTCAAATATGACCCCTGATACTGTATTAGGGAAAGTAGGACTGTTTACTCGATTTAAGATGACTGCAGCAACTGCAACTTGTCCGATATATGGTTCACCCCTTGATTCTCCATAAACCGCATTTGCCATTAATTGTATATCATTCTGTGAGAATCCATTTGGTAAATTTACTGCTGTTGAGTCTTTTTGCTGTTTATTATTATTCGTTTGATTTGTATTCTGATTTCTTCTTGCTTGCTGTTGTCTCTCTGTTTCCCGATTTGCTTGAGCTCGTTCTCTTTCTCGTGCTTGCTGTTGGGCTTGAGCTTGTTCTCTTTCCTGTGCTTGCTGTTGATCCTGAGCCTGCTCCCTTTCTCGTGCTTGTTGCTGAGCTTGTTCTTGATCCCTTTCCCGTGCTTGTTGCTGAGCTTGTTCTTGCTCTCTGTCTCGTGCTTGTTGCTGAGCTTGTTCTTGTTGTTCTCTTTCCTGTGCTTGTTGCTGAGCTTGTTCTTGTTCTCTTTCCTTTGCTTGTTGCTGTCTTTGTTGTGTTTGATTATTTACTTGAGCTTGATATTTCTTTTCTTGTTGAAGCCTTCTTTGTTCAGTAGCCTGTCTTGCTTGCTGTATCTGTTTCTCATTTGGAGCAGATTGAATCGATAATGGCACACCACCATAGTGAGTAAACTTTCTTCCTTTATTAATTTGGTCATAAACAAAGTCTTTATAAAAAGTAGTAGATTGTAACAACATGTCTTTCGTTTTTTGCCCTACTAAACCGTCTACTTCTTCAAGACCAAATCTTTTTTGATAATTCCTTACTGCCCAATAGGTGCTCCAACCATATACACCATCTATTGGACCGTTATAATATCCGTTATATTGAAGTCTTGCCTGCAATTCAATAACATCACTACCCGTTGCACCTCGTTGAATAGTCTGTTCTGAAAAAGCATGTGCCTTAGGAACCTTTGATGAGAAAAATTGAAATGTGATAGTTGTCATTGATACCAAGATGACTATCAACATTATGCGCATGTTTTTCATGTTGCTGCCTCCTCAAGTAGTTGTAATTGCTTAAACGTATTTTTTGTAGTCTTTGGCATTTTATTCATACAAATTATCCACCCAACCATAATACACAAATATTACCAAAACTCTAAAAAAGAACATAACAGGGAACACGACAAAAAACCACTTTAAGAAAAAGTGGTTTTTTCAACGTATTAAGGTAACTTCGAATCAATTAATCTTACTCTGGCTTTTTTAGCTTTATGTAAAGCAAACCACCAGAGAAATAACATAAATGGTAAAATGATATATTTCCAATGCATATAGCTAGTTAATATTGAATCGTAGATAAAATGAAGAAGGATTGGGATTATACATGAAAAAACTATCCAACGCTTCCGAAACTTTTCACTTGAAAACTTTCCTTTACCTAAATAATACCCCATTAGTACACCAAATAATGCATGGCTTGACACAGGTAAAATAGCTCTACCAAAAGCATGTTCAACACCGTTAGCAAACAGATAGAGAATATTTTCGAGTGTAGCAAAACCAAGTGAAACAGATACTCCATAAACAATCCCATCATAATGCTCATTAAAGTGAACATGCTGATATATAGTAAAAAACAAGATAAACCATTTAAAAAACTCTTCCAGAAAACCTATTGCAACAAATGTATACAAAAGCTCTGAACTAAAAACATTTTCAACATCTAAAACATATTGGAGAAACATAATTGGAAAAACAAGCAGAGCCCCAAAAATAAACGAACGGAGCACCAAATATAACGGTTCAGTTTCGTATTGATCTTTTAAATAAAAGTAAGATAATAAAGCAAGACCAGGGGCAATGCCTGCAGAAATAATCGCGATCATCTACAGGCCTCTTTTCTTTAAAATGTAGTCTAAAAATCAATATAAGGACAATAACCTATGGTTATCTACTAATTTTAGTATATAATGGATTCTTCTAATTATAGTATAAAAGAAGGAAATAAATTAGTTGAAAAGTTTTATTTTTACTTAATTAATCGTAACATGTTATTCTAAAATTGAAAATCACTAATAGAATATCTTATTTTAAACAGCATGGAGGACTATAGATGAAAAATATATTACTAATACACACTGGTGGTACGATCTCAATGATGGAAGATGAAAAAACTGGTGAAGTAAAACCTGATGCAAAAAACCCTCTCGTTGATTATATTAGTGAGATACCTGATACAGTTCTAATTACATCAGAATTATTTCATTTACCATCTCCACATATAACACCCAACCATATGTTAAAAATAAAAGAGTATATTGAAAGGAATGTCAACGAGCGCTCAATTAACGGAGTTGTCATTACTCACGGAACAGATACTTTAGAGGAAACAGCGTTTTTCCTTGATATCACTTTATCTTTGGATATTCCAATTGTTATTACAGGGGCAATGCGTTCAAGTAATGAATTAGGTTCAGATGGATTATATAATCTTATTGCGGCAATTAAAGTAGCATCCTCAGAGAAAGCAAAGAACTTAGGAGTCCTTGTAGTAATGAATGATGAAATTCATACTGCAAAAAATGTAACAAAAACACATACGAGTAATATCGCTACATTTCAAAGCCCACAATATGGTCCTATTGGGATTGTAAATAAAGGTGGAGTTCTATTTCATCATAAGCCAAAAACAAGTCGTCACTTAAATGTAAAACACCTTGATAAAAATGTTTTATTATTAAAAGCTTTTGCAGGTATGGACGATAGCCTATTAAAAGCGATTTCTAGCCTTAAGCTTGATGGACTCGTTATTGAAGCATTAGGTCAAGGAAATTTACCGCCTTATTTACTTCCAGAATTAAAGACATTACTGAATAAAGGAATCCCCATCATTCTTGTATCCCGTTGTTTTAATGGTATCGTCCAGGATGTCTATGGTTACGAAGGTGGAGGAAGGCACTTAAAAGAATTAGGAATGATTTTTAGTAATGGATTAAATGGTCAAAAGGCTAGATTAAAATTAATGATTGCCTTAGAAACAACTTCAAATCATAAAGAACTTGAAGAAATATTCTCTGAATGAGAAAAGTGAGAGTGATTTAATATGGGACAAGGAGTGAAGACACATGAAAAAGCGTGTTTAACCTACATGTACCATATTTATTTACTC
>NZ_CADEPK010000060.1 GCF_902829255.1 Metabacillus niabensis | reverse complement strand
CCTTAATATAATGCAAGAAAATAATGCAATTACTTTATTTAACAAAAAAAGACTCTACTTCTTTTTGAAGTAGAGCCGACTGTCCGTATATACAATTCATATTTTAACATCTAACATACTTGCGTTTGAAACCAAGTCTCCCTCTATCTATTTCTTTTTGAATACTTTCGTAAGCGTTTAAAAGACTTGTTTTCTTCTTATCCCGCTTCACTTCAACTATACCGATTTCCTTCGCGGTCTCGACTGCCTTTTCATGTAGTGGTAAATATGAAATCGCCACGGTGTATAGAAAATTATTCATAGATGCTTTCGTTCGTTCTGGTGAATCATGAATAGAATTTTTCATTATATCAAGCATGTTGGAGATTTTACTTTCGGAAAATTCATTGTCCTTCCGATTCCCTAAAAGCCAACAGTAACAACTCCATCCTGCCGACATTCTCAGCTCTTCACCGCTTGCGATCCATTTATCGGCAACATCTTGTGCAATAGTTGATTCTGATAAAGTTACTGCCACAACATAATCAGATATCATATAAAAATAGGCTTCATCCATCCAACGCTCATAATCCGACTCTGTCATAGCATTTGGATCTGCGATAATCCCTGCAAAATACATCGCATCGTAGTTACCAGTAGCATAAAGTTCTTCAGCTAAAGGTTGATTGATTTTTATTTTCTTTGCAATTGGTTTCATAGCTCCTGTAGCTACACCAAAAAGAGGCTCGTGGGCACCATTGGATATGTATATTTTTTTCGTTCGTTCCTTACCAAGAGCTTCAAGTTCCTGCATAACTGTTTCGAAATCCATAGTTTTGTTATCCTTTCTTTATTATCTATCTTATAGAACAAAATAGTTAATATTCTTGTTCAAATCTATCATAAATCGTAAGTTAAAGAAACATTTGAAAATGATGACAAGGATTATCTAATACATCTTTTAGGTAAGACCTATGTGCATCAGGCTATGAACACCAGAATTGATTTTAGCAAATCCATTTGACGGCTAAACCTTTAAGTCATACATCCATTGAAATTGATTGTAAACAATTCATTAAATTGTCTCCAAAAGATCTAACATCAGATAGGTAATTATATCCTTCTGGTGAACCAAAACTATTAAACATACGAACTGCCACAAGGTTTTCTTGTGGAATTACTAATAATGTAACACCTGTATAACCAAGTATTTGGTATGAACCAATCGGAACTTCTGCACCTATTTCAGATTTTGTAGCAGGTAAATCTTTTACAAACCATAAGAAACCATTTTGAGGTAAGTCTTGATCAATCTCTGATGGACTTTGAACTGATGTAGCGAGTTGTATAATCTCTTTTGGAACAATTTGTTTACCATCTATCTTTCCTTGTTTGAGATGGAAGTAACCCCAAAAAGCTAATTCACGTGCCGACACATACATATTTGCCTTATCGCCTTCAGTGCTATCACTTGTTTTCCAATTTACATCTCCACCATCTCGTAGGATTACCTCGACAAGTTTATCATGCTTATGTGCATACCAGTTTGATTCAAAAAAACCTAGTGGTCTAAATACTTGTTCGTGAATAATCTCAGACACTGTTTTTTTTGTTGTCTTCTTTACAATTTGAGTCAAAGCATCTATGCCGACTTGTCGATATGTCCAGTTTTGACCAGTAGGATACTCACGAAATACAATATCCTCCTTTTGATGTAAACCATGTGTATGAGTTAATAAATGCCTTATTGTTGTTTCTCTCCAAATTGCCTTGTCAAGCTCAGGTAAATATTTTAATACTAAATCATCTATATCCTCCAAATAACCGTAATAAAGAGCATAAGCTATAGCAAAACCAATATAGCTTTTCCTTACTGAAGCTATGTGAAATTGAGTATCAGCACTCACCATTCTTGCGTCATTTTTGTTGGATTGTTTCCCTATATATTCTTCTAAAACAATAGAGTCATTATGAATAATAAAAACAGAAGCTCCAGAACAAGTTACTTGGTTAAAGGTGTTATGAACATGATTTAACACCGAAGAAAAATGGTTATTTAGATTATATGTAAGATTCAAAAAACAGTACCCCCAGCCAATAGTCACATTACACATTACTAATTCTATTTTTAAGGTTTATTTCCCTTTTAAATAGATTATATTTTAAAATCATCTTTAATATGGCTGGACCATTATTTCGATGAGATACTTCTTAACAGAAGTATTGCCTCCGTTTGCTTGTGAAAAATGGAATTTAATCTTATCTAAATAATTTATATATAACTGTAATACCATTTTTTACATCATGTGATTTTCTTTTCCATTGACCTTCATATTAAACATACTTGAGTTAATTTCATTCACTTTAGGTAGTTTTCTTAATTTAGGATTCAGCAGCCACATTAAAGCAATTAGTAAACTTCCCACACCTGTAAAAGCGAATACCAGTTCAACATTTATTATTGATGCTAAATAACCTCCTACCAATGAACCAACGGGGAGTGACATTGCACTAAAACTATAGCTTGCGGAGGTGACCCTGCCAAGTACTTCGTTCGGAATGATTACTTGGTTAACCGTTCCAATCATAATATTTAGACAACTAATAGGTATCCAAGCTAGACCAAATAATACTATTGCAAGTAATGTATTAGGAATAATTGCCGAAAATACCCAACTACAAGTTGCTGTAAAGAACCCAAATATAGCAACTTTACCCACCTTGAATTTACTTAGCTTAGAGACTAATAAAACTCCGATTAACGAACCAGTGGAGATACTTGTTAGATAGTATCCATATATTTCAGAACCACCCTTTTCCTCTGCAAGTGAAGGCAATATAGCATAGGTTACACCTATTGCAAAATTGATCGCCACTGCACCTACTAATAAAGGGAGTAAATCTTGAAACACCATTTTTAAGCCTTCAGTTAATTCTTTTATATACTTATAATAAGCATCTCTTATGTCTGTCTCATTTTTTTTAAAAGTAGTTCTGCTCTCTTGATTAGGAAGTTTAATTAAACTGAACAGAAGTGCACAAATTGCAAAGCTAATCGAATCAATAACAAATAAAGAAATAGCTCCAATTAGTGTTACTAGAATTCCTGCCATTGCATTAAAGATTAAGTCTATCCCTTGATATGCAAAAGAAAAATAAGTGTTACCTTTTAATAAATCCTCCTTTTTAAGGATTAAAGGGAGGATTTTATTTTGCGTTGGATATGAGAATTGTTCGATGATAGCAACGATTGGCATAATAATTAATATTAAATGAACAGATAATAGATTCATAAGATATGAAAATGGGATGATTAACAATATCAAACATTGAAGAAGTTGAGTACTAACGAGAATTTTTTTTGCTTGCCACCTATCAATAAAGGGACCAAAAAGGAATTGGAAGACTTTTGGTAGCATTGTTAAAAAACCGGCTAATCCTGTATAGAAAGCACTACCTCCAAGTTCATAAACAAGCCACATTGCCGCAACATAGTAAATACTATCCCCGATATTTGTCACAGCTCTGCCTAAAAGGACAAATAAAAAGTTTTTGTTTGAAAGTAAAAAATTCATAATCACACCTCTAAAAATTAATTTAATCGGTTAAAAAATATTTAACCATTAAAGTAAAAAAAAGAATCAATCAGGATTCTTTTCTTCTTTTTTATACCTTTGCATGGATGGCTCA
This sequence comes from Metabacillus niabensis, assembly GCF_902829255.1. Lineage (GTDB taxonomy): Bacteria > Bacillota > Bacilli > Bacillales > Bacillaceae > Metabacillus > Metabacillus niabensis. The sequence continues at coordinate 732 of NZ_CADEPK010000060.1, read as the reverse complement.
TCAATTTGTAAGGCTGTAGTAGAAATAAAATATACATTACTATCTGGATTTTTTTCAGCATCTTTTGCAAGATCAATCAATTCTTCCATTAAATCAAAGTATTTATTAACCCATTTTTTAAATTGTTCTTTAGTGGCACTAATCTCCCATATAGAACCAACAAAATTCCATTGTGAGGGATCTTCAGATGCTTTTTCCATAATAAAAGATTCCTCAGGAGCAGAAAGTATATGTCTTCTTGTCCTATCATTCATTTGTAAAAACATTTGTCTAGAATATTCCCCCACATCTTGATGAGGCAATAAATTTTCTGCAGGTGTAAAACCACTTGCTACAGATTGGTAAAATTTTTGGATTATCCCATTCTTTTCTTCCGTGTGAACTATTTCTATTAATCCATTTTTTTCGAGGTCTTTTAAATGATAATGAATTTTAGCGCGAGACATACCGAAATATTCAGATAATTGCTGGCCAGTATAAGGCTTTTCCATTAAACGCATCATAATCTCAGCACGAAAAGGGTCGGAAAGTGCTTTTATTTGGCTAAATTCAGTTAATGTTAACATCGGTTTCATGCTTTCCACTCCGTCAATTTTATTTTAACCGGTAAAAATTATTTAACTCAATTATAATCCTTCCTAAATTAAAAATCAATTTACATTTGTGGACCGATAAAATATAGAGCTCTCCTTTAATTAACAAAAAAACTGCTTTAGCAAAATAACCTTAATC
>NZ_CADEPK010000059.1 GCF_902829255.1 Metabacillus niabensis | reverse complement strand
AATATAATCCCCTATTGTTTTTTAAATTTAGTAGTTTCTTCTTTCTTTTTCTTTCTTTTTTTAAGTATTCCAGAGGGAGAATACTTATATTTCCTATTAATATCAGTAATTTCTGTAATTCCTTTATATTGTGTAATTACTTATTCAATTTTTGCTATACCTGTACAAATTTTTCTGAATAGAAAGCCTAAAAAATTTAATTTAGTTTATCTTGTCTTTTATATTCTTTGTTCATTTGTAGCAATATTTATCATATTTACAGGCTTATTTAACGTATCTTCAATAGATTTGCTAAAAATGGAACGATATTATCAATTTAGTTTCTCATCAGCTCTTATTTTTTGGTTTTGGGACTCTATTTTTTTGCAAAGAAAAAGCGATAATTTTGGAAACTCATCCTCAAATCTCTCATAGGTAAACCAATATGTAGTCACCGTTTTGCCATCAAGTAATCCAGCTTGGGCTTGTAGAAAAGAACCTGTGCAAACCAAAGTCATTATTTGAACAAAATGTTAGAAATGATAAAAATGATGCAATTACAAATAAACATATAAATCCTATTTAGTACAGTTAAATAGATCTGGAAATACAAAATTATCAAAACTTCTTTCATGGAAAATTTATTTATACATTATATTTCACTATAAATGCCAAGTCCTGTTGTTAATATTTATTAAACTATCCTGTGACTTTGGTTGAATAACAAAAAGCGATGCTTCTTTATTGAAGAATTGCTACTAGTTAGTTTAGCACAATGTTTCACAATCTCACTTACTTAATTTAGATTAACTTGCAAACCTAGCCCTTCTAGTAAATCAAAAAACTGGGGACAAGTTTTGGATACACACCCTGGATCTTTTAATAGGATTCCTTTCACCCTAGAACCTATTAAAGCTAAAGACATAGCGACCCTATGATCATCATATGTATCCAATAATGTCGGTTTAGGGTTTCCTGGAAATACCTTTAATCCATCAGAAAATTCCTCGATTTTTATACCTAAATTAGAAAGTGATTCACATATTGCACTTATCCGGTTTGATTCATGATGTCTAATGTGTTCAACATCTTTTATGGTTATAGGACCATCAGCGAATGGTGAAATTGCTGCTAATGTTAATGTTTGGTCTGACATTTCTCTCATTGATATTTCAAACCCACCTCTAAGTTGAGTAACACCTTCCAATTCTATATAAGTTGAACCTCTTGTTACCTTACAACCCATTCTTTCAAACACATCAACCATTTTTATATCAGGTTGTAATGTTTCGTATGTCAGATTATCTATTCGTACTCTACCATTGGTAATCGCAGCCAAAGCAAGGAAGTAACAAGCAGTAGATGCATCTGCCTCTAAGTTTAAATCTTGTGGAAAATACCCAGACGGATAAACTTCAATTTTTTTTAGACTGTTATCATATTTTACTTTTGCCCCAAATTTCTTCATTAACTCTAATGTTAAATGGACATATGAATGCTGTACAATATGATCTGTAATATTAACAATAAAGGATTCTTTAAAATAAGGTGCTGCAATTAAAAGACCGCTTATGAACTGACTTGAGATAGCCCCTGACAGGTTTACTTCTCCTCCTTTTAATTCTTTCCCCTTTATTAATAATGGGTAGTAACCTTCATTATTTAAATAGCATATTTCAGCACCACACTCTTCTAAAGCATTAACTAATGAAGCGATAGGTCTTTTACTCATGCTTTGACTTGCTTCAATTTTCCATATACCTTTATTTGACAATGCTAATGCACCTGGTAAAAACCTTGCGATTGTCCCAGCTGAACCAACATATAACTCACCAGAATTCCATTTAAGTCCATTTCCTACAATAATTGCTGTATTACCGTTAACCTCAATATCTATCCCCAAATTCTTTAAGGTATCAATACACCAATATGAATCATCACTTTTTAAAATTCCAGTGACTGTAGACTTCCCTTGAGACATTGCACTTATGATTAATGCTCTATTTGTTAAACTTTTACTTCCAGGGATAGTGATTGTTCCTTTTATTTTTCTTGTTTTACTTGGGGAAATACTTACTATATCTACACCTTTTAATGATGTCCACGGACTACGGGCTTTATCATCAACACTAAATTCACCCATGTACTCATCTCCTTATTTTTATATTTTCATTATAATTTCGATTATGATATAAATAAAATCAATAATATTAATAACAGCTATAGGTGGTATCTATATCATGCAATTAGACTTGTATCATGTTTTTTATGTAACTGCATTGGAACAGAATTTTAGTAAAGCCGCAAAGAAATTGTTTATTACGCAACCGAGCATAAGCCATTCCATTAAACAACTAGAGGAAAGACTTGGGATCCAATTATTTATAAGAACCTCAAAAGGAGTCATCCTGACGAAGGAGGGTGAAACCTTATTAAATTATATAACCCCTATTTTTGGGCTAATTGATTATGCTGAAGGGAAAATAGCTGAACTGATTAACTTAGAAAGTGGGCATGTAACTATCGGGGGTAGTGATTCAACCTGTAAACATTTTTTACTACCTAAAATTCAAACCTTTCAAAATATGTATCCAGAAATAAAGGTAAAACTTCAACACGGCTCTACTCCACAAATTGTTGAGAAATTAACAAATGGAATGATCGATATTGGAATTGTTCATTTACCTATTAATGAAAATGAAATAAATATAATTGAATATTTAAGTATTAACAGTACTTTTATTGTAGGAAAAAAATATAAAGCCTTAGCTAATAAAACAGTAGCATTAGAAGAAATCTTAAATTATCCAATTATTTCATTTTCTGAAACAAGTAGTACTAGAAGATTTCTGGAACATATATTTCATAATCAAGGGCTAATTGTAAAACCTGACATTGAAGTTGGTAGTGTTGAACTTTTAATTGAATGTGCAAAAATTGGAATGGGGATTGCCTTTGTGACAAAGGAAATGGTCTTAAAGGAATTATCAGAGGGTGAATTATTTGAAGTCCATATAAATGAATTAATAGAGGAAAGGAAAATTGGTTTAATAACAAAAAAGGAAATTCCTTTGTCAGTTGCAGCAAATACATTTTTCAACTATTTATTAGAGAAGTGAAATGAATAAATCTCAAGCTAAAAGGGCAAACAATAAATTTCATCGCCCTTTTCATTTTCAATATTCCCACTATACTCCATCAATAAAAAAAGGCCTCCTCCTCTTAATGGCGGCCGGTTCTTTAACTCTTGCACCTGAAGTATATACTTTCAACTTACTTAGTTGAAAGTATATGGGTGTTAATAATAAATAAAAGTCATACAAATATAGAAAACATAAAATAATAAACTGATTGTGACTAAGCAAATTGAACAGATATTTATTATTTGTAAAAATCCTACTTTCTTAATAAGAAGGTTGATTAGTAAGAATAGACCTAGAATCACCAATTGTACAATAACTGTTATATAAATATATGCTTGTAGGGACTCCCCTCCTCCAATGTACATACCTAGACCTACTATTACAATGCTTCCTATGCCATATATCTATATCCCAACAATATTATTTAGTCTACTACGCTTAAAGTTTACTGTATGAATCGGAAAGAATGATATTCCTAACACCGTGAAACTTATCAAAATATGAAGTAAAAAAACGAACACGATTAAATCTCCTATCTTCTTCTCTTAAACACATTAAACGATCAATATAGTTTAGCTGTTAGAAATTTTTTACCAGCTTTTTTGATTCCCTGTAACTTCCTAACAAGGCTCAAATAGTTTAATGCTTATTTAGTACTCTTCTACAATCTTCCAGATCTCTTAATATTAGTACCACTTTTTTCGATTCAGTTACTCTCATTACTGTCTCTCCATTAGTAAGAAAAACCAACGCTCTACCTGCACCTACCCACATTAACCTTTACCCGCACCTTTTAGCCTCATAATCTGAAATAATTAGTAACATTAGAAAAATTAATTTCAACAACATCGTTAATTTGTTTCATTACTTTTTCTAATATATCACCTGGTAGCTTATATGTGGGTCAAAATTTTATTTTATAATATTTATTTGCCTCGTCAACTATTCTTTTAAAAAGCCTGTTTTCTAAATTATTGTGGGTTATGATATTAATAAAGGACTTTATGGATTTTATGTTAAAATATAGATATACGCATTCAACTAACGAAGTAGTAAAGTATAGCGATAACTTTTGGTTTGAAATAATGAATGGGAGGCGTATAAGTGAAAAGACCTTTAGGAGTTTCGTTGATAAGTTATTTCTATATCTTTGGTGCGATAGTTTTATTATTTACAGCTATTTTTTATAATGCTGAGGCTAATTCAATTGGTATTTCTGAAAGATTTGGACTGCCAAATGTGCCTGAACGATTGATGAGAGTTATTGTAGCATTATTCTCACTGGTAATGGTCTATGGCTATATTAGATTGAAAAAATGGGGCTTTTGGATAATGATAACCTATTCAGTTATTTTTGGAATAATCAGTTCTCTACTTATAACTCAACAATCACAACAGCCATATACAGGTAATCTGATTTTTTCAATTGTTGTAGTGGCTTATACAATTTATGTGAAGAAGGCATATTTCAAAACTAACCTTCAACATTAAATTATGTTATTTCTTATTCAAGTAACTGGCGTTAAGTTCAACAAGAGAAAATAAAGACATACCTAGTTACAGTTTCGTTTTTCACTAAAACGGAACTGGTCGAATTAAGCCGCTCTAAGTTCCTCCACGGTCGTGTAATTAGATTTTTTGCAACATCCTAACAATAAAGATGTGATTTGCTCTTCGTATGGCAACTTCTTGTTTAGTTGGAGAAAAGAACCAATATAAATAATTATCTAACCACCGAGTTGATATACCTTGAAATCTATCTAACCACAGTTTTAACTGGTTATAATAACTATTAACGTGTTGGATATGGTAGATGTGCTTTTTTTACATAGATGCCTTTACTTGCGTTAATTGTCTCGTGCGGGAATTTCCTTAACTTTGCGAACTTTTTATAACGTTGTTGTATCGGTACATAAAATACTGGAAGGTTCTATGTAATCCCCCAGTACACTTTCAATCTCAAAAGAAGTTGTTCTTCCAAAACCATTTTTACGGCTAATGATATTTCCGTTCCTATTATTGCCACAAGAATACTTTTCCTGACTTTTACTAATCTCGCGTTCAGGAGCGACTTCACCACGCTTACGGGGCTTTCTGTGAGATATATGACGGCTCCCCTTCATACTCTCGCTTCCTATTCCTTCTCCTATTCTCTTACTGACAAATAATTAATTTGAGATGGCTTATTTGGTGTGTTTAATGAAGTAGGTTTACTTGTTGCTATTGGTGGATTTAATAAAGACCATTTTCAAATGAACAAGATATTGCTAGGCTGAGAAGATTTTGAAGGTATTCCGGGAATCAATAGATTATTTATATCCTTAACATCATATTCCCGGCTTTGTATCTTTTTAATTAGAAAATAGGTAACTTTATATCTATATCAAATAGTTAAAGTCTCTCCGCTAAATACTATTACAATAGAGATGTTCATATTATCAATATTAGCTAACAAGAAAAAGCAATACTTCTTTATTAAAGTATTGCTACCATTAGTATAACAAAGGTATTTTTAAAAAATGAATTTTTTCATTTCGAAATTTCTTTATAAAAAGTCCCTAAATTGAGACCATTTTTGATAACATTAACCCCTAATAGACATAGCTCTCCTGCGATCATGCAAAACCATCATAATAATGATTCCCATTGTCACTCCCAAAATACTACTTAACTCTGATGTTAGTACATTTGCAAGCGGATGCTCAAGAGCTGGTTGTGCATCAGGACGAGTGCTTGATAAGCGATCAAAGAGATTATAAGAGAACAGCATTCCTGACGAGATCCATGCGACTCCCATGGGAGGAAAGAACTTCTTCAACCCACGACGAGTGGTTAGGGTAAACAAACCCCATGCCCCTGCGAAGGCCCATACACTGGAGTTTAACGACAATAGGTGCCACCATAAATCACGGTTATCCAACATAGCTGGATTGATGCCAATCGTTCCACCAACTCCCCAAAATAGCTTTATGCTTCCAAGCAGAATACATCCAACTGAGACAAGCATTGCCAAAGTAATTGTCAGTTTCTGGCTGTTTCCTGGGAGTAAATCAATGTCGATTCGATTATCAAATGCCTCTGGCCAACGTCTTTTAGCGTATCCAACTAAGGCGAAAGGTAAGCAGATTCCGACCCCAACAAGTGAAATCATGACAAAAAATTGTTCATATATCCAAACATTTGCCGCTCCTACCTGTTGATCACGCATCATAGCAGCAGGACCAAGGATAGGTGCCAGCAACAGCATTGGAATAAGTAAACCCGTGCCAACCCAGACAGGTAACACAATCAACCAGGCGGGTACTCGTTCACCCCATTTCATGCAAAACGTCAATGCTAACAGGATACCAACTGCGGCTAAAACCATTGTAACTGCATTTGCAGTACGCCAACTCGGATCTCCCATTTGTTCGCTCGGTAGGAAGAACCCAAAAGTCCAGGCGATTTTAATTAATAGATACGGCAATACCGATATAGCAGCACCATACCCCCAAAATCTACGGTTCTCTATTAGCTTTTTTACTACTGTCATCTGTCACCTCGGTCTCAGGATTCTTTCTTTTTATAACTATGAATACTTTCCTTTAAGAATTATCATTTTTACTCAAAAGGTGTTATCCAAAATTCGCTTACCATCTTCCTAGATTAACGCTCCATCCTTAAATCCATTCTTTTCCATGCTCACGAATAAATGCTATATCCTTTTGATAATGTTCAAAATGTCCTTCATTAACCATTTTTTGAAAAGCAAGATCGCCTTCGTCGGCTTTTCTTTTCATATATTTACACAATCCTTCTAATCGAAGCAAAACCATTTCCAAATAATCCTCTTCCATTCCCATACCGTATGATTCGAAAAACAATTTAACTCTTTGCCTTATATGATCAGCATGAAGCATTGACTGATAGTATACTGCTTCACCAGTTTCAGAATGATAAACTCTGCTAAGTGGGACGCAAGTGTAAAGAGTATAGGCAATATCCCAAAGTCTTGGACCAGGACCCGCAACATCAAAATCAATAATGCCAACTGGTTTTTTGTTTCGAAAAATTATGTTGTAGATGGCAAAATCATTGTGGCATATAACCTCGTTTTTGTTTGGCGTCTGATCGATCGGTTTCCAATCATTTGTTACCGGAAAGTCACTAACAGCATCATGGTAAAGACGAAGCATTTTCGCAATTTCCATTAAGACATCATTAGACCACATGTAATTTTTTAAAGGGTAATTACCTGCTTCACCCTCAATAAATGATAAAATCTCTCTTCTCTTTTCATCAATCCCTAAAAATTTGGGTGCAAAACCGAATCCTTTCTTCTCCAAATGCTTTAATAGCTTATGAATGTTTGTACTGCCTGGCTTTAATTCCCGTCGGACAGTGTGTCCCGAACGATATACGTTTGAGACATTCCCACCTGTTAGCATTTCTTCGTTTTCATATTTTTTTCCCATTTAAAATTCCCCCAATGTAGGGATGCCATGTTGAAGTCAATAGAGATGTATGTTTGCCCATAATTAAAAGCAGATATACAAAGGTATCTGCTTGGCAATGGGAATTTCAATGTCCACTCCATGTATCCCTTGAATGATTTTAGATAGACAAATAAACGGATCCTTTACTTGTAAGGACGCTTATGCCTCTATCCAATTAACGAATCAGTTCAAGGTATTCCACATATGTACGATTGATTCCCCTTTCTATACATCTCCAAATACACTTTACCAAAAATTACAAAGTCCATAAAGATCATTTTATACAGCTTTTCAATTAATTTACTAATCTACCAAAGCATGAAAAAGCACATACTTTATTAGGGAAGATTGTTTGTCTTTAAAGTACCTACCCAGACATCACCAACATTCACTTTATACAAAGTCTCTTCTCCGTAATTAGGTATATCAAGTTTTTCAGTTTTGTACGATTGATTGATAATATCTGTTACTTCATCTTCTGTTCTAATCCCATATTGGATATCCTCTTTTAAATCCCCTAACTCATATATATCAGCTTCTATATGAGGTTCCCAGATAAATAATTCTAACTTGTCCTTTAATGCAGCATATTTTTCAATCGGAAAATTCTTTTCTTGCTCCTGCTTATCAAACGTTTTATCGTAAAAATGAAGGCAGTCCTTATAAGCAACAACGATTTGGGAACTGATAAAATTAGGTTCATAAAGCCATATTTTTAAATAGAATTTTTTATTTTCACTTAGCATTTGTTCATACCAATTTAAGTACACATCAATCATCGCTTCTAAAAGAAGTCGATTATACCAGGTTGGAGGATTTATTCTATTCCACGAATAAAACGGATGGATCCAAAGCTTCGCATAATCTCTTTTGTCCTCCCTTATCTGTTCCATATCCAAATTCATGACATTTTGCTTCCATACTTCTATTTTCCTTTTATGACGTTTCCATCCTCTAATTTTCTTCTTTTTTGAATAATAAATCACTGATACACTCCTTAAAAAGTTTTTCATTAAGATTATAAGTCGTTGGTAAAAGAAATGATGACCTTCATACTTTGCAATCCAAAATTTCTTTATCTAACAAAGAAAATACAAAAATACTAGGTTTGAATTAGGCAATGACTTAAAGTAATCTGCAATCTTCTACCTTTACATTTAAAAATAAGAATCATTGCCCTTTTGTACATAAAATAAATTTGACCAGAAATATAATCTGAACTATAATGAAGCCCTTTTCTGATCCACCACATGATAATGCCTACCAATGAGGCTGTTTTAATTTCAATCGTAACATATTCTACAGGTAATTCTTTTTCTGTATTCCTTCTTCTTCCTTCAAATTGATTGATAGTAAGTAGAGAAAGAATTAAAAATGTTTTAATTGAAAAAGTACAGAAACTACAATTAAAGTCTGCTCAATTCCTGATTAACCCACATCAAATCAAGCAATCTATAAATTGCCCCTTTCACATCTCCCGTATGCATTGTAGAGAGTACTATATGCTCAGTTTTGATAATAGAACTAAATAATATTGTATAGGTAATAT
>NZ_CADEPK010000058.1 GCF_902829255.1 Metabacillus niabensis | reverse complement strand
ATGATCAGATAAATCATGTTGAAATGTCGATTTGTATTCCGAGAATATATGATTAGGGAGCTGTTCTTTTAACCAATTTGGTCCGAAATCGATGATATCGTTCGTAATGATGCTTTCATATTTTTCAGCAAGATGATGAGAGTATCGATAATTCCTTTCCGAAAAGGCGAATTCTTCATCTAAATATTCGGAAAAGGTTATCCATTCTGTTGGGAGAAGGATTCCTTTTTGCTCAATTTCGATTGCAAGCCTGCTGCCAAGTAAGAATCGAACATAGAGATATAACTCCTCATACTTTTCCTTAACAATTTGTTCAATTGTATTTTGGAATGATAAATAAAACGAACGCTCTAACTCCTTTTGCTTATTTGCCTTTTGTTGAGCAATATATGATTCCCGGGCCTCTTTATATTTCTCATTCCATTTTTGCTGTTTGTTTATAAACTCCTCATCAAGCCAATTAAATAGATCAAATGGTTTGAATTCTCTTAGTTCGTTACGAAACATCTGGTTAATTATCTTTTTGCTTATCCCTTCAACCTCATAACCTTTTGCCGATAAATAACTTTTCTTCTCAGAGTAAGACACATGACTAACTGTTGAATTTAACCATGCGTTCAACCAAATTTGCTCCAAATATTGTCGTCTTTCACGTAAATATTGCTCATAAGTCGGGAGTGCTTCCATCGTTGCAAAATAATGAAATATATCCTGATAAGCCATTTCCTTCGTTCGCTTAATCGCTTTGTTGTAATAAGAAATTAACTGCTCATTCATGCAAATCTTCCTTTTATCTTATTGGTTTTTATATAGTTTCTATTGTTCATTTCGATATATGTATTATTTTCGTTAATATAGTAAAAGAAAAAGGAACCAATTTGGCTCCTTTCAAGACTTATTTATTTAGCTGTTCTGATTCTAATCGTCCAGCGCCATATAAACGATAAGCACCATGCATTGTTGGTCCTACATATTCATTTAGCTTCCATCCGTGACGAATCGCTTCTGTAATAAATTGTTTTGCAACTTCAATTGCCTCAAGAACAGATTTTCCTTTTGCTAATTCTGCAGTTATAGCAGCAGAGAATGTACAACCTGCTCCATGAATATAAGTCGTATCGATTTTTTCATTTTCATATAAAGTAAATTCGTTACCATCAAAAAGTAAATCAACTGCTTTATCGTGCTGTAGTTTACTTCCACCTTTAATAATAACAAATTTTGCGCCGAGTTCATTTATTTTTACTGCTGCATTTTTCATATCATCGAGTGTTTTAATTGGACTTGTTTTAGCTAGCTGACTAGCTTCAAAAAGGTTTGGTGTAACAACTGTTGCAATTGGCACCATGACTTCACGAAGTGCATCTGCAGTTTCAGGATTAAGTACTTCATCCTCACCTTTACAAACCATTACAGGGTCAATTACGACATTATTTATCCCTGATTCTTTAATTCTTTTAGCTGCTACCTCAATCGTTTCGACTGTTCCAAGCATACCTGTTTTGACAGCGTCGATTCCTACTGAAAGTGCTGTATCTAATTGTGCTTCTAATGCATCAATAGAAATTGGAAATACATTATGATGCCAGCTGTTTTTTGGGTCCATCGTTGCAATAACAGTTAACGATGTCATCCCATAAACTCCAAGCTCCTGGAATGTTTTTAAATCAGCCTGTATACCTGCACCACCACTAGTATCGGATCCGGCAATTGTTAAAGCTTTTTTCATAGTCATCGTATGTTCCTCCCTGGTTGTTAAGAGCTCTATTTGATTAAGCTACTAGTCTATTATTAAATAATAATAACTCTTTCCACCATTAAAGTCACGAATCAAATAAAAAGTTGCTTTGAACAATTTTCGTTTATTTCACGATTTTCGCTTTCCGGCCGCTTTATTTGTTTTTTCTGCGTTTTGTAAGCCTTTATCACTAAATGCATTATCG
>NZ_CADEPK010000057.1 GCF_902829255.1 Metabacillus niabensis | reverse complement strand
ATTCATAAATATACTCATCTAACGTGCTAATTTTTGTATCGTATGATGCTTTCTGGTTTTGGTCATCAAAAAAGCCACGTAATCTCAATTGATTATATCCCCAATCCCCTACTATAAAGTCATATTTATTTAATATATCGCTATATCGTTCTTTAAATACCTCTTCATTAAATCCATTTCTTTCTTCTTTTATTAATTCAAAACATTGATTTTGAACACAAATCATCTTGACAATCACCCCACGTATTCCTTTTTCTTATCATAATCTAATTGTACTCAACCATCAATTACTAAGAAGAAATCTCCTCATTTTGGTCATCCTACTGTTAGGAGGTGCTACAATTGTTCAAAACAAAACTGATGGTTGGTGCAATTGGTTTGTCATTACTAACTGCATGTCAATATGGTGCAGAAGGTGATCCGACCTATAGAAAAGATGAAACCGGTACTGGCTCTACACTTAATGTACTAAATCGAAACGAGCAATTCAACCAAGAGGGGAATTCAAGAGAGGATCAATCGGCCAATTTTGGATATACACGATTACAAAAAAAGGGTGTTACACAGGATGCTAATTTCATTAAAACACCTGTGATGGATCGAGATAAAACCGCAAAATCAATAAGCAGCCTAGTTATTCAGCTTCCAAATATAGAAGATGTTGCTACATTGGTAACAGATGAAGAAGTACTAGTTGCTTATGAAACAACGGCAAAGGATCGATTCGAAGCAGCCGACCAAGTAAAAAAGACAGCTATTTCCTTTGTTCCTAGATACTATCATGTTTACGTTTCAGATAAGCCAGCAATGATTCGTCAAATTCAATCCTATAGTCCGCTTGAAACGACGAACCGCGATATCGACCAAATTTTAACAAATACGATAAAAGAAATGCTAAAGTCTCCACAAGGTAGAGCCCTAAATAAAGGGGAAAACCCTAACGGTGAAGGCTACGGTGAAATGAATGAAGAATTAGATGACGATATGAAAGATAATTATCAGCAAACTAGATATAAAAATAATAAATAAAGGTGACTCAAAAGGGACTGACCCCTCCAACAAACACTGATATATAGTAAGCTTAACCTTATCATTAATCTATATATTGATATTGTGTTGGAGGGGTTTGAACCATGGTTTTGAGTCACCCTCTATTGTTTACGCTTGTGCCTGTCTTTGCTTAGCCGCTGCATTAACTTGTTCATCCGCATGATATGAAGAGCGTACAAGCGGGCCTGCTTCACAATGGCTAAATCCTTTGCTTAAAGCAATTTCACGCAATTCATTAAACTCATCAGGATGATAATATTTTTGCACCTTTAAATGTTTTTTTGTTGGTTGTAAATATTGGCCAATCGTAATAATATCTACATCATTTGCTCGTAAATCATCCATTGTCGCAATGATTTGTTCCTTTGTTTCTCCAAGACCAATCATTAGACTTGATTTAGTTGGGATGTTTGGTTGCATTTCTTTTGCTCGTTTTAAAAATTGTAACGATCTCTCATATGTTGCACGTGCGCGAACTCTTGGTGTAAGCTCACGAACAGTTTCAATATTATGATTCAAAATGTCTGGTTTTGCATCCATCAAGATTTTTAAGTTGTCATATTCACCACTTAAATCTGAAGGTAATACTTCAACAGTAGTAAACGGGCTTTTACGACGAATCGCACGGACAGTTTCTGCTAATACTTTAGCACCGCCATCCTTTAAATCATCACGAGCTACCATCGTAATAACAGCATGCTTTAGATTCATTAACGCAACTGAATCAGCTACTCTTTCTGGTTCTGCAAGATCAAGCTCTGTTGGCAAACCTGTTTTAACCGCACAAAATCTGCAAGCACGTGTACAAACTGATCCTAAAATCATAAATGTTGCGGTTCTACGAACAGCCCAGCATTCATGAATATTTGGACATTTCGCTTCTTCACATACAGTATGAAGGTTTTTTTCGCGCATCATTTTCTTTAAATCTGTATAGTTTTCGTTTGTATTTAATTTTATCTTCAACCATTCTGGCTTCCGTAAATATTCTTCCTTTTTCGCCATCTGATTCATCTCCAATATGTATTGTTGATTAAAAAAATGAATTTCCGATTTTTATTTCCGTATTCACTTTAACATATGAGAGAATGCGGGACAAGAAAAAGGC
>NZ_CADEPK010000056.1 GCF_902829255.1 Metabacillus niabensis | reverse complement strand
TTTTTACTCCCTTCATTTACAAGGTAATCTAAAAGAAATATTGAGCATGAGGTGAAGTCTGTTGAAAGGAAATATATTTCTATTATTTGTTAGTCTGTTTTTATCTTTCCTATGGATTAATGTATTTTTTGTTGAAGGAGTTTTCGGTGTCATAAGCTGGTGGCTTTTACTTGGTAGTAGTATTTTAGGAATCGTACTATTTCTAATTTCTATATTCTTACTAGTTGTAAAATTATTGAAAGGGAAACTATCCATAAAGATGATTTATTCAGTCATTTTATTTTCGATTATGTCGTTCCCTTCACTATGGTTTATTAACATTGGACAATTTGCATACCCTGCTGCTCTTGAGAAAACTTCTCCCTCTATCACAATTGAACATCCATTTAATCAAGCTGCAATAGTTGGCTGGGGCGGAGACTCTATTGAAACGAATCGTCCCCATGTTTTAGCACCTAATGAACGATGGGCTTATGACTTTATTATGGAACCACATTCAACAAAAAACACTAATTTAGAGGATTATGGAATTTTCAATGCGATGATTTACTCACCTGTTAAAGGGACAGTTATTGAAGTTTTTGATGATGAAAAAGATATTCCACCTGAAACAGAGGAAAATGAAACAATGATGGGTAACTATATTTTTATTAAAATTAGCGAAACAAAGACATTTTTAGTGCTTGCCCATATTAAACAAAATTCAATTTTAGTAAAAAAGGGACAAATAATCGAAATTGGAACTCCTTTAGCAAGAGTTGGAAATTCCGGTTCAACGAGTGAACCACATTTACATATTCACCACCAAAGACAAAATCCAACAGAAACTAGTATGTATACAACTGAAGGATTACCACTTTTTATTCATCACAGAGAAGGAACAAACATGCCAATTGGCGTGAATAATAAAGATATCATCTATCCGTTAGAACAGTACCATTAAGCCAGGAAGGAAAGGGGCTCCCTTTCCTTCTATCATTTCTTTCATCATGTAAAATACTCAAGCTTTGCATTTGGAAAGAATTTTTCCATATAAGAATATAAATGAGATTTTATATCCTCTTCTTCTTCCTTTTGATAAATATACTTTCCAATACCGTATTTCCCCCATTTATATCTTCTAGCTGATTCATCTAGTTCTAGCTTTGTCATCGGGTAGTTCTTCTCAATTACCCTCTTTGCTGGCTTTGTAAAGCGATGCTGGATAAATTCGAACGTTATATCCTTTTTTGCCTCCTCAGGTAACTCTGCATCCAATCTTTCAAACATATGATAATATCCATCTTCCCAGCCTTCATGTAGATAAATTGGAGCAACAATAAAACCTAGTGGATATCCGGCTCTTGCAACCTTTCCTGCTGCTTGTAAGCGATCAGCTAGTGAAGATGTACCTGGTTCAAAGTTTTTTATAACATAATCGGCATTGATACTAAATCTAAACCTAGTTTTCCCATTATGCTCAGCATCTAACAAATGATCGACATGATGAAATTTTGTGACAAATCGTAATTTTCCATATTCTGATTTCCCAAAATGCTCGATCGCTCTTTTTAAAGTATGTGTTAAATGATCAATCCCGACAATGTCTGATGTACACGCTGCTTCAAATCGCGTAAATTCAGGTGCACGCTCTTCCATATATTTATCTGCAGCATCTAAGATTTCATCCACGTTCACGTACGTACGAATATATGGCTTACTTCCCATTGTCGTTTGTAAATAGCAATAATGGCAATGCCCCATACACCCTGTCGCAAATGGAATAGCATATTCTGCAGATGGTTTAGAAGTATCAAATTTTAACGTTTTTCGAATCCCTACGACAAGTGTAGATTTGGCAACACGGTATTTTTGAAAATCATTATCCCCTGGTAAATTACGAATTTGATTATGTGATGTTGTATATTTTATTTCTAAATCCATTTTTTCAAATTTTTCCTTTAATTGCTGTCCTAATGGATATTCAAGCGCTTTCGGTTCAAAGTAAACAAGCTGTGGTACAAATGGTGGTCTACTCATTTTTTCGCATCCCTCTACATACTTTCAAAGTAATAGTCATAAGCAGCTTTTGCCTCTTCTTCACTTGAATATACAGCAATCTCATTTGTTAAAGGATAGTAAGTTTCGTATAGAAATATCGCTAGCTCATTAGGGTTTTCCGGGTTATTAACAACTGCTGCCTCTTGAATATTAGCGACATCTTGAGTATGAGGATTTCGATAAAAAACATAAACAATATCACCAGGACTGTAAGAAGTCATTTCATTATCAAAGTCCATTATTAAACACACCTTTTCAATTTAATACTTTCATTTTCCGTATTTCATCAAAGTTTTATGATTACATATTTGTGGAAAAACGTTAAAATATTGAAATGTCACAAAAAAAATATGGAAGAAAGGTGATTTGAATGAAAAAAGTCATTGAGTTCTTATTTGGTAAACGTCAAAATACGAGTACCTTTTTACGGATCATTTACAATGTTGCCGTTGCATTTTATTTTTTCTCATTATTACTTTTACTCTTACAAGCTTTCGATTCTGGAATGATCGCTCCTCTTTTAATTGGTGCATTTACTTTTCCAATCATGTTTAGATTGATTTATTATTTACTACTTGTTAGTAATCAAAAGGAACGAAATCGCTCGAAAAAAGTCCTCGTCATATTTAGTATAGGTATTGGTATAAGCGTTATAGTATCCGCTATTATTATGTTTGTCGCTTTAAATGGAGGAAATCTTGCTATAAATACAAATAAAGTTACTACAAATAATAAAGTAGAGCTTTCAATCGGAAAACTAAAAGGATCGTATGAAGTGACTTCTTTTGACATTACCTCTTCAGGTGTTATGACGATTCCTTACGAAGTTAATTGTAAAGAAGGAAGCCTCTCCATTATTGTGAAAAGTTCTACAAGCAACGAAGTAGTCTGGGAGGATATTGTAAACAACAAGAATAGTGGGACAATTGAATTTATAGGTGAAGAAGATACATATACAGTGTTCTTAAAAACAAAGGAAGCGAAAAATATAAGTTTGAAGATTTCCTTATAGACTTTTTTGATTAATGATTCCGTCTTTAGCTCATACTAACCTTGGATTTTTAAAATCGATGTATTGGAGTGAGGATGGAAATGGAGTTTGAAGCAAGAAATTCAACAGAAGAAGCACTTCATCATTATAAAGCAGGTTTAGGAAACTTCACAAAAAAAATGCCAGAGCTTGCAAGTAAATTTAATGACTTTACAGAGGAATGTTTTAAAGAAGGAAGCTTATCAAAAAAGGAAAAACAACTAATCGCATTAGGAATTAGCCTTTATTCTCAAGATGAATATTGTATTATTTATCATACAAAGGGCTGTCTAGATGAAGGCTGCAGTGAAGAAGAAATTCTTGAAGCAATTGGTGTAACTGCTGCTTTTGGTGGTGGTGCAACGATGAGTCAGGCCGTAACACTTGTACAAGAATGCATTCAAGAACTAAATCAATTAAAGCAGTAGTGTATATATATGTAGTAAAAAGCTGTCTCCTTCCTAAATTGCCCTTTCTCGATCAATATAGATAAGAGGGAGGACAATGAATGTGACAGCTTTTTTCTCTACATTATGGAAAATTTAATAGTTATTGCATTTCCAAGTATCGAGTTAAAAACCTTTCCATGTACATACTAACTCTGTAGATTGTATCTACGTTTAGTTTTTATCGATGGGAGGAGAGATTTCATTGACTACTCAAACAATCAAGAAAAACCTTACTGTAAAGGAAGCAATTGAATCTAGACATAGTATTCGAAAGTTTGAGCAAGAAACCATTACAAAAGAAGAGCTAACTGAAATATTTGAGTTAGTCCGATTAACACCAAGTGCATGGAACCTTCAGCCATGGAGATTTCACGTAATAACTGATAATCAGCTAAAGGAAAAGCTACAAGAGGCTGCTTATGGTCAAAAACAGGTCACCTCTGCCCCAGCAGTTGTCTTAGTTGTCAGTGATATGGAAGATGTTATTGCCCATTTATCCGAAACAGTACATCCCGGTTTATCACCTGAACGTCAACAAGAAGAAGTTGCGAATTTATCTTCCTTCTTTAGTGGGATGAGTGTTGAGGAACGGGGTCAATGGGGACTTACTCAAACTAATATTGCATTAGGGTTCTTACTAACAGCCATTCAAGGGCTCGGCTTTGCAAGTGTACCAATGCTAGGGTTTGATCACGAAAAAGTCAAGGAATTGCTCTCACTTCCTGAACATATTAAATTTGGAGCAATGGTGCCATTTGGTCGTCAAGCCTCAGAAGGATATGAGCACCATCGCTTCCCACTTGATAAAATTGTAAAATATCATTAAAAGAGCGAAAATCTATTGTGGAGGATTTTAACAATCCTCCTTTTCCTTTGTCGATTCCATATAAACAATCATTGTTAAACAGTAATATACTTAAATGGTAATCTTCATCCAGTACCTTCTTCATCGTTCATAGCTATAAGTTATGAATTTTTCCTGATTAATTTCCCTTCAGTTTCAACAATTTGGGCAATATCTGAAATAAATTGAGTAATAAGTTCTAACTCATCCTCGTTATATTTTTCACAATAGTTTTTAGTAGACTCTGATAAGGAAGAATAATAAAGCTGTAAGTTATTTACCTTTTCCTCCAATAAGTTTATCATTACTTTTCGCCGGTCTTGTATGTTTCTTTTCCTTATAATAAACCCTGCCTTTTCTAAACGATCTAAAATTGCTGTTATTGAACTTGTACTATTCCCGGTAATAGTTGCTAACTCCCCCGCGGTTATCGGTCCCGTTTCCGCTAAAATATCGATTGTTTTTAAATCTGTTTGAATCAATCCTAATGTATGTGTAATATTTTGTTGAAATAAAACGCTTCTAATACTAAGTTTTCTAAGCTGTTGTGTTACCGCTTCAATCTGTAACCTTTTTCTACTATTTAAGCTTGACATAGGCTTTATCCCTCCCATAAACTTAAAATTATCTCGATTATCGAGACAATTTTAAAAGTTTGTTTTCATTTTACTTTTAAACATATCATCGTGCAAAGTGAGAGGGTAATTTTCTCTTACCGAAAGGAGAAAGCACTAGATGGAGCAAAATAAACACCAAAAATTTATTGTTGCTGGTCTATTATTAGCAATATTAATGTCAGCAATGGATAATACAATCGTTGCTACTGCAATGGGTACGATCGTTTCAGATCTTGGAGGTTTTGACAAATTCGTTTGGGTTACATCCGCCTATATGGTAGCAACAATGGCAGGTATGCCGATTTTCGGTAAACTTTCAGATATGTATGGTCGAAAAAGATTTTTCCTTTTCGGATTAATCATTTTCTTAATTGGCTCAGCACTTTGTGGCCTTGCGCAAAGCATTGTTCAATTAAGTATTTTTCGTGCTATTCAAGGGATTGGTGGAGGAGCACTAATGCCTATTGCCTTTACAATCATTTTTGATATTTTCCCTCCTGAAAAACGAGGAAAAATGACCGGATTATTGGGAGCTGTCTTTGGAGCTTCAAGCGTGTTAGGACCCTTGCTTGGGGCATATATTACAGAATACATAAGCTGGCACTGGATATTTTATGTAAATGTCCCACTTGGAATAATTTCGTTATTTTTTATCGTTCGCTATTACAAAGAATCACCTCAACATATAAAACAAAAAATTGATTGGGGGGGTGCTGCAACACTTGTAATTGCCATCATCAGCCTTATGTTTGCACTTGAATTAGGCGGAGAACAATTCGCATGGAATTCACCGCAAATCATTAGCTTATTTAGTATATTTGGAATCTTTATTATTGTGTTTTTCATTCTCGAACGGTTTGCAGCTGATCCGATCATTCCATTTTGGTTATTTAAAAAACGTTTATTCGCAACATCACAAATTCTTGCCTTCCTATACGGTGGTACATTTATTATATTGACTGTATTTATCCCGATTTTTGTTCAAGCAGTTTATGGAGGTTCAGCAACAAATGCAGGATTTATTTTAACTCCAATGATGTTAGGTTCTGTTTTAGGTAGTGCAATTGGGGGGATTTTCCAAACAAAAACGAGTTTCAGAAATTTAATGATTATTTCTGTCATATCTTATTTTTTAGGTATGTATTTACTCGGTACTTTAACACCTGAAACGAGTCGTACACTGTTAACAGTCTATATGATTATCGTTGGGTTTGGAATGGGCTTCTCATTCTCGCTATTGCCAACAGCCTCAATTCATAATTTGGAGCAGAGATACCGTGGAACTGCAAACTCAACGAATTCATTTCTCCGTTCCTTAGGAATGACCTTAGGTGTAACGATTTATGGCGTCATCCAAAATAATGGTTTTACTGAAAAATTAAAATATGAGTTTGACAACATTGGGGATAATAATGCTCAAGCGATGGCTCAACTCAATGATCCCCAGCAGCTCTTTCAATCTGGTGAACGTGAAAATATACCTGATGAAATTCTCGACAAAATTGTAAATGCAATGTCAGAGTCTATTACGAACACTTTTATGCTAGCCCTAATTCCAATTGCGATAGCTGCAATCTTGGTTTTAATGATGGGGAATGCACGGGTTGAAGTAAAGACAGAGCTTCCTAAGAAAACGAGCGATGACTAAATTGCAATCTATAAAGTTCATATAACAGAAAAAGCTTGAGAATTCTCAAGCTTTTTCTGTGTATTATTATTCATCAAGAACCTTTTTTTCTTCACTATTAATTGAGTAGCTTGCTGTTATCGTAGCACTTAATGAATGTGAGACCGAACAATATTTATCTTTTGAAAGCTTTATCGCTCGTACAACTTTTTCTTCTGGCAAGTCCCCTTCAAAAGAATAATGAATATTTACGTTTGTAAATTTTTTTGGATGTTCCTCTGCACGTGCCCCTTCTACATCAATATGAAAAGAAAGAGGCTTTAACCGCATTTTATGCAATATTGAAATAATATCTATACCTGTACAACCTGCAACTGCATTTAATAATAGCTCTGTAGGTCTTGGACCACTATTTTGTCCACCAACCTCAACACTTGCGTCCATCTTAATTTGGTGCCCTGTTGGTGTAGTACTTGAAAATCCCATATTCCCTGTCCAGTCAATTGTTAACTTCATCTTTTCATTACCACCCTTATTAAAAAATACTCTATATGTTAATATTCCCCCATCTCTACCCATTATGACAAGTCTTAAACATTGAATTTTTCAATTAATGATTGTAATTCTTCTGCCATCACGGTTAAGGACTTAGCAGCATCAGTGATTTCTTCCATTGAAGCTAACTGTTGTTCAGTCGTAGCAGCAACCTCCTCTGAAGTTGCTAAGCTTTCATTTGCGATTATATTTAATTCATTAGCTGATGAGCTAACCTCTTGAATAGCAGCAGTTATCTGTTGAACCGTTGCTGATACTTCCTCCACTTTAGGTGTCATTTGAGCCATACGATTCATGATCTGTTCAAATTTTTCTGCAGTTTCTGTAGATATTTGCAAACCTTCTGCTGCATTTTTTGAAACCTCTTCCATTGTTACCACTGATTTTTCTGTATCTTGTTGCATTGTTCTTATTAACGTATCGATTTGATTTGCAGACTCTCTTGATTGCTCAGCTAATTTTCTCACTTCATCTGCTACAACAGCAAAGCCTCTTCCATTCTCTCCTGCTCTAGCGGCTTCAATTGCTGCGTTTAATGCTAGCAAATTCGTTTGCTCGGCGATATCCGTTATTGCTTCAATAATTCTACCTATTTCATCTGAACGTGTAGATAATGATTGAATCACTTTATTTGATTCAGTTACAGATTGATTAATCGAAATCATTTGTTCAAGATTATGTTGGATATAACTTTGTCCACTTTTCGCTTCATTAACAGTATCATGAGCAATATCAGCTACTTGAGTTGAACTATTTGCAATGTGAATCATTCCATTCATTACTTCATCTAACGATTTTGCATTAGTAGCAATTTTATTAGTTTGATCGTCTGCTCCATTCGCAACCTGTTGTATCGCTTCTGTCACCTGCTTCGTCCCTTCTACAGTTAAATGACTATTTGCAATTAATTCTTCCGAAGAAGCACTGACTCGTTCTGAAGCTGAACGTAAATTTAATACAACCGCTCTTAAATGATCGACCATTTGCTTAAAGCTCTTAGATAGCTGGCCTAATTCATCATTCGAGCTAGTATTAATCTCTACCGTTAAATCCCCTTGGCTAATTCTATTTGTTGATGTAACAAGTGTTCGAATCGGCTTAAGAATTGATTGAATAATAAAGAAAATGATAATTGCCCCGATAATTAATGATGCAATAATTACGATCCATGTTTTTATAAAGATTTCCTTCATTTCATTTTGAATTTCATTGGCATACATTGTTCCAGCAATTTTCCATCCTGTTAATTCATTTGTCGTATATTCCATCATTTTACTTTCACCATTGAATGTATATGTAAAGTTACCCTCTTCACGTTGAAAAAGATTATTGACCCAATCACCTTTCACTTTTTTCCCTTGCTCCTCAGGGTGGATTAAATATGTTTTTGTGTTATCAATAACTGTAATATACCCTTTCTTCCCTACTTTTGCTTTATTTGCTAAATTACTAAGAGAAGCTATATCTACATCAATCGCGATTACCCCAGAGAAATCATCTAAAGTTTTAGCAAACGTGACTGACGTTTCGTTTGTACTTGCATCAATATATGGTTTAGTTAGGACAACTTCCCCTTTATTCTCCATTGCAAGCTTATACCATTCTCGTTTTCTTGGGTCAAAATCTTTAGGTAATTGTGCTGTTGGTGAGAGAATTGTTTCACCAGTGTCTGTACCAATATAAATCGCCTGAACTGTTGGTTTTGTGCTTATATATTGATTAAATTTTTGTTTAATACCTTTGATAGCTTCTTCCGTTAAGGTTGTATTTGCTTTCTTTGCAGTTCGCGCAAAATAATCTACATCCTCTTTTAAAGGCTGTAGCTGTGAGTCTAAGGACGTGTTAATCAGCTGGACACTTTCCCCTGCCGTCTGTTCCCTACTTTCTTGCCCCTGTCTCTTCTCCCCCTCTCCTCTCCCCCTTGCCTGCCTCCTCTCTCGCCCTCCGCTTTCTCCTTTCTCCGCCCCCCTTTTCTTCCTCCCCCCTCCCCCCCCCTCCTCCTCCCTCTGCTCCTTTTCCCCTT
>NZ_CADEPK010000055.1 GCF_902829255.1 Metabacillus niabensis | reverse complement strand
ATCTTTTTATTTAATGACTACATTGTAAAAAAGCAACAAAGTTCTCGAAAACAGCCTTTTGAAAAAACAAATCTACGAGAAATGTAAATTCTATGTAAAGAAACATAACGAAAACGATGTAATGTTAAGTTTTTGTAAATTTTCTTTAAAGATATTGTAAATTCGACAAAAACTAATAAAATTAGACATTGGGGTTAAAAAAAGAAAATAGAAAAAATCTTGGAGGGTTTTCACATGGCATTTGGCTCAAAGAAAGATGTTTTTTTTGACAAGATCCTATTAATAGCAAAAAACTTAGACGAAGCTGTTAAATATCTTGTCGATATTGATGTGAAAAAGATTAGTGATTTAAAGGAAGTTGCTTCAGTAATGAAGTCATATGAAAGCAAAGGTGATACATATATACATGAACTAATTGTTGACTTAAATAAAACATTCATTACGCCGATTGAGCGTGAGGATCTTTTACAATTAGCGATGAAAATGGATGATGTCCTTGATGGCTTAGAACAATGTGTTGCCTACTTTGAAATGTTTTCCTTTAAAGGGTATGACGAGTACATTGAAAAGTTTATTAAATATATACACAGCAGTACAAATGAGATTTTAAAAGCAATGCAATTATTATCAAATAAAAAATTACTTGATATGAGAACACATTCAATCGAATTAAAGGATATTGAATCCAAATGCGATGATTTGTTAAGAGTTTCAATCAAGCATTTATTTGCTACACAAAAGGACCCAATTAAAATTATTCAGCATAAGGAAATTTATGAAATGCTTGAAAAGGTAACAGATAGTTGCCAGGATGTAGCGAATACGATTGAAACGATTATCATGAGAAACGCATAAGGGAGCGCAATATTAAAAAATGGATACTATTTTAATACTAACGATTTTAATCGTGATATGCGCACTAGCCTTTGACTTTATCAATGGGTTTCATGATACAGCGAATGCGATTGCAACGTCCGTATCAACGCGCGCACTTTCACCAAAAGTAGCAATTATATTAGCAGCTAGTATGAACTTCATCGGTGCAATCACCTTTACAGGGGTTGCAAAGACGATCACAAAGGATATTGTTGACCCGTTCGCATTAGAGAATGGTTCAGTCATTATTTTAGCAGCTCTTATAGCAGCAATCGCATGGAATTTAATCACTTGGTATTATGGTATACCTAGTAGCTCTTCACATGCGTTAATTGGATCCATTGCAGGTGCAGCTGTATCAGCAGCAGGATTGAATATTTTAAACTGGACTGGATTTATAAAAATATTACAGGCACTTCTCTTTTCACCATTTATCGCATTAGCAATCGGTTTTATTATGATGAGCTTATTTGCTGTAATTTTCCGTAATACAAATCTATATAAATCAAACCGTAGATTTCGGATATTTCAAATCTTCACTGCTGCATTACAATCATTTACACATGGTACAAATGATGCGCAAAAGGCAATGGGGATTATTACGATGGCTTTAATTGCCGCAGGATATCACTCATCACACGGTGACATTCCATTATGGGTAAGAATTTCTGCAGCATTAGCAATGGGGATCGGAACATCGATAGGTGGATGGAAAATTATTAAAACTGTCGGTGGAAAAATTATGAAAATCCGCCCGGTAAATGGAGCAGCAGCAGACCTTTCTTCTGCACTTATTATCTTCGGAGCAACAACAATCCATTTACCAGTTAGTACAACCCATGTTATTTCTTCTGCGATCATGGGGGTTGGATCTGCTCAACGTGTGAAAGGTGTAAAATGGGGTGTAGCTCGTAAAATTGTCATCACATGGATTATTACATTACCTATTTCAGCTATCCTAGCAGCTCTAATTTATCAATTATTAAATTTATTTTTTTAACACAGCACGGACTTACTCATAACGGGTAGGTCCTTTTCGTATCATTCAGCAAATTTTGTTTAATACCTTTACTTTTTTTTCGAAACATGGTGATAATAATAGTTAGGCAAATTTGAAATTGTTGTGGACAATTACGGATGTCACTTGTGATCTTTCTATAGAAGCGTATAATGTTTTTGTTAATATAAAATATATAAAAAAGTTGACGGATGTAAGGAGATTTATTCTCCATATTTAGAAGAGGAATGGAAATAGAATAATTTCTACTTAGTCTTGATGTTAAAGCTTAAGGCGCGAAAGGTACAAGTGATAAGCATATGCTTGTTGCCAAAAGCGGACACCTCATGCTTTTTGATTCGAGAACTTAACTTTTTGTAATAGGATGATGGTATCATGCAAAGAGCAAGAATAATATATAACCCAACTTCAGGTCGTGAAGCCTTTAAAAAGCATTTACCTGATGTTTTGCAAAAATTTGAACAAGCCGGGTATGAAACTTCATGTCATGCAACAACATGTGAGGGTGATGCGATTGATGCTGCAAGGAAAGCAGCTGAGCGTGGCTTCAATTTAATTGTTGCAGCAGGTGGTGATGGGACGATAAACGAAGTCGTAAATGGAATCGCAGGCTTAGAAAATCGCCCTAAACTAGCAGTAATCCCAGTTGGAACAACAAATGATTTCGCAAGAGCAATCGGAATTCCGTTAAATAATGTTCTTCAGGCAGTTGAGACGATTTTAACTGGGGAACCTAAAAAGATTGATATTGGACAGGTTAATGGTCAATACTTTATTAACATTGCTGGTGGCGGCCGATTAACAGAGTTAACCTATGAAGTGCCGAGCAAGCTAAAAACAATGGTCGGACAGCTCGCCTATTATTTAAAAGGGATGGAAATGCTTCCTTCAATTCGTCCTGCAGAGGTAAAAATTGAATATGACGGGAAGTTATTTGAAGGAGAAATCATGTTGTTTCTCGTTTCCTTAACAAACTCTGTTGGTGGCTTTGAAAAGCTAGCACCTGATTCAAGTCTAAATGATGGAATGTTCGATTTATTAATCCTCAAGAAAGCAAATCTAGCTGAATTTATTCGCATTGCTACATTAGCTTTAAGAGGTGACCACATCAATGATGAACATATTATTTACACAAAAGCAAACCGTGTAAAGGTCATTAATCAAGATAAAATGCAATTAAACTTAGATGGTGAATATGGCGGTCTGTTACCAGGAGAATTCGTTAACCTTTACCAGCATATTGATTTCATGGTATCAGCAGATAAAGCAAGAGTGTTAGAGGAAGAGTAAGAAACTTGGCAACAAATAGCCAGGTTTTTTTACTGCCTTCTCATTATGATAAAATAAGTTAAATCATAGAAAAAAGGAAGAAGCAAATGGCGAAAATTGAAGCACCCGTAGCAAAAAATGAATATTACGATGTGACCTTTGAAGACTTAACACATGAAGGTGCCGGTGTAGCTAAAGTAGAAGGATTCCCGATTTTCGTTGAGAACGCCTTACCAGACGAACGAGGGAAAGTGAAGGTTGTGAAGGTGAAAAAGGGCTTTGCCTTCGGACGGTTAATTGAGCTGTATGAAAAAAGTGAACACCGTGTCGATGCACCATGTCCGATTTATTCACAATGTGGTGGCTGTCAGCTTCAGCATGTTAGCTATAAAGGTCAGCTTGACTTCAAACGGAAGCAGGTCGAACAAGTCCTCACACGCATCGGTAAGCTAGATATGACGAAGGTAAAGGTTCACCCAACTTTAGGAATGAACGACCCTTGGAATTATCGTAACAAAGCACAGGTTCCAATCGGTGAACGTGAAGGTGGACTAGTAGCAGGCTTTTACCAAAAGCGCAGCCATGACATTATCGACATGGAAAGATGCCTCATTCAACAAGCCGAAAATGACGACGTCGTCCAAGCAGTCAAAAAAATCTGTGAACAATACGGCATCCGCGCTTACAATGAAGAAAAGCATAGCGGCTGGCTCCGCCATATCATGGTTCGCTATGGACTCGTCACAGGCGAAATGATGGTCGTCTTTGTGACAAAAACGAAGGAATTTGCCCATAAGAAGGAAATCATTGAGCAAATCACAAAGCAATTCCCACAAGTAAAATCGATCGTACAAAATATCAACAATAAACGAACAAACGTCATCTTTGGGGATGAAACAAATGTCCTTTGGGGCGAAGAATACATTTATGATAAGATCGGCAACGTCAAATTTGCGATCTCAGCCCGATCATTCTATCAAGTAAACCCAGAGCAAACAAAGGTTTTATACGATAAAGCATTGGAATATGCCCAGCTAACTGGTAAAGAATCGGTTATTGATGCTTACTGTGGCATCGGAACAATTTCTCTCTTTCTTGCCCAAAAGGCAAAGAACGTTTTTGGCGTCGAAATCGTCCCAGAAGCAATTGAAGATGCAAACCGTAACGCCCAATTAAACAACATCACAAACGCAGAATTTGCAGTAGGTGAAGCTGAGGTTGTGATCCCTGAATGGTATAAGCAAGGAAACGAAGCAGATGTCATCGTCGTTGACCCTCCGCGTAAAGGCTGTGACGAGGCGTTGTTAAAGACAATTATTGATATGAAGCCTAAGCGTGTTGTTTATGTATCTTGTAACCCTGGGACGTTGGCGAGGGATTTACATGTGCTTGAGCAGGGTGGGTATGAGACGGTTGAGGTGCAGCCGGTGGATATGTTTCCGCATACGACGCACGTGGAATGTGTGGCACAACTCTTTTTAAAAAAAGGCAACTAACCCTTGAGGTTGTTGCCTATCCTTGTTCTTTGAAGGGATTTATGAAGTTGAATTTCAAGGCTAAATATATATTCAAGGTTATATAAGTTTATTTCTTCAAGAATTCTTGCAACTATAATATGTCATAATAAAACCCATCTAGTACGAAGGGCCAAATCTAATCCTTATTTATACTTATTGATACATAATCTGTCTCAGCGATAACATTAATTTTTTTACCATCTTTACTATAAACGGTTAAAGAGCCTTCTTGAAAAACTTCCTCCCAGCCACCAGACTTAATATGTAATCTATAAATGAAAGGAAGTCCATTTTCTTTACTCTCGGAAGCACCTGACAGAGAATAAGACACTAAATCTCTTCTGTTCTCTAATACTTTTGAAAACTTAGGTACAGGAAAGTTATAAAACTTATCTGATTTCTCATAAGAAAAAACTCCCCAAGTAATCACTAATAAAATGCATAGAGCAATAATAGATAGTATCCAGAATCTTCTCTTTTTAATATCGCTCTCCCCCTTCTTACATTTGGACTATTCTATATTCGTAATATGCTGTTATAGCGTTGAAACTTCTCTTCAAATAATTATCTGTGTGACCTGAAAGTAAGAGGTTTGAATTTTGTTTTTCATATACCCACATTGAGTGTGAATAACGATCTGCTCCCTTTTTTTTGAATTGAATAACGTCCCCCGATTTTGCATTTTTTATTATATGTGATTTAGTTGAATTTGTATATGAACCCTGGGTTCTAACTAAATGGGAATACAAATCAGTAACCACAGTCCAAGAAGTACTTCTGCTAAATGTATTATCAGGACGTTTCATAATAAACCAAGCTTTAGTATCTTTTACCAAAGTTGTAGTGGAAGTTCCTACTAACCTCTTACCTCCAGCAAGTAGGATTTGTGAAACAAAATTTGTACAATCAAGAGGATATTTAGGATAAGCTGTATTATAGTTTTTGTAGTATTTTTCAGCATATTTTCTTGCATTACCTACATTGATTGTTCCTGTAGCCATTGTAGAGAAGTTAGACTTCTTCTCCAACTCGGCTGCTAATTCTTCTTTCTGAATTTCTTCTTTCATTTCTCCCAGTGTGGTTTCTTTAACTTCATTGTTTAACTGAAATTCATCTGACTGAGATTGCATAGTTTTGAAGGACCCTTGTATTTCTGCTTCGGCTTTGGCTTCTTCTAGAGATAATCTATGCAAATATTCAGCGAAATAGGCACATATTAAATGATAGTCTTTATGATTAGCTAAATTTTTATCTGCGTCTGTATTCATTTGTTCAATAATATAATTATT
This sequence comes from Metabacillus niabensis, assembly GCF_902829255.1. Lineage (GTDB taxonomy): Bacteria > Bacillota > Bacilli > Bacillales > Bacillaceae > Metabacillus > Metabacillus niabensis. The sequence continues at coordinate 1,083 of NZ_CADEPK010000055.1, read as the reverse complement.
ATATTCTTCACTACCGATTTCAATGCTAACATTATTTTCCTTGAAATACTCTACAACCATAGTCTCAATTTCACCAAAGGTATAATCATCTCTAGCCTTTTCTTCCGCAGACACTGAACCAAGTCCAATAAATAGAAATGAAATTACAGCGAATATTAATAAATATATGTTCTTTTTCAACTTAAGTTCCTCCTCAGTTTCTTTTATTATTTCTGTTACCTAATATCTCCCTATAGAACCGACACCCCTCCTTCTATTAATGGAGCCTGTAAAATTGAATCGACTCAATCTGTAGACGAAAGTAATTTTGAATTGTTTCACATTTATGTATATTTATTCCATTTTTGGTTACACTTTCAGAAAGTGTGGTGCGGAAGGCAAATTACAATTGTTTCTTTTTATTCTTATAAAGTAATATTTGTGATATTATAATAAAATAGTTCGTATATTGAGTACTTACGAGTGTAACTGCAGCCCCATCTATATCAGTAGCAATAATCTTATTCCTGTTAGCAATTGTATTAAGAATTATTAGTGAAAAAATATTGACGGGAGAGATGTCTATGAAAAAATTACCTAGTCTTCTAAATGCAAAATTTATTATATCTGTTGTAACGGAAACAGTTTGGACAGGATTTGCTGGTATCGCTGTAAGTGCTGAGTATATGAGCAAATAAGCTTTCTGTATATATCATAAATAGATTCTCTGTTTTGTTTTGTTAATATTGTATTTATCTTAATTTTAGTTTTTGACTCTTTTATTGTTTGAAGAACATTATCTATCTTAGAAAACAAATCTTTGGATTTTCTCATAAAATTATGAGTTTCACCAATGCCATCTAAGAAAAATAAAATAGCAAGACTTTTAATGGACTAAATAGCAGTTTATTTAGTCCTTACTTTTTTGTGGTTTCGAAAACCCCCTGCTATGCTGGGGGTTCTAAAGAGCTTCAAGTGTGGTATTAGGTATTAAAAAACCTCACTTCACATGGTAGGATAAAGTTGGTTTCCCGACCACTTTATCTCGCCATAGAAGGAGGTATGCCCTTTGAAGGACATGAATAGTTTAGCACATACAACGTG
>NZ_CADEPK010000054.1 GCF_902829255.1 Metabacillus niabensis | reverse complement strand
TTATCACACAGGAAGATTATTTAGAAACTTATGGTCCTATTTTGTTAGAAGAGATACCACATAATGTACAAAAGAATCGACAATTTAGTTTTATTATGAAGGATGGAGTGTTATTAAAAAGTTTAGAAAGAATAAAACAGCGATTTCTGACAAATGTGTCAGGAACGTAAAAAAAGAGGCTTTCATCAAGTCCCTCAATATAGCCGAGGGATCAGATGCTAGCCTCTTTTTTCCGATTTTATAACCCGTTTTTCTAGCAACTCGACTCCTTGGTACATAAGAGTCGCGAAAAACGCAATAATTAGTAGGCTTAATAGTACAAGGGTAAAATTAAATACTTGGAAACCATATATAATCATATATCCTAACCCTTTAGCGGAGACGAGAAATTCTCCGACAATGACGCCTACCCAGGAAAGTCCAACGTTTACTTTAAGTGTTGATACAATGGTTGGGAAGGAGGCAGGTAAAATTGCTTCACGAAAGATTTGGAATCGAGAGGCGTCAAATGTTTGCAGGACTTTTATATAGTTTGCATCAACTTCCTTAAAGGATGTATAAACAACAATCGTTGTAATAATAACGGAAATGATTGTTCCCATTGCTATGATAGAGACAAATCCTGGTCCTAATGCAACAATCAAAATCGGCCCTAGTGCAACCTTTGGCATTGCATTAAGAATGACTAAATATGGATCTAGAATCTTCGACAGTCTCGTAGACCACCATAACAGGGCTGCAAGTGCTGCACCGAGTAATGTACCAAGGATAAATCCTAATACTGTTTCAAAAAGTGTTACACCAATATTGGGGAGGAGAGAACCGTCATTCCATTTTGTAATGAATAAATTGAAAATTTTTGATGGTGTACTGAAAAGAAGAGGATCTATCCAAGCCCTTTGACCAGCTAATTCCCAAAGTCCGAAAAAACATAAAAAAATGAGAATCTGATAAAATCGTACCCATTTTTTTTCATTAGCTAAGCGTTGTTTATATCGATTATGGAGAAGGTCAATCATTTCATTTTGCTTCAATTTGGTCCAACTCCTTCCATATTTGCTGGAAAAGTGTTGAAAATAACGGATGCTGTCTAGCGTGAAATGGCGTTAATTCCCTTAGCTCTTTTGGGATGAGATATGTTCGATTTATACGACCTGGTCTAGCAGAAAAGACTATGACACGATCACTCATTGCAATGGCTTCACCAATATCGTGTGTGACAAGTATCGCTGTTTTTTTATATTCCTTTAGAGTTTCCACGACCAAATCTTCAAGCTTTAGCTTTGTTTGATAATCCAATGCAGAAAAGGGTTCATCGAGAAGAAGGATTTTTGGGTTTGTCGCTAAAGTACGTACTAATGCTGCTCTTTGTCGCATTCCGCCAGAAAGCTGGTTAGGATATTGGTTTCCGACATTCTCTAAACCCATTTCCTTTAACAAAGCTATCGTGTTATCTCGATTTTCTTTTGTGTTTTGATCAATAATTTTCAAGCCTAATGTGACGTTTTCCTCAATTGTCTTCCATGGAAAAAGATAATCCTGCTGAAGCATATAGCCGATTGCAGAATCGGGCTTTGTAATGAGTTGATCAGAGATTGTAACTGTCCCTTCAACTGGTTTTATAAGCCCTGCAATTATCGATAATAATGTTGTTTTGCCACAACCACTTGGGCCAAGGAAGGAGACGAATTCCCCCTCGTTGATGGAGAGTTCGATATCTTCCAGTGCCACAGTAGCTGAATCCTCTGTAAAATAGACATGATGGATATGCTTTAAATTTAAGAACGACATGTTTGTTCCTCCTTACTTCCCTGTCACTTCCTCTGCAAATGTTGTATTGACTAATGTTTCATAATCAATACGAGCAGGAAGTTCACCAGCCTCCTCCATAATATCCTGGAGATTATTCCATTCCTTTTCATCTAAAATTGGATCCTGAGCATATGAACCTTGTTCCTTATACCGTTCAATTACAGTTTCGATAATGTCTAGCTCGGTATCCTCAAATTGTGGTGCAATCGATTTTGCGACGTCTGAAGCACTATTTTCTTGAACCCATTGCTGTGCTTTATAAATCGCTGTAGTAAATTTTTTTACAGTTTCCGCATTGTCTTTTAAGTAGCTTTCCTTGCTCATAAAGGTAGTGTATGGTACCTTCCCTGACTCTGTACCAAATGAAGCAACAATATGACCTTTTCCTTCTTTTTCAAAGATACTTGCTTGTGGTTCAAATAATTGGACGAAGTCACCTGTTCCTGATGCAAATGCAGAAGGGATATTTGCGAAATCAACATTTTGAATAAGCTCAAGATCTGATTTAGGGTCGATTTTATGCTGTTTTAGCACATACTCTCCGACCATTTGTGGCATTCCACCCTTTCGCTGACCAAGGAAGGTAGTACCCTTTAATTGCTCCCACTGAAACTCTTCAATTTTTTCCCGACTAACAAGAAATGTTCCATCTGTTTCAGTTAATTGGGCAAAATTAATAATGGGATCTGTTGAGCCTTGTGCTTCAACATAAATCGACGTTTCCGAACCAACAAGGGCAATATCGGAACCGTCAGATAGGAGGGAAGTCATTGTTTTATCTCCTCCCCATGTTGTTGTTAATTCAACATCAAGACCTTCTTCTTCAAAAAAACCTTCAGAAAGGGCAACATACAATGGGGCATAAAAAATCGAATGTGTAACCTCTGCAAGGCGAACCTTTTCTGTTTGCGATTGGTTACATGCAGTAAGCGAGAAAATCATTATAAACGAGAGGAAAAGCATACCGACCCATTTTTTCATTTTCTTGACCTCCTTATGATAAGTATCAAATAATAAAACTGAAGTGATTTAATCTAGGATAAGATAGAGTATGAAAGTTCATGTAACATAATTTATGAATAATACGAAAATGTGTGAATGCCTATAGCACAAATTTGCGTGATGAAAGAGAGAGCATAAAATGAATGGAAAAATCATTGATAAGGTAAAATTTCCGTCGCCAAATCCACGAATTGAACTATCGGTTGTTACATATTTATCAAATAACCTAAAGGTAAAAGGGTTGTTAGCTGTTCCAAAGGGGAAGGGGAAATTTGAGGCTATTTTATATTTACGAGGTGGAATAAAAAGCGTTGGCATGGTCAGAGTCGGTCGAATTATTCAATTTGCCTCAGAGGGCTTTGTCGTGATGGCACCATTTTATCGTGGAAATCAAGGTGGTGAAGGTAACGAAGATTTTGCAGGAGATGATCGCTATGATGCGATTTCGGCAATTGAACTTTTAAGAGAGCACCCAATGGTTCAACAAGAGAGAATTCACCTTTTTGGATTTTCACGTGGTGGGGTTATGGCGCTAATAGCAGGAATTATGTCCAAACATATTCGTTCTGTTGTCACCTGGGGAGGGGTCTCTGATATGGTATTAACCTATATAGAGCGTGAAGACTTACGCAGAATGATGAAAAGAGTAATCGGTGGCACACCTACAAAGTTTCCTAAACGATATAAATGGAGAACACCTCTATATGAATTGGGAAAAATGAATGCCCCTGTTTTAATTATTCATGGAGTAAAAGATAAAAATGTTTCTGTCGAGCATGCCTATAGGCTAGAAAAACGCTTGAAAGAATTAGATAAGAAGGTAGAAACTTGGTATTTTGATGAATTTACACACTATTTTCCCCCTTCAATTAATCGTGAAACACTTCATCGATTATGTTTATGGATGAAAAAGCAATAAGTTCTTTGTTCTATGTAGACAAGAATGCTATCATTTATTTATAGGTATGTAATTAAAAGGAGGTTTTCATTATGGGTATGCCCGTAGAATTTAACACGATGATCGTGACAAAAGGAAACGAAAAACGCTTGGAGGAAAATTTGTTTGTATTAACAAAAGACGGGTATCGTATTTATCCTATTGATATTCCTATTGAGGTCAGAAAAACAAAACATGGTGAAATATCAGGTGAAGCCATTGTTGAAAAATTAGAACTCCATAATAATCAGACAAATGTTACGTACCGTTTAGTAGCCTTAAATTCAACGAACTAAAATAAATACAGGGGATGATTTTTCATCCTTTTTTTGTCTTTCTAGTATAGATAAACTTTTCTTTCATGTTCAAAAGCTGATAAAAAGGCTCATAATTTCATGTATTGATGGGCATGATGAACATGTAGATAAAAGAATCTAAGCCATTAGGAATATGAATTTTATAATCATAGCAATTTCATGTTGAGATGTTCTTATTCTACTTTTATTCTTGACAGTTTGCGATCCAGTACGCTATGATATGACCTTGAACGGATTCTCTTATCCCGAGCTGGTGGAGGGACAGGCCCTATGAAACCCAGCAACCTGCTATCAATGAAAGTAGGACAGTGCAAGTTTAATCAAACTCATACAATTTTGAATGAGAAATTTGCACTTGTTACTGACACTTTCCGATGCAAAGGTGCTAACCTGAGCAAGGCGAAAGCCCTTGATCGATAAGAGCGAAAGGCGATGAACGATACAAAACCTTTCCTCACAGGGGAAAGGTTTTTTTGCTAACAGATTAATTTTACCTAAAGAACAATATGTGGTAAAGATACATAATATTTCTGTTCACAAAACATCCCAACGTGATTTCTTGTAAAAGTGTTTCATTTAAACATCCTTATCATAGGTGTTTAGGTTACTTTACTTAGGGAAGAGTTCCGGCTCAAATGATGATAACCGAATATATGAGGAGGAAGCATTAAATTATGACTAAAAAACGTCTTTTTACTTCTGAGTCAGTTACAGAAGGACACCCAGATAAGATTTGTGACCAAATTTCTGATTCAATCCTTGATGCAATTATTGAAAAGGACCCAAATGCACGTGTTGCTTGTGAAACATCAGTTACGACTGGATTAGTATTAGTTGCAGGTGAAATTACAACTAGTACTTATGTAGATATTCCTAAAATTGTTCGAGAAACAATTAAAGGAATTGGTTATACTCGTGCAAAATATGGCTTTGATGCTGAAACATGTGCTGTATTAACTTCTATTGATGAACAATCTGCAGATATTGCACTTGGGGTTGACAAAGCACTTGAGGCGCGTGAAGGTCAAATGTCAGATGAAGAAATCGAAGCTATTGGAGCGGGTGACCAAGGATTAATGTTTGGTTTTGCTTGTAATGAAACAAAGGAATTAATGCCACTACCTATTTCATTAGCTCACAAGCTTTCTCGTCGTTTAACTGAGGTTCGTAAAGAGGAGATTCTTCCATATTTACGTCCAGATGGAAAAACCCAAGTAACTGTAGAATATGATGAGAATGATAAGCCAGTTCGGATCGATACAATTGTTATATCAACACAGCATCATCCAGAAATTTCACTGGAACAAATTCAACGAAATGTTAAGGAATATGTTATCAATCCAGTAGTTCCTGCTGAATTAATTGATGAAAATACAAAGTATTTTATTAATCCAACCGGACGTTTTGTTATCGGTGGGCCACAAGGAGATGCTGGTTTAACAGGACGTAAAATCATCGTTGATACGTATGGTGGATATGCACGTCACGGTGGTGGTGCTTTCTCTGGTAAAGATGCAACAAAGGTTGACCGTTCAGCTGCTTATGCTGCTAGATATGTTGCGAAAAACATTGTCGCGTCTGGTTTAGCTGGAAAATGTGAGGTTCAATTAGCATATGCAATCGGAGTTGCTCAGCCTGTATCAATTTCAATTGATACATTTGGAACGGGGAAAGTATCTGAAGACGTATTAGTTGAAGTGGTGCGTAGTAACTTTGATTTACGCCCAGCAGGTATTATTAAAATGCTTGATTTAAGACGTCCTATTTATAAGCAAACAGCTGCATACGGTCATTTTGGTCGTCTTGATCTCGATCTTCCTTGGGAAAGAACAGATAAGGCAGAAACTTTAAAACAACAAGCGTTGCGATAATTTTCTCTAATTTAATCTCTCTAAAATTGGTAAAGGCCTGATGATAAATCCATCAGGCCTTTATTTCGATTTTTTTGATAAGGATCGTAAATCCAAAAGCATATAACTCTTGTAGTATAACGTGGCAAAAGAATAAATATGTGAAAAAATGATGAAGAAGGAAAGAGACGGAAGCATCTATTTTAGAAACATATTATAATTAATGGAGTATATGAATGGAGGTAAAATGAAATGAAGCAATATATTCAATGGTTGTTTGTCTTTATCCTTGCTTTGCTTATTAGTGGATGTGGTCAAGCAGAAGACCATAGCAATCATCAAGTTGAAGAGGATGGAGAATTAAAGGAACCGAAAGTTGAAATTAAAGTTACTGAGAAAGCTAACAAAGGTGAAACTGTACCTATTTCAGCTACTGTTTATTACGGAGATGAGTTAGTTGATGACGCGAAAGTAACTTTTGAAATTAAACGTGGAGAAGCTTCAGAGGAAATCGAAGCAGAATTAGGCAAAAAAGGTACATATGGGATTAAATATCAATTTGTTGAGGATGGCACATATACAATTATTGCCCATACAGATGTTAGAAAATTACATACAATGCCTCAAACGACGATACAAATTGGAGATGGTGATGATACATCAACTCAGGAAGAAACGGACGAACATGAGGCACATTCACATTAATGAAGCGGTGGAGAAAAAATTTCTCCCCTTTTTTGCTGAAATATAGAATTTTTTTCCGAAATTTGAATTTTTTTGCAACATTTTTTGAATAC
>NZ_CADEPK010000053.1 GCF_902829255.1 Metabacillus niabensis | reverse complement strand
GATTCAGGTATATCATTATCAATCAAGGCATCCTCACCATTCACTTCTATGGCCTTGTCAATCATTTTGGAAAATAGTAATAAACATTCTGCAAATTGATTTAACGAAGAATTAATAAATACTTCTTCATAATTATTACTGCTGTTAAGAAATACTATCTTTTCTTCCTGCTCAATTATACAGATCGGATCCCCGTAACTAGTTGATCCTAAAAACAAATACTTTCTAAATACTCCCTGCATGTTTAACACATTTGAAATAGGTCTTCCTATCGATTGTGAGGAAGAAAACTCTAAATACGGTGGAGAGCTCTCAGGTAGGCCTCCTATTGCCAAAAATCTTTTCACTTCATCGGAGACATTTAAATTGATTAAGTCTTCGTCATTAAACTTAATAAGTGGACCATCTTTGGAGACATCCCATTTTTTATTAAATTCCTCTGGTTGTATCATCCTTCAACACCTCAATTTATAAAAGGTTCTAAATAATATTGACAAATGATTAAATCAATCTATAAAGTAATCAAACTCGTTTTATGTTATTTATCTCCACTATTGATTTGTTCAAACCAATCTCTAGCAATAAAGCTTGCAGTTTTATTAGAATCGTTTGTATGTACAAGTTCATATTTGTATTCTGCAGTAAGTTTGTTTAATCATCATATGTCTCTCTACAATCCTATCATTAATATTATAAAAAAGTTATTTGATATAAGACCTTCTTCATATGAACAATAAATAAATATTTTATTAGCTCTTTCATATACATACTTTAAGCATATTGAAACGATATCTGCTTGCAATTCATTAAAAGAATCCTCAAATAGTTAATCCAATTCTTTCAACCCTATCTCTACACTTCCTGATTATTTCTTCCATGGACAAATATATCAACCGTTAGTACGTCACATTACCACTATTCGAACATAACACCAAAACTAACATTTTCAAAATTCAAATATGCGTTGCAAATATCAGAAGTATAGTAGGGTTTAAGTTCTTGGATTTTTCTCGAAGTAATAAACAATCCAAATCCTGATACATCATTACAATTTTTTTCAAATACTTGGATTTCCGTATCTGTATCATCATTAGCAACAATTATTTCTACACTTTGACCAATTGACTGTATAACTTTTTCATGAATTTTTATCAACTTATCTATTTCTTTATATATATTTTCCTTGAGAAATTCTACGTCAATTATATCAATATCAGTTTCATAATGTTTACGATCCTCATATTTATAGCGATTTACTTCTATTTGTTCTGTATAATGTTTCTTAAATAGATTACGAATCACTTCAATATCTTGTTTCTTTATTTCAAGTTCCGAGAGATAAGTATTAACTAATCTCACTATTTAACGACTCCTGTCCTAATTAAAAATATATACCGTGAATGACTATAATTGAAATAATAGCTCTACACTAGATAGTTAACTATGAAATTCTTATAGAATTTGACTGAATGCAATACCTATTGTACTATGTTTTATTTTAAACAACAGATTTAATCAATCTCAAAGCTTCACAGTAAATATTAATTATCGAGTAGGCTATTTACAATCACGTAAGAAATCGTAAAAAGCACCCTTCATCTCTTTCCGCTTCTCTACGATTAGCTCTGAATAAAGAATTGTGTAAAAATACCCTTCAAAAGTCGAGTTAATCTTTCCGCATTTTTTGGCAAATACCGTTTGCTTAAAGGCATAGATGACGCGATCAATAACAGCTTCTAGGTCTTTCTTTAGTTTCATTTTACGATATACGAGTAGCACTCTTTTCCATAGCTCATAAATTCCGAGCGCATTGAAAAACGGTTTTGCAGCAATTACAAATTCTTGAGGAATAGATTCTGGTAAAAAGCTTACATCAAGTTGTTCAGCTGTCGGCTCTTTCTGTTCCTTTACGTTATAAGGTTTTATCGTTCTTTTCTCACAGAGTGGCTTTGCTTATTCTCTGTTTTATTAGCTGTGACTTCTGGTGTGTCATCATGGTGTGACATCGTATTTTTTAATGCTTCGATTGACGCAAATGGCTGGATGATTAGGATGTTAACCCCTTGTTTACCTGTCTTTCTTGCTGTTGGAATTTTTTTAATAATCCCTTTCTCCATTAAGACGTTCAAGGCGCGAATGACAGTGCGGCGACTAACGTTTGCTTGTTCTGCTAAATAATCATTTCGGGCAAAGGAAACACCGATTACCTTAACCGAATGCCGCCAAATTTGTGTAAGAACGGATATCGTCCCTTCTGACAAATCCTCCTTATGCTTATACAAAAAACCGCGGACAGCTTGATCCATTTCTTCAATTGTGTGAAATGATTGATAGGATTGTAATAGCTCGAAATTAAATTTCTCCATCTTGTACTCTCCTTAACTCCCTGAATAGCTTATCAAGCTTCTCTATTAAAAAGATGCTTTCACCCTATATATAGGGGAAGTGGTGTAGGAGAGTAGCGTCGAAATAAAAAAAAAATTATTTTTAAGATTTACAGCAAAACATAACAAGCTCGAGAGTCCCCATAAATAAAAAAGAACCGTGGGCATTTTTTTCACGATTCTTCTCGAAAATCATAGATACATTTTTTCGAATTCCATAGCTGCACAAGGTCTGCCGTAATAAAAACCTTGAATATGATGACAATTTTGCTCTAGTAGAAAGGCAAGCTCTTCCTTTGTTTCGACTCCTTCGGCAATGACATCCATATTTAACTGCTGGGCCATTTTAATCATCGCTGCTGTAATTGCAGCATTCTCAGATTGACAAGAGATATGTTGAATGAAGGACATGTCAATTTTTATTCCGTCTAGTTTAAATGCTTTTAAATAATGAAATGAGGAATTGCCTGTCCCAAAATCATCTATATATATTTTCACACCCATTTCCTTTAATTCAAGAAGAGTTTGATAAATATACTCCTCATTTTTCATTAAAGAGTTTTCAGTTATTTCAAGCTCGATCCAATGCCCATCCAACTTGTATTCTGATAACAAATCTCGTAAATCTTGAGCAAATCCACTTTGCAAAAATCGTTGTGAGCTAATATTAACACTTATTGGGATTAGTGGAATATTTGCAGCTCTCCACGTAACTAGTTGCTCACAAACTTGACGCTTCATCCATTTACCTAATGAAATAATAAGACCTGTTTCTTCTGCAAGCGGGATAAATTCACCAGGTGAAACCATCCCGTACGTTGGGTGCATCCAACGTATCAATGCTTCCGCACCAATCGTTTTCCCTGTTATTGCATCGACACGAGGCTGGAAATGTGCAATAAATTCATCATTCATTATTGCTTTTCTTAAATCTCGTTCCATAAAGAACCGTTGGAATTGTTTATCATCCATAGAAGTTGTGTAAACCTGATACATATTTCTCCCATGTTCCTTCGCTTGATAAAGAGCAATATCCGCCTTTTTCATTAAATCTACAGCAGTGGTTCCCGATGTTGGATAAAAACTAATCCCAATGCTTGTCGAAACCATCAGTTCAAATTCGTCAATATTGAGCGGTGTGCTCAGCTTTTCTAATAGATTTTTTGCTAAAACGATAACCTCCTCTTGATGATCAATTTCAGGGCAAAGAATCATAAATTCATCCCCACCCAATCGTGCTAGATGCTGCTTGTCACGATCGATTGTGTCTAGTAAACGGGATGATATTTCTTCAAGCAGCTGATCGCCAATTAAATGTCCTAACGTATCATTAATCGACTTAAACCGATCTAAATCAATAAATAAAACAGCGAGCTGAATGTTCGACTTTTCAGCTAGTTGTAAGGAATCATTAAGCTTTTTAACAATCCACCTTCTGTTAGGGAGCTTAGTTAGTTCATCATGATGTGCAAGATATTCGTTTGTTTCTTGAACCCGCCGTTGCTCTGTAATATCTTTTCCAATTGAATATACCCCTTTAATTTGTTTATCAACAATAATTGGGAGAAACGTGACATTAAAAACAAATTTCCCCTTCTGAGTTTGAACATTTAAATCAAAATTTTGTGGGTTCCCTTCAATTGCTTTTTGAAAATAATGAACAGTTATTTCTTTATCCTCATCCGCAACTAGTTGTTCTAATTTGAGACGTGGGATCGTGCCATATGCATTTTTATATAATTCCAACATATTTGGATTCATATCAATGATTTCCCCACTTGGCGTAACTGATATAACATAATCTTGACTAAATTGAAAAAGTGATTGATATTGAAACTGGTTTACCTTGAGCTCTCTTTGGGTTGATCGTAATTCAGATATATCATGAACTGTGCCAACGATTTCAATGACAGATTTCCCTTGCACTATAGGGGTAATATCGACAAATACAAGCCTTCCTTTTAATTCAACCTCATAATTTACTCTGTTTCCTGTAAAAGCTTCTTTATAATGGCGATACTTTAAGTCGGCAATTTCTTTCGGAAAAACATCATGTGGCGTATGATGTAAAAGTGTTGCTTCATCCGCTCCAATCGCATCTAAGAGCTTACCTGCAGCCATTGTATAAATGAATCTCCCTTTACCGTCCATTTTCATCTTAAATATTCCATTTTGGAGGTTTTTCATTGTTTCAATAAAATCAACCTTCATTACTTCCTGCAGTTGATTTTCCACAGTTACTCTTTTCGTAATATCTGTTGATACGCTGAAATACTGGTAAGGTCTTCCACCTTCATCTAAAAAAGGAACAATCGTTGTTTCTGCCCAGTACAAGCTTCCATCCTTTCCTTTAATTAGAATTTCGCCCAACCAAGTTTCACCTTGACGAACCGTTTTCCATAAGCCTCTGAAAAATTGTTTGGGATGATAACTAGAGTTTAAAATGCAAAAGTTTTCGCCAATTAATTCTTCCGCTTTGTATTTCGACAAGTCACAAAACTTTTGATTTACAAGCTTGAAGTTCCCCTTCGGATCCGTAATGGCAATCATTGTTGATTTATCTAATGCTAGTTTGATATTTGCTAATTCCTTGCTTACTTTCTTCAGTTGTTCAGATTTATTACGTTGTAAATCCTCTATAATCATTATCTTATATTGCACATCTTCAATCGTTAGTTGTTGTGTTGTTACTTTGACTTTGATAGGCTGGGATTGCCCACCGATCCCAAAGCATTTTTGCTTATTCGTCCCTTCATCAATGGGATACGTATAATCTGAAAGTATTGTATCAACATGGCGACCATCGGCATGTTCATTTTTCAAAGAAAAAAGATTTTTAGCATTTTCATTTATGTAAATGATGATCCCTCTCATGTTGATTACAATGACTGGGTCTGTTAAATGTTCAAATAGTTGAAAAAACTGGCGATTTGCAGATGTGTACTGAGTCATGGTCGTAATTCCCCTCATTTAAAACATACTCTTTTCATTTAATTTATTATACCATTGAATCATTCTGAAACGACACCAATTGGAAAATCTTTCAATTTTATTACATAAAAATGACATTTCATTGAAACTAGTACAATGTCCCTTTTCTTCAATCATACAAAAAATGCCCTGCGCCCAAGAAGAAGCAAAGCATCTATTCTCATACAAAATCTTTACCGATTGCCACCTACACGTCCTAACCCCTTGATGCGAAGGAACTTCATTTTCCCACGCTCTTTAACATGAACAATACTGCTAACAACGATTAGCTCAGCTAATATTCCCATTGATTGAGCTAAGGCACCGATCATCCCATTCCAATGTGACGCAAATTTAACCGCAATAACTAATACGATCAAGGTCATGATTAGATTTGCAGACTGTGAATAAATTGTTACCTTTGTTTGCTTATGAATCATAAGTAACCCATTAAAGTAATCGACAAATGGGAAGATTAGAGCCATTAGAATGAATAGCTTTAATACTTGTAAACTTGCATCTAATAATCTACCGCCAACTCCCATGACATGTTCTAGGAAAAACGCGCCGAATGGTGTAAAGCAAAATAATGTAAGAAGAATGAAGGGTATAAATCCGATTATAAACGAAAATTTTTTAACCTCTGATTCATGGTCATCATAAAAATTAATCACAATTTGGTGCATGTAGGAGAAAAAGCTTAAAAACAGTTGTGCGACACTTAAAGCAAGCGCATAGCTTGCAATAGCTAGCTCGATATCAGCCGTTTTTCCTAAAAACACATTGATTGCTGGACCAATCATGACGATAATAACGGATGAGAGCATAAGTGGACTATAAAATTTAAAGATTGTTCGTTTCGATGGGATTTGCTCCTCATGTGTTTCAGGCATCTTCCGAACTAAGGAACGACCTTCAATATAGCTAACAAGACACTCAATTATCATCCCAACGAGAAAAATAATCGCTCCTGTTTTCCCTGTAATATGTCCTGTATAAATAAATAATAACGATAATAAATACATCGCTGCAAGCCTAATCCCCATGCCTATCGTTAACCACTTCGTTTGCCGATTATAAATGATGATCCCCTGGTTCAAGCAGCGGAGCGCAGAAAAAATCGTCACAAAAATGAGCACCTGATAAATATTTTTAATATACTCAACCATTCTGTCATTCGCCCCGTAAACGGTTGCAAAAATGAAATCTCCAACAGGTGTAAACGCAACAGCGCATGCAACAAGTGTTAAACTAACGATAATGTAAAACGTAAACCTCGACATTAGCTTAAATGAATATGTATCCCTTACTAAGGAAGAACATGTTTGACGAAGCAACACCCCTAGTCGTTCTGTAATTCCAAACAAGCTCATCGCAATCGCATAGCAAGCGATAATAAATTCGGAATTGTCCGCCCGAACTAGAGTACTGTTAATAATAATATGAGATAATGTAACAAGACTTGCCGAGCATCCTAATGGAATAAAGAAAAACAACAATGTTTTCGTATCCAATCCCTCTGATTTATTCATTTCTCCCCATCACCTTTTGTTTAGTAAAAAAGCTTTTTCATTTCCAATGTAAGTTGATATTTATTAT
>NZ_CADEPK010000052.1 GCF_902829255.1 Metabacillus niabensis | reverse complement strand
CTTTCTATACATATTAAGAATAATGAAAGATTTCCTAGAGCATAAATGCTAGGGATGAGGTGAATTGTTTGGAGAAGAAGGTTGTTTCGTTAGAGGATCGTATACCTAAATTACAGCAACAGCGGAAGCAAAAATCTAATCGCAGATTGATAATGTTTCTTTCTGTTTTTTTCTTATTAATTTTACTAGTTATCTACTTTCAATCTCCTTTGAGTAAGGTCGGAAGTATTACAGTTAAAGGAAATGAAATTGTTGATTCAAAGAAAATTATTGAATTAAGCGGGATCACAGCCTCAACAGGATTTTGGAATATTAATGAACAACAAGTGATTAGAACAGTAAATAGTATTTTACAAATAAAAGATGTAAAAGTAGAAAAAAAATTACCTAATCATATTATTTTGAATATTACCGAACATAAAAGTGTTGCATATCTTGAAAAAGATGGTGTCTATTTGCCAATACTAGACAATGGAGAAGTTTTAAAAGAATTTGAAGAGCGTTTGCCTGCAGATGCCCCTGTTTTAAAAAATTGGGACGATGAAGAGGATATTAAGGAAATGATTAAAGAATTGACAAAAATACCTCCTTCGATTTTTAATTCAATATCTGAAATACATCATACACCAGGTAAGACTGATCCATGGCTAGTACGTCTTTATATGAATGATGGATATGAAGTTATTGCTTCGGTTCGTACTTTTGCTAAGAAAATGGAACTATACCCGTCTATTGTAAGCGAACTTGATGAAAATAGTGAAGGGGTTATTCACTTAGAGGTAGGATCTTACTTTGAATCGTACAAACCATTACAAGAGGAGGAGAAGAATGAAAGCAATCTTGAAACTGAGGGGTAGATACGTAATATTATCCCTCATTTTCCTTGTTTTAGGATTTTTGATTTCCTACTCTTATCAGCTAACGAAAGAAAAAAATAGTAATCAAACACTGTCCACTGAACAATGGGATGAAGAATATGAAACTAGATCGTTATTGATTGAAGAGGAAAAGACAAATAAAACCTTACAAGAGGAGCTATATAAAAAACAAGAGGAAGTTAAAAAGATTGAGGAATCGTTAAAGAGCGAAAAGCAAGTATATTATAATTTAGTTGAAGATGTTGAAAAATATCGGATGTATGTTGGTGATTTACCAGTTAAAGGGAAAGGTGTAGAGATATCCCTTGAGGATGCTTCATACGTACCTGATAGTGAAAATGTTAACAATTATATTGTTCATGAGAGCCATATTTTTAAAGTTATTAACGAACTATATATATCAGGAGCAGATGCCATCTCAATTAATGGTCAAAGATTAAGTAGTAACTCTTACATATTTTGCAATGGTCCTGTCATTACAGTTGACGGAAACCAATTTCCAGCGCCTTTTGTCATTTCAGCAATTGGCGACCCGTCTGTTTTAATTCCTGCCTTAAATATTGTTGGAGGGGTCATAGATCAACTCACATATGACAATATTGTTGTTTCCGTGCAAGAAAAAGATGAGATTAAGATGGATCCTTTACTTCAAGAGCAAAAGACTTCTTCTTAAATAAAAAATGGGACTGTAAGGTGGTTGATATGAAGAAATCGAATTGGAAAAAAGGATTAAGTTTCACTCTATTAACAACGATATTTGGATTAATGCTCGCGATTCAATTTCAGACGATTAAAGAACCAATTGTAAGAGATACAAGGGATATGTGGGAACTTCGTGACGATTTAAAAGAGGAGCAACAGCTACAAGTAAAATTATTATCCGAGATACGGAAATATGACGAAATTATTGAAACGTATAAACTAGAAGAAAATGAAAATCCAGAGGCTGCTTTAAAAGAAACACTTAATGTATTAAAAGAAGAAGCTGGTTTAACAGAAGTAGAAGGTCCTGGCGTTATTATTACAATTGACCGACTATTTTCTGAGGACATTTTAGGAATGGAGCTTGATAATATTTCGCCAGATTTGTTGAAGCGACTTATAAATGAACTAAATTCCTATGATGCGGAGGAAATTTCCATTCAAGGTAGGCGGTTGATTAATTCTACGGTCATTCGCGATATTAATGGGCAAACAAAAATGGATAATTATAGTTTAAATACATATCCAATCGAAATAAAGGTAATATCCGAAAATGCAGAAAAGCTATATAATCGAATGAATGCTTCAACAACTGATGAAGATTTTGCTATTGATAATCTAAAGTTAACTATTTCTGAGCCAATCGATACGATTACGATTCCAGCATATGATGATACGATACGTGTGAAAAATATGAAGCCTGTTGAAAAAGAAGAAGGGGGAAAATAGCTATGTGGCTACCAATATTAGGTCTTATACTAGGTGTATTTTTAGGACTAGTATCTGAGCTACGCATCCCCCCTGAATATTCAAATTATTTATCTATTGCGATTTTAGCAGCGCTTGATACGTTAATAGGGGGCATTAGAGCACATTTACAAGATATTTATGATGAACTAGTGTTCGTTTCAGGTTTTTTCTTTAACATCATTTTAGCCGCAAGTTTAGCTTTTCTAGGTGTTCATCTTGGTGTAGACTTATATTTAGTAGCTGTTTTTGCATTTGGGGTAAGGTTATTCCAAAACATAGCAGTTATTAGAAGAATATTACTTTCAAAATGGTCGTTATCTAGAGAAAAAGTGAAAAAAAGTTGAATATTTAAAAGGGAATATTAAGTATTTGACGAATAATCACTAGTAAGACATATTTCAAGACTAAATATTTACTTTTTTTGTTACAAGCTTGTAAAGTAATTTTCATTGTCATGTCGTTCTCAAGCGAATAAAATAGAAAGTATTGATAGATAAGGAGGTGCCTTAGAATGAACAACAATGAACTATTTGTAAGTCTTGACATCGGTACATCCAGTGTTAAAGTAATTATTGGTGAAATGGCAAATGATACTTTAAACATTATTGGTGTAGGTAACGTAAAATCAGAAGGATTAAGAAAAGGATCTATAGTTGATATAGATGAAACCGTTCATTCTATAAAGAAAGCGGTAGAGCAAGCGGAGAGAATGGTTGGAATCTCGTTAAAAAGAGTCGTAGTAGGGGTTACTGGTAATCATGTCCATTTACAAGATTGCCATGGAGTAGTGGCAGTTTCAAGCGAAAACCGTGAAATATCTAATGAAGATGTAAGAAGAGTAATTGAGGCAGCTCAAGTTATTTCAATTCCACCAGAACGAGAAATAATAGATGTAATCCCTAGACAATTTATTGTTGATGGATTAGATGAAATTAATGATCCTCGTGGAATGCTAGGTGTTCGCTTAGAAATGGAAGGAACAATTATTACCGGTTCAAAGACCGTATTACATAATTTATTACGTTGTGTAGAACGTGCTGGCCTTGAAATAACCGACATTTGCTTGCAACCTTTAGCAGCTGGTTCAGTTGCCTTATCAAAGGATGAAAAGAACCTAGGTGTTGCACTAGTTGAAATTGGTGGAGGATCTACTACAATCGCAGTATTTGAACAAAATCATCTTGTTGCAACAAGTGTTTTACCAATCGGTGGGGAGCACATTACAAAGGATTTATCTATTGGGCTTCGAACATCTACTGATGAAGCTGAAAGAATAAAAATAAAGTATGGTCATGGCTATTACGATCATGCGTCAGAGGATGAAGTGTTTGAAGCAACAATAATCGGTTCTGATCAAAAGAGATCCTTTAATCAATTAGAAATAGCTGATATTATTGAAGCAAGACTTGAAGAAATATATGAGCTTATTCTTTATGAATTAAAAAGACTAGGAATCGGTGAATTACCTGGTGGTTTTGTCTTAACTGGTGGAACGGTGAAAATGCCTGGTGTCCTTGAATTAGGACAAGTTGTTTTGCAAAATAGTGTGAGAATTGCGAGTCCAGACTATATTGGTGTTAGAGAGCCTCAATATATGACAGGTGTAGGTCTAATCCAATTCGCTCATAAAAATGCTAAAATACAAGGTAGAAAGATTGGTTCAAATGTTACTGTTGATGCAGTAGAAGTAGCAGCTACAAAAGAACCGCCACAACAACGTTCAAAGCCACAACAACAGCAACAGCAACAAAAAGAGGAAAAAAAGGTTAATAAAGTGAAGAAGTTTTTTGGCTACTTCTTTGAATAGTTCACATCAATTAGAAGTCATTTGATGGATTAGGAGGATTTCGCATGTTAGAGTTTGATACAAATATTGACGGCTTAGCTACCATCAAAGTAATCGGGGTAGGTGGCGGTGGTAATAACGCTGTCAATCGAATGATAGAGCACGGAGTACAAGGTGTTGAATTTATCGCTGTAAATACAGATGCACAGGCTTTAAATTTATCAAAAGCAGAAATTAAAATGCAAATTGGTTCTAAACTAACAAGAGGTTTAGGTGCAGGTGCTAACCCCGAAGTTGGTAAAAAAGCTGCTGAGGAAAGTAGAGAACAAATAGAGGAAGCGTTAAGAGGCGCTGATATGGTATTTGTTACAGCAGGAATGGGTGGAGGTACGGGAACGGGTGCAGCACCCGTTATCGCTCAAATCTCAAAGGATTTAGGGGCTCTAACAGTAGGTGTTGTAACAAGACCTTTTACATTTGAAGGACGTAAACGTGCAATGCAAGCGGCTGGTGGAATCTCTTCAATGAAGGAATCAGTCGATACATTAATCGTTATTCCTAATGATAGACTTCTTGAAATTGTTGATAAAAATACACCTATGCTTGAAGCGTTTAGAGAAGCAGATAATGTATTGCGTCAAGGGGTATCAGGTATTTCTGATTTAATCGCAACACCTGGATTAATCAACTTAGACTTTGCCGATGTTAAAACAATTATGTCTAACAAAGGCTCAGCTCTTATGGGTATTGGTGTTGCAACAGGTGAAAACCGCGCGGCAGAAGCAGCTAAAAAAGCTATTTCAAGTCCACTTCTTGAAAAATCGATTGACGGTGCTCAAGGTGTGTTAATGAACATTACAGGTGGAACAAACTTAAGTTTATATGAAGTTCAGGAAGCGGCAGACATCGTTGCAACTGCATCTGATCAAGATGTAAATATGATTTTCGGTTCAGTTATTAACGAAAATCTAAAAGATGAAATCGTTGTAACAGTTATTGCAACTGGTTTTACTGAGCAAGAAGTGAATCCGCTCAAACAGCCTACTCGTCAATTTGGTACAGGTGGACAAACTATTGCAAAGCCTGTTCCTAAGCGTGAGCCGAAACGTGAAGAAGCACCAGTGCAAGAGACACCTTCACGTAGTAGCATGCAGCAAGCCGATGATACATTAGATATACCTACGTTTCTTAGAAACCGTAATAAGCGTCGCTAATTTTCAAATACGTAATAAAAGAGTGCCATTAATCATTATGGCACTCTTTTATTATGGGGAAATTATAAAGTTGCTCCATCTATTTAATCCACTACAAGAAAAGGTACCATTCAATTAAATTTCCGCATATTTTGTTGAAAGTTTCATAGATTATTATAACTCGACAAAATTTCTAAAATTCTTTCAAAAATACTTCCATTCTCTCGGCACTAAGTGACAGACTTCCTAGTTCAGACAATTTATACTAAATGACAATAGGTGATCATAGTTTCGTTACTGTTATTCCTAGTAACCTGAACACGTATTCCTCTAGCGAAAGGAGAAATAGATGTCCATCTATTTAGACATTATTTGGTTTTTAAACTTCTCCTTTGATCTATTGCTTCTATTATTAACAGCTATAGCATTAAAAAGGAAAATAAAAAAATACCGTATTGTGCTTGCTGCCCTTTTAGGTTCAAGTATTGTCATTATGTTGTTTACACCATTATCGTTATTTGCAAGCCATCCATTTGGAAAGATGTTTGTCTCAGTATTAATGGTTTGGATTGCATTTGGTTTTAAACGATTCCGATTTTTTGTTCAAAGCTTATTAACCTTTTATTTTGTTACCTTTCTTGTTGGTGGCGGAATGATAGGGGTACATTATTTTTTACAATCTGAAATGAGCTATTTAAATGGGGTCTTAATGACAAATTCAACGGGATTTGGACATCCTATTAGTTGGATATTCGTAATCGTAGGATTCCCGATGCTATGGATTTTTTCTAGAAATAGAATTGAAGGATTAGAAACGAAGAAAATCCATTTTGAACAATTGGTTAATGTAACGATAAAGGTAGATGAATGCGAATTGACATTAAGGGGTCTAGTAGATAGCGGGAATCAGCTTTATGATCCTATAACAAGAAGTCCGGTTATGATTATCGACACATTAAAAGCAAGTCACTTTATTCCGGAGCCATTAGTAAATCAAGCAATTCAAGAAGATGTAATGGAGTCATTAAGTAATAATGAGCAATCACATCCTTGGGAACATCGTATACGTATTATTCCTTATCGAGTTGTAGGAAGCGAAAATAAATTTTTATTAGGATTTAAACCAGATGAAGTAGTAATTGAAACGAAGGATGAGAAAATTAAAGTGCAAAAAACGATTGTTGGATTAAATCGTACAAAGTTATCTTCAGAGGATGAGTATGAATGCATCATTCACCCTAAAATGCTACAAGGACATGTAATGGAACAAGTATCTTAATATGAGGAATCCTTTAATCTTATCATACTCTAAATCATTGTTTTTATACATTAAACAAATGGAACAGTGTCAAATATATAGTATTAGCTATCTTGATATTGATGATAAGAATAAGCTGACTATTATTAAAAATGCGAAGGGGGAGGAAAATGAAAAAGTTTAAGTTACGTCTTACATATTTATGGTACAAATTACTAATTAAATTAGGCATCAAAACAGACGAGGTTTATTACATCGGAGGAAGTGAAGCGCTACCTCCTCCTCTCTCAAAAGAAGAAGAGGAAATATTATTACAAAAATTACCTAGTGGTGATCAAGCTGCGAGATCGATATTAATTGAGCGTAATTTACGATTAGTGGTATATATTGCACGGAAATTTGAAAATACGGGAATCAATATCGAGG
>NZ_CADEPK010000051.1 GCF_902829255.1 Metabacillus niabensis | reverse complement strand
ATAGGAACTCAAGTGACAAAAAATGTGAACAATTCGCTTAAAGAGTTTGAGAACTTAACAATAGTCCCATTTTCAAATATGGATTTTATGGAAACGCTTAAAGACAATGAAGGGTTAACGGAGTTTCAAATCCTCATGAAGGAAAGAGAGGCGACGGAGTACTTTTCTAGTATTACTTTTACAAATAAATTTGCACGAGGCATGCTCTTTGTCAATGAAGAAGGTATGCTATATGGTGAATCAGATTCGACAAGCAATTTTAAATTAGAAAACTACTTAAATTCAGACATCCCTGAAAAGGTAAAGGAGTTATCTGGAGCTGTCTATTGGGGCTCAGGGGTTGAAAAAGACTTTGAAAATATTTATCTATATAGAGAATATGACCGGCTCGGAACTTTGATTCTTATGGCTGATAGCAAACTTTTTAACGATGTATTAGGAGTCGAAGAAAAGAATACAGGAAGAGAGATTTCAGTAATAAATAATGAAGGTATTATTATTGCAAGTAATAATCAGAAGCTCGTTGGAACAGAGTATAAATCTGATAAGAAAGATAGCCACCTAGTATCTGTAAGTGATAGCAGTAATGGGTGGAAGGTTTCCGTTTCTACATCCAAAGCATATTTAATGAAAGAAATTAATCAAGTGATTTATCTCGTTTATGGAATAATTGCTTTGTTCGTTCTTTTATCTGTCTTTGCTAGCATTCTATTAGCAAAAGGGATGATTAAACCGATTAATCGAATTGTTGCGATTATGAAGGAAGCGGAAAAAGGAGACTTAACTGATCGCGCTGACTATTTATATAAAAATGAAGTTGGACAACTTGGCAAAAGCTACAATACAATGATTGATAATATTACGAATATGATTGAAGAAAATAAACGAGTCTCTACACATGCGGTTAAGAGTGCTGTAGATTTAAAAAGGATTGCAGAAGAATCTGCAGCAGCAACTGAGCAAATTGCTTCAGCGATAGAGGAAGTTGCAAAGGGTGCTGTTAGCCAGGTAGATTACTCTGAAAGAACGAATCGCGAAATGAAGGAATTATCTAGTGAAATTAATGAAGTTGCACATAATATGGAAAAGGTGCAAACGATTACAGAAACAACGAAAAAACTTAGTAGCCAATCGATTGAAACGATTAAGGAATTAACTGATAAAAATGAAGAAATGGGAACAAACATCGGACAGGTTGATACAACAATGGATGCACTTAACCGTGAAATCGCCCAGATTAAAGACATCGTTGAAATGATTAAGAGCGTTAGTGAAGAAACAAATCTCTTATCATTAAATGCGAGTATCGAAGCGGCAAGGGCTGGGGCAGCAGGACGAGGATTCGCAGTAGTTGCTTCAGAAATACGGAAGCTAGCAGATCAAACAAAGAGCTCTTCATTAAAAATTGAAACTGTTATCGCTAGTATATTAACCCAAACGCGAAAATCTGTAGAGCTAGTGAAAACAACGATCTCCTTATTTAAGGAACAAACAAATTCCATTCATCATACGATGGATGCGTTCGAAAATATTCTTGAAGGAACCAATTCAATTATTAGTGAAATCGATTATGTTGAAGCCTCGATCGCAAAAATCAATCAAAATAAAGAAAAGGTAGAAATCGCAATCAATGAAATGGTTGAGGTTGCAGAAATTTCTTCAGCAACAACAGAGGAAGTAACAGCAACAACAGAAGAGCAAGCAGCATCAGCCGAAGAACTAGGCGATTTAGCAGCATCATTATCAAATACGATCCTTGAATTAGAAGAAACGATTAATAAATTTAAAATAAAATAAAGGTTAAAATGAATCAGCGGGACAAATTCTCGCTGATTTTTTACTATACCAATCCATCTAGTTGTTAATTGTATAGCTCTTTTCTAAATTTATAAATACTTCGTTTATTGGAGTGAGGGCGTGAGACTCCAGAATAGAGAATCGGGAGACCAACAGACGGTTGAGTTAAAGCAGAGAACGAACCGCCTGCAGTTTGAAATCAACAGCAAGTTTAACAGAGACAATACTTAATAATCAAAGCAACTTCTAATAAAAACAACAAAGTATACGAAAACAGCCGTTGAAAAAGTTGCAAACTATTTGTTATTAGCAAAATTGTCAAACATTTTCGTTATTCGCTAGCTAGGAGCTTGTATAATAAACATATAAAATGTGAAAATGGGGTTGATTTGGTGTTTAACAGTTCGGTAGGAGTTTTGCGTTTTTCAGGGATTTTGGAAGGGATTTCGTATTTAGTTTTATTGCTTATTGCGATGCCATTAAAATATTTCTTTGATTTTCCGATCGCTGTAACAATCGTTGGTGGCTTACATGGATTTCTATTTGTTGCATTTGTCATCCTTGTAGCTTTTGTCAAATTTCAAAAACGCTGGTCTATTTTATGGGGAATTTGGGCTGTATTTTTATCATTTATTCCATTTGGGACATTTTATTTAGACAAACAGTTAAGAACGAAAAGCTAGTGAATGATATGAGGTTGGTTAAGAAAAGCTACATGCTTTGAACCAACCTCTTTTTTTAGTCCTTTTCTAAGAGATTGTTGTTAAACATGCCGGTTATAGATGGAGCCTATCGAAAATAGTTCTTTTTGCAATACAGTTATTTACTAATTATTAAGTCTGACATCCTCCTGACATATTTCCCCTGTATATTCATTTATAAGCAAGGAATAAAGGAGGAGCTAAATGAGTCGTTCATTAAATATAGTAATTGGCAGCACGATGCTAGCAATTTTCTTACTAGCAGGCTGTGGAAATGAAAGTGAAGCATCTAAGGAAGCAAGTGAGGCAAATGGGAATCCAGAAATGCAGCAAAATGGTGGACAGGGATTTGCTGAAGAAGAGCTAACTGATGAACAGATAATTGAGATGGCTGAAAATGCCGGAATTGATACAGCTGGAAAAACGATAGAGGAAATTGAAGAGGAAATGAAGGAAATACGCCCAAATCCTAACGAGAAATTGACAGATGAACAAATTATCGAAAGAGCTGAACAAGCCGGAATTGACACGGAAGGAAAATCAATTGAAGAGATTCAAGAGGAATTAAGAGAAGCAATGCCTGAAATGGGTAAGGACGGTGGCAAATTGAATGTGGACGATGTTAAAAAGCAAGCGGAAGAGGCCGGTATAGAAACTGAAGGCAAAACGATAGAAGAAATTCAAACCGAATTGCAGGAAAGCCAATCAACATCGTCAACTACTGAAAATGAAATTTAATCTTTGATAGGGACTAACTCTAATAATTAGGGTCAGTCCCCTTTTTGTTGAATGCTTAATAATTGGTATTGTGTTGTTTTTTTATCATAATAATACTTGATGGAAATCCTTTTTTTCGTAGGGAGTTTTTCAGCAATTTCCTGTTGAGCTTCATTGATTTGGAGTGCATAAGGCTCTTTGTTGATGAAGACTTCGATTGAGTGTGAATCAATCAAGCCGATGTATATCGCTTCCGTTTCGATTACCTTTTCTTTGTTTTGACTAGCTAAAGTAATCGTATTAGAATGATAATCTGTACCACAGCCTGATAGGAGAAAAAGGATGAGAACCGTTACAAAAAGCTTTTGCATTGATGACTACCCCATTTCCTTTCGATTAACAATTATGATATATATATTATGTTTATGTTTGTTTATTCTCCTGAATGAGAGCGATTATTCAAAAGGATAGATAAAATTAGCAGAATATCATATACTATAGAGGGGTATAGTACATTTAACAGTGAATCACAATAGTCTCTTTTGACTATTTAGGAAAAATAAACGATAGATATAAGAACATTAAATTTAGTATTCATTAAGGGGGATGTTTCTATGAGTAATGAGCCAAATAGTCATGAGCATAAGCATGAACATCACAGGACGAGTCATCATTCTGATAAAGTAAAGAAAAACTTGATTACTCGATTGAATCGAATTGAAGGTCAAATTCGCGGAATAAAATCATTGATTGAAAAGGATACGTATTGTGATGATGTCATTACGCAAATTTCAGCAACTCAATCGGCTTTAAATAGTGTCGGCAAGTTATTGCTTGAAGGACATTTACGGACATGTGTAGTTGAACGAATCCAAGAGGGTGACGAAGAAATTATCGACGAGTTGTTAATAACCGTCCAAAGATTAATGAAAAAATAGGAGGCACCAAATCAAAATGGAAACAAAAACATTTAAAGTAGAAGGTATGTCATGCCAACATTGTGTCAATGCAGTCGAAGGCAGTGTTGGGAATTTACAAGGTGTTCAACATGTAAAAGTTTTGTTAGATAAAGGTGAAGTTGAAGTAAGCTTTGAGAAGGATAAAGTTTCAAATGAGGAAATTGTTGAGACAATTGAAGAACAAGGATATGATGTCGTTTAAGTTGTAAGAAAAACATGGAGTCTGTCTTTAAGCGTAGAGGAGTTGACAGACTCCAATAATATTATCGAAGGGTATACTTACACATTTTGAGAAAAACGTTTGTTTAAGACGAAAGCTTCTGTTTAAAAGCTTATTGATTTGCTGCTGTTGCTTCTTTTGCTTTCATAAACTCTTCTTCAACCTCTGGTGAAAAGGTTTTAGCGCTTTGAAGCTCTGTTTCGTTAACATAGTCATAAGCATAGGCATGAGCCTCCATGCGCAGCACTTTATCTTCCATTCTCGCAAAACCATTGATAATGTTTTTAGATTGTGAGGAAGCAAGTGTTTGATTAATGCGATTAGTAGTTTTTGCAGTATTTGCTCTAGAATATAATATTGCTTTTCGGTTTTGTAAGTCAGTATAAGCATCACGTAATTTGATAACCTGTGCTTTTAATTGTTCTGTTTGATTTTTTATCCGAATAAGCTGTTGTTTAAGAACCTCTAGTTTTTTCTCGTTTTCTAGTCGGTCTTGAATGGCTAGTTTTGCCATCTCATCGTTGTTTTTATCTATTGCTAATTGCTGCTGTCTTTTGCGATCAGCAATCATCTTTTGTACCTGTTCAATGTGCTCTTCATGCTTTTGTTCAAAATAAAGCTGTTTCGCTAAGGCTGATTGTGCTTTTTCAATCTCACCCTCAAGCTCTCGAATATATTGCTTAACCATGCTGATAGGCTCTTCAAGCTTGTCCAACGTTGAATTCATATCTGCTACTGCAATTCTTTTTACTCGTTTAAAAATCCCCATTATTTTATTTCCTCCTTAGTTGTTTTTACGTTCCCACTCATCAAGAATATTGTGAGAAGCTGTGTTATATATCGGATAAGTAGCATTCACTTGTTCCTCGAATATTGTTTCCTTCGATTTACATCCTCTAAATGTGATGTATAAAGCGATCAATACTAGTGGAATCGCAATAATCTTCGGAAGGATTGCCCATAATCCACCGAGGAGAAGAATTATTCCTACCCATTTTTTTACGGTTTCTCCATTTGCTTTTTTCAAAATCCACCAGCCTAAGGTGATGATGCCTATATTAACTAGCAATGATAGGAAAGAAAAGCTGAACCCGAAATCGTGGCCAATAAAGCCTGCCCCTCTTGGTTGAAAAACATCTCGACCATGTCCGAGTTGTGAGTCCATGTGATAGTAGAAAATAGTCTGTGTTAAGAAATGCCAAAGGGCTGAAAAGCAAATTGAAAGGACAATAAGTCCAATCACCGCAATTCCTATCAAAAGTAGAGGGCTTTTTCTCTGTTTCATTTTTTCACCTCCTCGTGCTTTTCTTGTGATTAATATAATAAAGTTTAGTGAAAAGACGGTGAAAAAAGCGAGAGTTTCAAAAAAGATAAAAAAGGGGACTGTCCCCAACGAGTTGGAGGGACAGTCCCCAAAGGTAAAATTATCTTATTTTTGTGGAAGGTTTACGATAAATGTGCTTCCTTCATGTAATTTACTTTGAACGTTAATCGTTCCATTATGGGTATCGACGATCCATTTTGCGATAGAAAGTCCTAAGCCGTAACCGCCCTCCTGCCTGGTTCTTGCTTTATCAACACGGTAAAATCGCTTGAATAGATGAGGAATATGCTTTTCCTCAATGCCGACACCGTTGTCGGTAACGGTAAGTAAGAGCTGATTGCCTTCTTTAGAGATTGCTAACGTAACAGTACCTTTATACTCTGAATATTTGATCGCATTATCTATGAGAATATAAAGCAGCTGTGTTAGCAGCTCTATATTTCCAATTATTTGTAATGGGTTAGGGCTCTTTAATTGTAGTGTTATATTTTTTGTATGGGCATGGGCTTCGAATGTGTGAATCGTTTGCTTAGCGACCTGATATAAATCAAAAGCTTCCATCGTTACATTTTGTTGCGCTGAATCGGATCTTGCAAGTGTAAGTAAGTTACTTACAAGTCCTGTCATTCGTTTCACTTCTTCTTTTAAGTTGTGTATGGTTTTAACGGCCATTTCTTTATCTTGTTCTGTCTGCTCTTCCATTTCAAGCAGCTCAATAGATGAAAGCATGACGCTAAGTGGCGTTCTTAATTCATGCGAAGCATCAGCAACAAACTCCTGCTGTCTTGCAAATGCCTGTTTAATTGGCACCATTGCGCGCTTTGACATAATGCGACTAAGAGAAAAAGCAATTCCTGAAAAGATAAATGCGATAACAGCTAATATTTGAAGAAGTGATGAAAGCAATTGAAATAGATTTGTAGCATTATGGCCAATATACAAATACCCAACAAGCTGATTACGTTCATAAATCGGCTTTGCAATCATAAAAATTTGCAGCTTTGCTTCAGTGGGCACATAGGTTGCAAACTCTGCATCATCCTTCAAAAGGAGCTTTTCATCAATCATCAAGGCTTCCCTTCGTAATTCCTCACGCGTTGGCTGCCACTCTGAAATAAAGTGAATAAAGCTTGTATGCAAGAGGGGAAGCTGTGCGTCTTGAATAATCACATCTCCATTTGTATTCGTGACATAGTAAAATAATTGTTCGCTATCCGTTTCTGCAACTTTTGGATCGCCTCTTCGATCATCAGGACCATCATTTCTTCCAGTTAAATATTTTTCAACTGGCTGTAATTCATGCTGTGCTTTATCCCGTAATTCTTTCTTTATATCAGCAGTAAGCCAGAAATAAACAATACTATATAAAAGAATAATAAAAACGAAAAGGAATAATAGAATAAGAAAGCTGTACCTTAAGGTCAAAGTCCGTTCTGTTTGGTGAAAGACATTTGTTTTTTTACGTTTCAAGCTTATACCCAACTCCTCTAATACTTTGTAACCACGTACCCTTGCTAAATTTCGCAAGCTTTTTTCGAAGCAATTTTACGGTCGCATCAATTGTTTTATATGATACATCTGTATCATAGCCCCAAATCCGTTCAAAGATAAGCTCCCTCGTTAAAACCTGTCCTTTATTATCTACTAATAAATCAAGCAGTTGAAATTCTCGCGGTGTAAGTTGAATGATTTTTGCATCCTTGCTTATTGTTTGGCTTGTGCGATTAATGATAATACCATCAATTGTTACTTGTTCTTCGCGTATTGGTGAAAAGTTTCGTCGCGTTAATGCTCTGAGACGAGCAAGGAGTTCCTCAATTTCAAAAGGCTTAACAAGATAATCATCAGCACCAGCATCAAGACCTAATACACGATCTTGGATGCTATCTTTGGCTGTTAGCATGAGGATAGCACCACCATAGCCCTCTTTTCTAAGTTTACGGCATACCTCGACACCATCACCATTTGGCATCATCCAATCCAAAATTAAAACATCATAGTGGGTAGCAATCGCATAATCGTAGGCATCCTCACCATTTTGTACCCAATCTACTTCATATTTAGCTTTTTTTGAGAGCATATATGTTGTAAGCTCTCCAAGCTTCAGATCATCTTCAGCTAATAATACATGCATGATTTCCTACTTCCTTTCCCTCCACATATTATCATGTTTCACTAGGTGTAAACACTTATCGAAATATATGTACATATCCTACTAAAATAAAATGAAAATATAGAGAAAAGGGATACTTGTTTTTTCTTCAATACAATGTAAAATAAGGAAATAGAATATACCTAAATATTCGAGGTAGGTGAAATTATGTTTGATAGAGAGTTAATTAAGGGCAGTACGTCATTAATTTTATTGCAGCTGTTAAATGAGAAGGATATGTACGGCTATGAATTAGTGAAGGAAATGGAAAAAAGGAGCGGAAATGCCTTAGAAGTGAAAGAGGGTACGCTATATCCTGCATTACACAAGCTAGAAAAAAAGGGCTATGTTGAAACCTATTGGCAGGAGCAAAAAAAGGGACCTGCACGTAAATATTATAAAATTAAAGAAGAAGGTAAAGTTATTTTATCTGAGAAAACGAAGGAATGGGGCAAATTTGTCTCGATGATGAATGGAATCATTGGGAGAGATTCTATATGACTAAAATAATGGAACAGTTTCTTGAGACGCTGAAACAAGCATTACCGAATTCGGTTGATAAAGAGGAAGTAATCCGCGAATATGAAATACATATTGAAGAAAAGCGAATTGACATGCCTCATTTAACGATAGACGAGATCATTACACAATTAGGTGATCCGCTTGATATAGCTAAACAATACGAAGAGGTACAACCGATTGCTGTCCGATTTGTTAGTCGCAACTTTGTCTTTTGTAACTTTATGTTTTTTATTATCGGGTCGTTATTAACTGTCTGCTACCATCTTTATGAGGATTCGCTTCTTTCTGAAGCATGGGGGCTGTTAGCACAAATTCCATTAACGATTGTCATTATATATACCGTCTTTTGGATGATGCTAGGTTTCGAAATTGGTAGGGAATATGGACTTTTAGGGAAGCAGGTTTTCTCAAAGACTGTATTTATTAGTTTGATACCAAATGTGCTGCTTATGATGATGACGCTGTTTCACTTTATACCAACTGAGTGGTTTCAGCCAATTTTAACACCATCATTTATTACAATTTGTGTCATTATGACTGTTCTTATTTATCCGATTAGTAAATTATTTTATCATATTGGTGTTCATCGTTCTGTGTAAACAAATAGAAGTAGTTCTTTAGGAGAGTCTGCTTCTAATTTTTTTCATTACTACATAGTAATTCTATGTATGAAGGGATGGTTTGTGTGGATAAAACTTGGAAAAACTTTTTTATTTGTATTAGTGAGGGGGTGTTTTTAATTACTTGTTAAACAAAAATTGAGAGCAATGTTTGTTGTAAGCTTAGCTGGTTATGTAATCGTGAATTATCTAAATATTAACAAATTAATTGTCGTTAAAAATCTTGAGCGTTATGAGGAAACAGGTAGGCTTGATAAAAATTATTTATCTACCTTATTAAGTGACGCGATTCCGACGCTTATACTATGATAATGAAAATATTCATCAGTTGTTAAAGGAGAAAGCATCAGAAATGCGTTCGATTTCTGATGAGTGGCAGTTTTACAATTATTCGCAAGTAAAAGCAAAGCGGTTGCTTGAGAAATGGAATCGGAGCGAGAATGAATGAGGAGCAATATGCCAATAGGAATTTATAAATATCTCATGTTTTCTAGTATTTTTCTTTTGTTATCCTTTGTTATTGGGTGTGATCCCTTTGCAAAAACAGCAGATGACTTTTACGAAAAGATTACTAGTACAGACTTAACAACTGAATCGATAAACAAAATAGCGATTGGCCAAACAGAGGAGCGAATTATCAATGTATTTGGCAAGCCTGAGAAATTGGAAAAAATCGTTCAACCAAATGTGTCTCATCTATCCTATCAAAATGAAGAATTAAGGTTTGTATTGAATGAACAAAGGAAGATAATTGAGTATTTTGTGGCAGATCCTACTTTTCAAACTGTTAAAGGTGTAAAAATTGGAGATAAAAAGACAAGAATAATAGAAAGCTATGGGGAACATTATTATGAGCGTGAGGAGGGGGGAGTAACAGCTCTTGGTTATTTCGATAAACAGAATGGAATTATGATTGAGTTTGCGCTGAAGGAAGAGAAATTACAATTTTTTCTTGTAAGAGTGCATGAATAAAGGTACGATTTTACTAGAATAGTAACGAATAGGGGTCAGGCAGTTATGGATTATAGAGATTTAGAAGCGCTAGATAATGCGTATGTATCAACCTTTTCAACAATGCAACAGACAAGCTGGGGATATCTTTTTTATAATGAACGTCAGCCAGATTATTATGATGCAAACCATGCATATATTTCAACTTTTACCGGTCAATATGAAGAGATTATTGCTGAGGTCATTACCTTTTATCAAGAGAAAAATCTAGTTCCGAGATTCTATCTTACGTTGAATGAAGGATACCAGGATTTTTTAGAAGTTTTGAAGGAAAGAGGCTTTCGGTTCGAGTCATTTGACAGTCCTGTTCAACTTTGGAAAAGGAATGTAGAGCTCAAAGGAAATCCACTAGTAAAAATTGAGCAAGTGACAGCTGAAACAAAGCATGAGGCGATTCAAATTGAATGTCAAATTCAAGAATTGGGAGGGGCGATTCGTGAAAAAGCTTTTGAAGAGGAATTTGCCCACCCAGCATTTACTCACTATGTTTTAAAGTATGATGGTGTTCCTTGCTCAACAGCATGTATTTTTCAAAATGGCCGTGATGCAAGGCTAGAAAGTGTTGCGACTTTAAAGGAATATCGTGGGAAAGGACTTATTGGTCAATTAATTGCTTATTTACAAAAGGAAGTCAAAGCAAGAGGAATTGCTAACTTTTGGGTTATGCCAATTAATGAAAGGGTTGAAAAGGTGTATCAAAAGTCAGGATTTGAAACCGTAGCAGTCATAAAGACAGGCCACGCTTTTTACGGTGGCAAAGGTATAAAGGAAATTAAAAACGGTGATTAATTTGTAATCCATACATAAACAAAACTTACATTGACAAACCGGGTCGTCCTTTGTTATGTTATTTGTAACAAAATTTAGGAGATGTTTTTTGTGAGGGTAACTGTTCTTAACTAATCGAAGTAAATACTTCATCTACATGAATAAACTGAAAAAACTTTTAAGAGGTTAAAGGTTTATTTGAGTATGTTCTGTAGAAGGTTAAGAACAAAACGGTTATCATACACATTTGTGATCTCTTTGCATATGCTCGTATTTAATCCGTGCTTTGTTTAAAGCACGTTTTTTTATGGGTGTAATATGCCTTTTTAGGTGTAGTATGCTATTTGAGAGAAGGTGATGAACAACGAATTGTTCATCACCTTTTTTTGATCTTCTAGCTTTGTTAAATATGCCTTTATGCATTTTTGCTGTCGGTTATTTTATTGAACTGAGTCTAGAAAATCAATGATAAATTTAAACATTTCCTTAATTTTAAAATTATTTGGAGGTTTTCAAAATGAATAAAACGGCAATTGAAAATTTAGAATTTCATAAGGTTTTAGAGATATTAAGCAGCTTTGCAATGAGCGAAGAGGCCAAGCAAAGAGCACGAGAGCTCCGTCCTATTTATGAGGAAGGCACGATTAAACGGTGGCTTAATGAAACAACAGAGGCGAGCAAAATCATTGAAAAATCTTCGAGCATTCCAGTTCATTCCTTACATGGTGTTGAGCAAATTGTTGCCCTTGTTGATAAAGGATATTTGCTAACAGCTGAGCAATTTGGCTTTTTAGGCTCCTTTCTTGATGCTGTAAAGAAAATAAAACGGTTTATGCTTAAGCAGGAATATCATGCACCAACGATAAGCTCGTATGCGTATTCTCTTTTTGAATTATCCGAGCTAGCAGATGAAATTGCCCGATGCATTCGCAATAACAAGGTGGATGATTATGCATCAAGAGCGTTAATGAAAACAAGAAATAAAATCGTTACTATTGAAGAGAAGCTTAAAACAAAGCTAGCTCAAATAATGAAATCTGCCTCACCTTACATGCAGGATCAAGTGATAAGTGTACGAAATGGAAGATATGTCGTTCCAATTAAAAATGAATACAAACGAAAATTCGCTGGGGTCATCATTGACCAATCATCAAGCGGGCAAACAGTATATATGGAGCCGAATGATATACAAAAATTGCAAGATGAGCTAACCTTTTTAAAGGTTGAAGAAGAGTTAGAAATTCAAAAAATTCTTGGTCAGTTAGCAGAAATGACAGAGCAGCATAAGCAGGAATTATTAATTAATATTGAAGGCATGATTGCATATGATTTTATTTTTGCTAAAGCAAAATTTAGTAAATCTATCGGAGGAAATGAAGTTCAAGTTCACCAAGATGGTGGCTATGATATTAGACAGGCAAGACATCCATTGCTCGGAGTTGAAGCAGTGCCGTTAACGATGACACTTGGAAAGGAGTATCAAGCACTCGTCATAACAGGTCCAAATACTGGTGGAAAAACCGTTATGATGAAAACGGTCGGATTGCTCGCCATGATGGTTCAGTCAGGGCTTCATATACCTGCTAATCCAAGCAGTCATTTTTGTATCGTAAAAAATATTTTGGTGGACATTGGTGACCATCAGAGCATTGAGCAATCATTAAGTACCTTTTCCTCGCATATTCAACAAGTGAAGGAAATTCTAAAAATGGCTAGAAAGGATACGCTTGTTATTCTCGACGAAGTTGGTTCGGGGACTGACCCCAGAGAAGGAATGGGTCTAGCGATTTCGATATTAGAAGCCATTTACCAATCAGGTGCTTTGTTAATTGCGACAACTCATTATAGTGAGATGAAGGATTTTGCAGAAAAAGCAGAAGGGTTTGAAAACGGGTCAATGGATTTTGATATTGAAACATTACAGCCACTTTATAAGCTAACCATTGGGAAGGGAGGAGAGAGTCAAGCATTTTCAATTGCTCAAAGACTAGGCTTACCAATGGAGATTATTGAAAGGGCTAAGGAAATTTCCTTTTCACAGCATCGGGAGGAAAAAACATCGATCATTCCTAAGACGAGAGCTAATGTAAAAGTGGGAAATGAAAAGAAGCAAGTAAAGAAATCGGAAAACAATCGCCTTTCTCAGTACAAAATTGGTGATGCAGTTTGGATTCCACATCTTCAAACAAAGGGAATCATTAAAACTGAAGTGAATTCTAGGGGAGAGATGGAATTACTCGTAAAAAATAAACAAATAACGATCAATCAAAAGCGTGTGAAGCCATTTATTGATGCTAAAGAATTATATCCTGAAAACTATGATTTAGATCAGGTTTTTGAGAAAAAGGAAATAAGAAAAAAGAAAAAGCTCATGAGCAGAAAATATGTAGAAGATATTTCAATTCAATATGAGGATGGAGAAGGGGAATGATTTGTAATTCCAGCAACAACTTCGCTATCATTAAATTGGAGGAGGAATGATCAATGAGTAATTTGAATGTACAATTTCGTCAACGGATCGGCCTTGCGGAAAATGTAGCTATAACCTTCGATACATTAAATACGGTTCTTGAGAAAACTGCCAGAGCTCTTGCCTTTGAAAATTTGCCGATTATTGCCAAAGAAACAACTCGTTTGACTAAAGAATACCTGATAAATAAAATCATCAATAAGCAAGGTGGTGGGCTTTGCTATGACCTTAATTCCATCCTTTATTTATTTTTAAAAGAAAATGGTTTTAATTGTTCTTTAATCCGTGGCATTACATTTAATCATGAGAAGCAGGCATGGAATACGATAGGTAGGACCCATGTTGCAATATTGCTAACACATCATAGGCAGCTTTACATTGTTGATACTGGTTTTGGCGGAAATTTACCATTAGCTCCAGTCCCATTTAACGGTGAAGTTGTCACTTCTGATAATGGGGAGTTTAGAATTGAAAAGGTTGAAAATGAATTAGGTGATTATATTTTCCATATGAAATTAAAGCATAAGGATAGAGACTGGAAAATTGGCTATGTATTTGATTCAACTGTTAAATATGAAAATATAGAGGATTTAAATGAAGTGCAAACGATCATTGTCGAGCATCAAAATTCTCCTTTTAATAAGAGACCATTAGTCACACGTCTTACAGATAACGGTAGTGTCACCTTAACTGATACCTCTTTAACAGAATGGGTTAATGGGAAGGAAAGTAAACGGGAAATTTCAGCAGAAGACTTTGAAAAAATCGTGAATGAACGGTTTGGAATAAAATATCATTAATAATAATATAAGTGCATTGCGAGTATCAATAAAGACATAGGTTTAGAAGGATTGTATAGAAAACGTACGTTTTTTGACCATATCTCTAATATGATATGGTCTCTATTTTGTTGGCATATAAAAATGTTGGAGAGAAGAAGTAGAGAAAATTATTAAAGGTGAATGGTTTTTATCATAGTATTCCTTAACCGCAGCATACTATAAGGGGAGTTTGTGATGTGAAAAGCGAGCATTGCAAGAGGAAATAAGCAACAAAGGATAACAGCGCCA
This sequence comes from Metabacillus niabensis, assembly GCF_902829255.1. Lineage (GTDB taxonomy): Bacteria > Bacillota > Bacilli > Bacillales > Bacillaceae > Metabacillus > Metabacillus niabensis. The sequence continues at coordinate 39,252 of NZ_CADEPK010000051.1, read as the reverse complement.
ATATAAAAATGTAGAAACATAAGGAGTATTTGAATGCAAACAAAACAATTAGAGCTAATCGTAGCAACAGAGTCAATGTTAGAAACGATAAATTCCATTTACATAAGGTGTCGGAAACAATTAGAGGCAGAAGGCATCTTACAATGGGATGACAGGTATCCTAATAAAGAGTATTTTCAGCAATGTATCGATAAAAACGAGTTGTATGTTCTTATAAGGGACGAGGAAATTCTCGGTCATGTTGTTCTTAATGAGTTCCAGGATGAAGAGTGGAATGCTGTCCCATGGGTAGGGAATAAACCACTTATTATCCATTCTCTAATGATTGATCCAGAAGCTCAAGGTGGAGGGCTTGGGGGAGAATTTGTAAAAAGATGTGAACAGATTGCTTCTGATCAAGGGTATGATAGTATCCGATTGGATGCATATTTAGGAAACGAAAAAGCAGTACGTTTATATAAAAAGCTCGGTTATCAATTACGAGGTAATATCTTTTTCACTACAAAGCCTGAGGGACATCAAGAATATCTTTGTTTTGAAAAGCAGCTTTCCTAAAAAGTTAAATTTAAAAAGCATGAGGAGGAAAGATCATCCATTCCTCTTCATGCATATAATAGGAAAATCGCTTATACTAACGCCTCAAGAATATATTGATTAACAAGCATTTTTAAACGTTCCTGTCTACCAGACTGGTTTTTAATCTCGTTTAATTGTAATGCATACTCTTCTAATTTTTTGAAATCAGTTTTGCCTTCGACAATTTCAAGACCGATACCTTCAGTATAACTGCTATAGCGCTGTTCAATAAAGTTTTCTAATACTTTATCTTCTAATAACTTATTCGCTACTTTTAATCCAATGGCGAAACTATCCATTCCCGCGATATGTGCATGGAAAAGATCTTCTACTTCAAATGAGCCGCGACGTACCTTTGCATCAAAATTAAGTCCGCCACTGCCTAATCCATCATTTTTCAAGATTTCATACATTGCTAGTGTTGTAGAATATAAGTCTGTTGGAAATTCATCTGTATCCCAGCCAAGTAATACATCTCCTTGGTTTGCATCAACAGAACCTAGCATATTGTTGATACGTGCTACATGTAGTTCATGCTCAAACGTATGACCAGCAAGTGTCGCATGATTTGCTTCAATATTAAATTTAAAATGGTCTGTTAAATCATATTTTTGTAAGAAAGCTAGACCAGTTGCCACATCAAAATCATATTGATGCTTTGTTGGTTCTTTTGGCTTCGGTTCAATAAGGAAAGGTACATCAAAACCAATTTCCTTTGCATAATCAACAGCCATATGGAAGAAGCGAGCTAAGTTGTCCTGCTCTAATTTCATGTTTGTATTTAAAAGTGTTTCATATCCTTCACGTCCACCCCAAAATACATAGTTTTTAGCACCAAGCTCTTTCCCAACCTCTAAGCCCTTTTTCACTTTAGCAGCAGAATAAGCAAAAACATCTGCATGATTGGAAGTAGCTGCACCATGTACATAACGAGGATTAGTGAACATATTTGCAGTGTTCCATAATAGTTTTGTTTTACTAGTACTCATATACTCTTTTATCATTGCAACAATTATATCTAAGTTTTGATACGTTTCCTTTAAAGTTGATCCTTCTGGTGCAATATCGACATCGTGAAAACAGAAGAATGGAACATTAAGCTTTTCAAAAAATTCAAATGCAGCTTCTACACGTGCTTTTGCTAAATCGATGCCAGTCAAATGATTCCAAGGTCGAATAGCGGTTCCAACTCCAAATTGATCTGTACCATCTGCATTAAAAGTATGCCAATATGCAACTGAGAAACGAAGGATCTCTTCCATTGTCTTACCGTTAATGACTTCTTCAGGATTATAATACTTATAAGATAAAGGATTTTTAGATCCAGCACCTTCATATTGAATTTTATTAATCTCTTTAAAATAACTCATATTATTGACCTCCGAGAAAATTTGATAGTAAAAACTAACCTAAATGTGTGATCTCTTCCGTTTCTAGCGGTTACAAAACTTGAAAAATCTCTGTAACAATTGCTAGTATAACAAGTTGAACTTAGTTTGTCTATTGAATAAACTAAGTTTTTTTCAATGAAGGCTAATGGTTGTTTTGCTTTTTTATTAATAAATGTTAAGCATCTTGCGGACATAGACAGCAAGATAAAAAGAAAATAAGGAAAATTTTTTAATAAAAACTTATTTATTAAAAATAATAATAGATAGATAATGATGTTGAATTGTGCCGACTAAAAAAAGTTATGAACCTAATAAAACTGTTTCGTTTTAAAGGTATAGATGATAGTTAAGGATGTATAGTGGTTGGGATTTGCTGAATAGAATATTTTATTTATATAACAAAATATAATCTTTTTTCTAATTATTGATTGTAATAGTTTAAAATTTATGTTAATTTTGATTTAAGTTAGTTTACTCACTATACTAAGTTTGAGCTGTAGGATCTTTTTTCTATGTAAATAAACTATTCTCTACTGAATCGTTGAGAATTCGTAGAAGTTACTTGACCCTTATTTCGCTAGATTGTTAGAAGTGAAATGAATGCGCTTTAATTTGTTTTATCTACTCTTTTCATCTTAGTGATCTTTCTTTTTTATCCGATCGTATTTTTTGAAGATGTCGGAGAAAATACAGAGTTAATTTTGAAAGCCCTTTATTTAGAGGGTAATATTAAAATTTCTTTTTATATTCTAATGTTTATCACACATAAGGAGTGACATATGATGCAAAGCGTTCAAAAGCAAGCCTCATTACAACAAAACGCAAAAATCGGAATGATTGAAAAAGTTGGTTACGCTTCAGGGGATTTGGCGAGTAATTTGATTTATCAAACAATCTCAATCTACTTATTATTTTTTTACACGAATATTTATGGGATTTCTGCAGGTGCGGCTGCAACAATGTTCTTTGTTGTTCGAATAATCGATGCAATTAGTGATCCGTTGGTTGGTACATTAGTAGATCGGACAAATACTAGATTTGGGCGATTTAGACCTTATTTATTATTTTGGGCTATTCCATTTGCAGGCTTAGCTTTTCTCTGCTTTACAACACCGGATTTTTCTGAAGGTGGAAAATTAATCTATGCTTATGTTACTTATGTTGGATTATCAATCGTTTATACGTTTGTAAATGTTCCATATGCAGCGTTAACACCTGCAATAACGGCTAATAATACAGAGATTGTTAGTTTAACATCGGTAAGAATGATATTTGCAAATTTAGGTGGAGTTATCGTTTCTTATTTCGTCCCTTACTTATCAAATTTTTTTGCGGAATTTACAAGTCCGTCAAGAAGCTGGCAGCTGACAATGGGGATTATTGGAGCAGTAGGTGCATTATTACTTTTATTCTGCTTTTTTAGTACAAAGGAGCGGGTTAAACCAATTAACGAAGAAAAGATTAAGTTCTCAGATATTTTCGAGCAGTTTAGAAAAAACCGTCCGCTTGTTGTATTAAGTATTTTCTTTGTCCTTATCTTTGGGGTGAACTCGATAAGCAGTTCAATAGGCGTTTACTATGTTACGTACAATATGGGGAGAGAGGACTTAGTTGGTTTATATACAGTTTTAGGTTCATTACCTGCATTTATTTGTATTCCACTAATCCCAATTCTCAATAAAAAATTAGGGAAAAAGATGCTATTAAATCTATCACTAATTTTAAGTATTATCGGGACACTTTCCCTATTAGTTATTCCAGCTAGTATGGTAAGCTTGATTTTAATATCTCGTGTTGTAACCGCTTTAGGGACATTGACTGCAGGGGCATTTATGTGGGCGTTAGTTCCGGAAACGATAGAATATGGTGAATATGTAACTGGAAAACGTTTAAGTGGATTAATATATGCCATTATTGGTTTCTTCTTTAAATGTGGGATGGCCTTAGGTGGAGCAATTCCTGGTGTTGTCCTTTCACAATTTGGATATGTTGCTAACGAAGCACAAACGCCATATGCTTTAACAGGTATTCTTATTGCAACAGCTGTTATACCAGCTATCACGTTAATCTTAGCCTTGGTTGATATTAATTTTTATAATTTAGATGAAAAAAAGCATTCAAAAATTTTGAATGCGTTAAAAGAACGGGCAGTAAATGTAGGAAAGGCTTAGTCTTCTCCTTGTCCATAATAGTCAGACCCCAACGATATCGAGAGGGGTCCGACTTTTTTATGATCGTTTAACAGGACTCTCGATATTAGGGATTTCCACATAAAACGCAGCACCATCATCTTCGTTTTCTGCCCATACATTAGCTCCGTGTATGTTTGCGATCCGTTTCACAATGCTTAACCCGATTCCGAATTCTCCATTCTGTCCCTTTTCAAATGGTTCGAATAGCTTGTCCTTTAATGCTTCATCGAGCATTGGCCCATCATTCCAAAAGCGGAGGACAAATTTATCCTGAGATTTTGTAATTGAAATCGAGATAATTGTTTTTGCATAGCGTAAAGAGTTTTCTAAGAGGTTTTCGATAAGCTTTTCCCATTGCTCAGCATCACCTAGAATTGTTGCCTCCTCTAAGTTTAAATCCCAATTAAGCTCAGGCTTTGCCCATTTAATCCGATCAACTTCTTCATATATTAACTGATCAAGGGAAAAATCGGCTTTAAGCGGTTTTCGTGTTGATAAGAAATCAAGCTTTGTTAAATAAAGTAAGTCTTTAATTTTTTTCTCAAGCTTTTCGGATTCCTCTTCAATCACATCCATCGTACTTGTTAAATCACCTTTAGGAAAGATGCCATCGTTTACTGATTGTGCGTAGCCTCTTATGACCATTACCGGTGTTTTTAAATCATGTGAAATATTTTGCAATAAAGTTTGCTGTGCTTCATCTTTGCGAATGAGATGCTGTCGCATTTTTTCAATTGTATGCCCGAGACGACCAATTTCGTCATTTCGGTCAACTTCAACTGGTTCATACCACTCTTGTTCGGAAAATTTCTTTACATGCTTTTCAAGCTTTACGAGAGGCTTAGATAAATATCTCGCAAGCCAAATCGATGGAATCCAGCTTAGTATAAAAACAAAAAACATAACGATCATTAATTGGCGGAACAATGTGTAAACTAAATCATTTCGATACGTATCCCATGAATAAGAAAGAATATAGTAATCCACTCCTTTATATGAGATGTCCTTTCTAATGACGAAAAAAAGTGTTTGATTATCAAGATTTTTTTCATATCGGGCAACACTACGGGATTGTAATTGCGCAAGCTCCTGGGTTTGTCTTATAAATTCACGTGATAATTCAGGATTATCTTCATCAATAAACTGATCATAAAGTGGAATACCTAAATGACTAACGGACTGACCCTGCTTTTTCCCATTTTCAAAAAAAGGATAACTTCCTGTATTCATATAATCTAATAAAAGTAGCTGCTGATTTTCGATCGTTTTATAAATTTCCTTCGTAAAGAAATCTCTTAACGTTGTTGGAAACAGAATGAGTAATAATAAGGAAATGACAATGAGGATCCCCGAAAAAACAGCCCAAATTTGAAATGCGAGTGATTTGTTTTTCATCCTTTTAGCATCCTATACCCAAAGCCATAAATCGTTTCTAATTTAAGGTCAGGCATTTTTTTTCGTAACCGTCTAACTAAATCATCAACAACCCGATCCGTACCAAAGTAATCAGAGCCCCATAAGTTCTCTAAAATTTGCTCTCTTGAAAATGCCTGTCCTTGGTTATGGAGAAATAAGTGTAACAGGTCAAACTCTTTTGACGTTAAATTAATTTCCTTTCCATCCAAGTAGGCAGTACGGATCTGTTCATCAATTTGATAGGGAGGGATGCTAATCATTCCGATTGCTTCCTCAGAATATGTTCTTGATAATAGCTTTTGGACTCTAATTACTAATTCTCTAGGTAAAAATGGTTTTGAAATATAATCATCACTACCTAATTCAAGCCCTAATACACGATCAATGTCAGCATCTCGTGCAGAAATAAAAATAACGGGGACATCTGGTGTCTCAGCTTTAATCTCTCTTATTAATTGATAACCGTCTATATCTGGAAGCATGATATCTAGTATCCATAAATGAGGTGGTTGATTAATAAGACCTCTTGCATCCATTCCTGTTGAACAAGAAGTAACCGCCCAGCTTTCATTTTTTAAGTACATCGTTAATAATTCGTTTAAATTCGTTTCGTCTTCAACTAAATAAATGGTGTAAGTCATGCTTTCACATCCTTTCAAAGGCTATTATACAACGTTCTATTCTTTTATGTGAGCAAGAAAATTTGATTTAGTATGTAGAACAAACTCCTTGTCACACGAGGTCATAAACTAAAACATAATGCTGAAGGCAAGAACACTATCTTTTTTGATTTAGCTTAATTTTTCTTTTTCACAATTTCCCATAATTCTTTCATTTTTATCCCAAACTTATTTTGTATAGTAAGACATGTAGAGGAGATAAATTAAAAATAAGTTAATTTAAAATGAATGATAAAAAATGTTTCTTACTTATTAATTTTAAGAAAGTAGGGATATGATGAATGTTAATATGAGAGCTGTTTTGTTTACAGGATTGTCTTTATTAATTGCTTTAATTGTTATTGGAGGGTATGTGAGCACACAAGCATAACTTCATAGGAGGTAGTAATTATGGGATATTATGATGAAACAGATTTGACTCGGGAACATGTAAAACCAACGAAACAAAAGAAAAGTATCAAGCCATTTTTCACTTCATTATTAAGCGGTGTCGTTGGTGGAGCTTTAGTTCTTGGTGTTACAACATATACGAATCAGCAAGAGGAGCCGAAGGTATCAACTGATAATGCATCTGTTGAAACATTTGAACAAACTGACGATCCAGATTCAGCTGTTGTTTCTACTGAGAAATTGTCAGCTAGTTCAAATTCGATCGCCGATATTGTTGATAGTGTATCACCAGCGATTGTGGGAATAACAAATCTGCAATCCCAAAATAGTGGAGACATTTTTGGGAACTTCTCACAAAGGTCTGATAGTGAAAGTGTGGAGAGTGGGACAGGCTCAGGGGTAATCTTCAAAAAAGAAGGTAATGCAGGGTATGTTCTTACAAACAACCATGTCATTGAGGGTGCAGAATCAATTCAAGTAACATTGTTTAATGGCGATAAAGTAGAGGCTGAGCTAGTAGGTGCCGATGCTTTAACTGATATTGCTGTATTAAAAATTGATGCTAAGCATGTCACAGTAGTAGCTGATGTAGGAGATTCCGCAGCCCTCCGCACAGGTGAGGATGTCATAGCGATCGGAAATCCATTAGGTGAAGAATTTACTAGAACAGTAACACAAGGAATCATTAGTGGTGTTGATCGAACAATTGATGTCACAACATCAGACGGAAATTGGGCATTAAATGTTATTCAAACAGATGCTGCGATTAACCCAGGAAATAGCGGTGGCCCTCTCATCAATATGAGCGGAGAAGTAATTGGTATTAACAGCTTGAAAATTTCTGAAAGTGGAGTTGAAGGTTTAGGCTTTGCAATCCCGAGTAACGATGTCATTCCAATTGCTGAAGAGCTGATGAAAAATGGTAAAATTCAGCGACCGTTCATTGGCGTAGGTCTTGTTGAGATGAGTGAAGTACCAGAATATTATTTGCGTGAAAATATGAACCTTCCTGAAAATGTCAAAGAAGGAGTCATTGTTGGAAATGTTTCACCTAGCTCCCCAGCGGATGAAGCAGGATTAAAACAACAAGACGTAATTGTTGCGATGAATGGAGAAGCCCTCTCCAGCGCAAGTGAATTAAGAAAATATCTCTACACTGAAACGAAAATTGGTGAACAAGTAAAATTAACAGTTTATCGTAATGGCAAAAAAATGGATGTCACATTAAAGCTGACAAACCGCGATGCAACAAATGCATAATAATTGTTAGGTTAGCTACTTACAATACTTGGAATTACCGTTACTCTTTTATATAGATTTTTAAAACGTCGTCTCAAATCCCCCTTTGAGACGACGTTTTTTTACGTTTCAAGCTTTGCATGTCCAACTGCTCATAATAAGGAAAGTTCAACATGACTGTTTAACATTTCCTTTATTAAATAATCAACATATATCTAGGAAATACTAAAGAAAAGGGGTGATAATAGTGAAAAAATTTCAAGATGACAAGAATGATAAAATCGCACCTGGAATGGATGATCAAGAGGAATTAAATCAATCTGCCTCACAATCAGAAATTGAACGGGGCGAATCCACAAAGGTTGTAAGATTATCGTTAGATGAGGTCGATCCTTCATAAATTATATTTCTTGATGAGTAGTATGTCTTTTATTAGCAAATAGTAATGAGAGAAAGGAGTGATTCAAATGGAGAAAAAATCTAATGAAAACAACACAAAAATTGCTGGTCGTTTTTATGAGGTTGAGGACTATAACAGAGAAGATTCCATATCATCTGGGTTAGCTACAACACATGAGCAAGTATCAGATGATTATATGGAAGGAACTGTTGATGGAATGATGCAAGAAAATGTTCATACATCAGAAAGAATGCCTAAAAAAGAATAAGCAAAGAAGGGTACATATGTTGTTAAAGCGGCTGATAGTATTGATTCTATCGGCCTTTTTGTATAGGGATATTTGGACTAAACCCTTACTAAAAGGCACAACAAAATAAGAATATTAGACACGGTAAACCTAGTATTTTCTTGATTTAAGCTATCAAAGGTAAAACTTGAATGAATAGGCATATAGCTCAAACATTCCGAAGTACTATTTCATATAGTGTTTATGTATTGTGAAAAAATACAGAAAGAGGTGAACAGAATGGGTTATGAAGGTGGATATGCAGGAGGCTTTGCACTAATTGTTGTCTTGTTCATCTTGTTAATCATCGTAGGTGCTGCTTACGTTGGTGGCGGATACTAAGAATTAAAGTAGAGAGTAAAGGGACAGTCCCCATTAAGGTGGCTGTCCCCTTTATTTTATCCGCTGTTATTTTATAATAAGGTTGTGATTAATTATTTAATCACAACGCCACCACTTTGAAATGGGGAAATGAAACCCTCCATTTTAATACGGAATAAATTTTAATCCAATTGTGGCACAAATAATCATCGCAATAAATAATAATCGCTTCCATCCTGCCGATTCCCCGAAAAATAGAATCCCAATAATTGCACTGCCTACCGTGCCAATCCCAGTCCATACGGCATAGGCCGTTCCCATAGAGATTGTTTTCATTGCTAATGAAAGAAGGGAGAAGCTAAGAATAAAGCCTGCTACTAGATAGAGAAAATGCAAAAATGTCTTTTTTTCATTAAATTTAGAAATTGCTGCAACACCTGCAATCTCACAAAAACCAGCTAAAATAAGAAAAATCCAGCCCATTATCTTACACCTCTTCTTTCGGAACTTCATGTTCACCAGTTACTACCTTAAGGCCAATTACACCTGTAATGAGCACTGCACATAAACATATTTTTATCCAGCTAAATGGAGCATGGAAAAAGATTATTTCTGCAAGAACGGTTCCTGCTGCTCCCAGACCAGTAAATACAGCATAAACTGTGCTGACAGGTAATACATTTGTTGCTTTTAATAATAAATAGAAGCTTGCTACAATAGAAAAAATTGTTCCTGTCCAAGCAAGCGGATCAGCAGCATGCTTTAATCCTGACACCCAGCTAACCTCAAATACTGCGGCGATATATATAAGTACCCAATTTTTATTCATTTCTATTTTCCTCCACACGTTCACTAATTCCACGCCAATAAATTTTCCAACAAGCGGCTAGTCTTCTTTCAAACCTTTCTCTTCCGCTATAGAGTAGTTCGACTAATACTGAATCGATTAATCCGATATAAGCGATAACTGCTTCTTTAATTGGAACAGATAGCCCTTTCGCCTTATTAAGAAAAAACTTTGTCATAATTTCCTCAATCTCATCGAAGTATTTATAAATAGAAGACATAACTTTTTCGTATAAATGAGAAGGAGGAAGATAGCACATTCTTAACAGAAACTTAGTATCAGGATTTACCTCATATTGAATATTATACCGATTAATAAATTGGTAAAGAGCCTCGTCAAATTTAAGGTCTTCAGTTTGTTGAAAGAAAGTTGCTAATGACTTTTTTTCTCTATCTAGCACTTCTTGCAAGACAGTAAGGAATAATTGGTCTTTATTAGCAAAATGAGTATATATCGATTGCTTTTTTATCCCAACTGCACTTGCGATGCTTGCTAAAGCTGTTCCATCATATCCATCGTTAGCAAATTGGATAAGTGCAGCTTGCTTAATTTTTGTCGCAGACATTTTCTCACCTTCCTGACGTTCGTCAGTTTTTAGTGTATAGGGACGTTTTTCTTTCGTCAATCAATTTAATTTTTGAAAATAGAACAATAGTCCTATTATTGCTAATTACTGACATTGCTTTTTAACCATGTCCCTTGTTATTCTATAAGTTGATTGATAAAGATAAGGAGTAAGCCAAAATATGTTAAAAAAACAAGTATCGAGTGCGATAATTATAGTGTTGTGCTTATTCTTATTTCCAACAATAATAAGTGCGAATACGAATGAACAACTTGAATTATATAGCGAAGCAGCTATTTTAATAGATGCCCAATCAGGGCAAGTATTATATGAAAAGAACAGTCAAGAAAAATTACCACCAGCAAGTATTACGAAAATCGCAACTGCCATTTACGCAATTGAAAATGGCAATTTAGATGATATTGTAACGGTTAGTGAAAATGCGAGGAATGCAGAGGGAACAAAAGTATATTTAGAAGCAGGTGAACAGGTTCCCTTGCTTAAGCTCGTTCAAGGACTATTAATAAATTCAGGAAATGATGCAGGAGTTGCGATTGCTGAACATTTATCAGGTTCAGTTGATGAGTTTGTCGTTGATTTTAATCGTTATTTAGAAGAAGTGATTGGTGTGGAAAACACACATTTTACTAATCCACACGGCCTATATGACCCAGACCATGTAACGACAGCGGAAGATATGGCGAAAATTACTCAATATGCAATGAAAAATGAAACCTTCCGTGAAATTTTTAGTACAAAAGAGCTGCCATGGGATGGGGAAACGTGGGATACAACGCTTATCAATCATCACGTAATGGTTAGAGACGGTTCCTATGAGGGGGTTACTGGGGGGAAGAACGGCTTCGTCACTGAAGCAGGTTTTACCCTAGTAACCACGGCAAATCAAGAAAATATAAGCTTAATAGCGGTTACGATGAAAACAATGTACGATAATCAAGTGTATGAGGATACAACAAAATTGTTTAATTATGGTTTTCAGCATTATGAAACAGATACTATAGATATGAATAGCCAATTTGTAGACAGTGAGGATAATCAGTATAAAACCGTTGAGAATATTTATTACACGAAAAAAATAGGCGAAATTGTTGAAGAAGATGTAACAACTTCAGGGAAACTTGTCATAAAAGGTGAAGACGGGAGAAAGCTTGTTGAGAAAAAGCTTGAATTAGTAACAAATAAGGAAAAAGAGAAGCAGCAAATTAAGAATGAAACTATCTACCAAACAGATGATAATAGGGAGCAGCATCTTCGGATTATCATTCCGATTTCCCTCATTATTTCTTTTCTCATTGCAGCATTTTTCTTCAAACAAACAAGAAAGATTTAATTGTCATAAATTCTTCTTTGCATATATAACAACGTTCAAGTATAATTTAGGAAGATTTCGATTATTAGACGAAAGAAGTGTATACACATGAACTTGGGTTTCGGAGAAATCATGCTAATTGTGTTTGTCGCTTTATTGCTCTTTGGTCCGAAAAAGCTTCCAGAACTAGGGAAAGCTGCAGGAAAAACGTTACGAGAGTTTAAAAGAGCTACAAAAGGGCTAATGGACGATGAAGAAGATACGGCTACTACGAAAAAGGAACAATAACGTTTACTGACTTTGGCAATAGTCCAGAGTCATTTTTTTTTGCTAAAAATGACGATGATAAGTGTAACGGATGATTTATGTCCATTTATCAAACAATAATGTAAGAGATTAAAACAGAAGAAGGTAGGAGTTTTTTGTGAAAAAGCAATTTGCTGTATTTGGCTTAGGACGCTTTGGTGGTAGCTTAGTTAAGGAATTTTATAAGCAAGGCATTGAGGTGCTTGCTATTGATAAAAGTGAGGAGAAAATCCAACAATATGCCCAATATGCGACACATGCGGTTAGAGCAAATGGAGTTGATGAGCGTTCATTAAAAAAATTAGGTGTTAAAAACGTTGATCATGCCTTTGTATCGTATGGTGATGATATTGAAGCGAGTATTTTAACATCCCTTCTGTTAAAGGAGCTTGGGATTCCAAAGGTCTGGGCAAAGGCTCAAAATGATTATCACCAAAAGGTATTAGATAAAATCGGTGTTGATCGTGTTATACATCCGGAACGTGATATGGCAAAGCGGATTGCTCATCATATTATTTCAGAAAAAATGATCGATTATATTGAGCTTTCGAAGGAATATAGTCTAGTAGAAATTGTTGCGACGAAAAAACTTTATAATAAAACAATTTCTGACTTGGATATTGCAACAAGATATGGCTGTAATGTCGTAGGAATTCAGCGAGGTGAGGAAATTTGTGTTTCGCCTAGCATGAATGAAAAAATCGTTATGGGGGATGTATTACTGATTATCGGAAAAAACAAAGATATCGTTCATTTTGAAGAAGTAGGTATGTAGCATTAGGGTCTGACACCTTTAGGGGACTGACCCTCTTTTGTTATATATGAGATAAAATGAGTGAGCATACTAAACCAAGAGAGGAAATAAACCCTACAATTGGTCCGCCATCTTCAAATGCCTCAGGAACCATCGTTGTAATAATCATTGCGATAATACCTCCAGCTGCAAATGAAGAGATGAATGCGGTGACGTTAGGAGACGCATTGTTTAAAAATAAATAGCCTAATAATGAACTAATCGAAGCGAGTAAAACAATGATACTCCACATCATAAGAAGGGTTTTATTTTGATACCCATCCCGCTTTAAGCCAATTGTACTTGATAGTCCTTCAGGAAAATTACTAATAAATACGGCAATCACCATTAAATAGCTAACTGTTCCGTGTTCAAGCAGACTAACCCCAATAATGACTGATTCAGGTATAGCATCAATAATCGTACCAATAAGGATAGCTAGTCCAGAGCTTTTCCCCTTTCGTTTATTTGATCGCTTTCTTTCATGACCACCACGGTGGGAGATGATTAGTTCTGAAACAGTAAAAATAATTGACCCTGAAAGGAATCCAATTGTTGTTGGTAATAACCCACCTTTACTCACTGATTCGATTAATAGCTCAAATGAAGCTGCCCCAATTAAAACTCCCGTACCGAAGGACATGATGAGACCAGTCGTTAACTTTGATAATTGCTTGAACATTCCCAAGATAGCACCTAGTAAAATAGAGGAACCTGCAAAAGCTCCCCAAAATGCTGCCTGAAGCATTATATCACCACCTTCCAACCTGTATTTTCCCCAATTAAGTCAGAATAAACAGGAATTTCACGAGTGAGGAATAAAATGGAAATTCGATAGGTGTAAAAGTGTAATTGAAAATGATTTTCAAAGTCACTGTATTTTGATAAAATAAAGGCACAACTAATATCGGTAAATTTCGTGGTAGGAGCGATAAATATATGTATGCATTTGAAACAAATCATCTCACCTTGTCTTATGGCGATACGACAATAATTGACGAATTAAATATCGAAATTCCTAAAGGGGAAATTACAGTATTCATTGGAAGCAATGGCTGTGGAAAATCAACGTTGCTGCGTTCCTTAGCAAGGCTGTTAAAACCAAAGCAAGGGGCGATTATTCTTGATGGACATGAAATTGCGGCATTTCCGACAAAGGAAGTAGCAAAAAGATTAGCAATATTGCCCCAAGGCCCAGTAGCTCCTGAAGGGTTAACAGTACACCAATTAGTCAAGCAGGGAAGATATCCACACCAAAGCTGGTTAAAGCAATGGTCAGTAGAAGATGAGGCTGCTGTTGCAAATGCTCTTGAAGCAACAGGGATGTCCGAGCTTGCTGCTCGACCAGTCGATGCCCTTTCAGGAGGACAAAGGCAACGTGCCTGGATTGCGATGACGCTTGCACAAAAAACAGAAATCATTTTACTCGATGAACCGACAACTTATTTAGATATGACACATCAAATTGAAATATTGGATTTATTATTTGAATTAAATGAACGGGAAAAACGGACAATTGTAATGGTCTTACATGATTTAAATCTTGCCTGTCGTTACGCACATAACCTTGTTGCCCTTAAGGAGCAAAAGGTATATGCTCAAGGAAGACCTGAAGAAATTATGAGTACGAAGCTTGTCCAAGATGTTTTTAATATGGACTGTACAATTACAGATGATCCGTTGTTTGGAACACCACTTTGTATTCCGCATGGAAAAGGTAGACGAATATTGAATAAAGTAGGAGTTTTAAATGGCTAAATTGACACATAATGAAATTGAAGCATTAATGAAATTTCGTTTTAGTGCAAAGAAAAGCGAAAATCATTTAACATTAACAGGTCTTGAGCTTATAAATTCAGCTCGTCTACAAATACTGATAGATAATTATTTGCAGGCAAAGCTAAATACAGATAAGCAGTCGGTTATAGGATCGATGATTGTAAAAAGCTATGCCTTCTTAGCTGCCCTTGTCCTTCATTCTATGAGTGTTTTTGATAAAGGATTGGATAGTTCGCTTGAGAATATATCTATTCAAACAGAAGATTCAGGACCGTTCTGGTTACCAAGCTTTTATTTTTACAACCTTAATGTCACGACACCTGATGCTGGTTATCGTGATAAGTGGCGGAGCGATGTTGTGAAATTGCTATTTACTGAAAACTTTTCAAGAGTGATTACCTCCATTTCGAAGCAGTTGAAGGTCTCAAAGGCGATTTTATGGGAGAATACAGCTACTTATATTTTTTGGATGTATGAAACATTATTAGAGGATGCCTCCTTATCGGATGAGATGAAAGCGAAAATTGAAGATGATTTTCAATTCATCATTCATGAGGCAGTACCAGAACTTTTTGCAACGAAATCAAGAAACCCAATAACACAATTTTATCTTCCGAAGCAAGACAATATTCGAATGCGGAAAACGTGTTGTTTATTTTATTTAACATCTAGCAGTCGTGATCGTTGCTCAACATGCCCAATTGAATGCAAAAAATAAGTACTAGGGGGCTGTAAAATGGAAAGTGAATTTCGCAAGCAATTTGATGGATTATGCGAAAAATATACGGAGCTCCTTTTAGGAGATGCATCTGAGGAGTTAATCGAAAAAGTAAAGGTCTGGGCGTTATATACACATATTGCAAAATCAATGCCCCCATTAGCAAAGCACTGGAATGCAACATACCCGGATGCAAAAGATGAAATGAAGGCTTTAATTAGTGAAATTAAACAACTAAATGAACAGCATCGGGCAAATAAAAATAAAGATTAAAAAAATCAGCTTCCCTTATGAAAGCTGATTTTTTTGATTTAGAATGCTTTAGTATTTATCACACCATGTCAGAGCTGAATTGGTTTTTACTATACGGACATCATTGAGTCATATTTCCATATGGAGACTGCTCATTGATATAATTTGTAAATTGCTGATGTGATTGTTGTAACTTTTGTCCGTCTGCAGCTTCAAGTGAGTACCAGCCATTTTTAAACATGAGGTTATACATATCACGTTGAGACTGTTGGGTTTCATTGAAAATTGCTAATATATCTTGATAAAGGTCCTCATGGCTTGCTTCATTTAATGCTGTTGAATAGGATGCTGTTAAATATTTTTCTGTTGCTAATAAATCATTAATAAAATCACGGTCATTCATTTGTGGACCTTTTTGTACTTGTGTTTCAGGGTTCGTAATTTTTTGGTTATTATTCATCATTTTTTCACTCCTATTGAAGCTGTGTTCCAGCGGATGATTGCTGATGCATTTGTAAATGATTTAAAATTTTTTGATAGTGTCTGTTGTGCATTTGCCCGACCTGTTCCAATTGATTTTTAATCTCTTGATTTTGGCATTGGCCAGCAAAAAAATGTGCCTTTTTCATTGCTAACAGGTTCCAAGAAAGCATATCTGTTAAATACATTTGATCCTTTGTTGACACAATGCTTGGTGGCTGTTGCATCGTACCTTGCTGCTCAATATTTTGTTCTTGCATAAACTTAACCCTCCTCATAATAAGTAACCTTATTTTCCCACTTAATAGTTATTTCATTCATTCCGTTTCTATTTTTTGTTAAATGCTTCGTTGAAAAAACGAACAGGTAAGTAATATAGCTTAAGGACATATCAGCCATCCTATTCGAATAAACTTGAGTAAGTTGAAATGGAATGTATCTCATATGAAAAGGTAGGCTTGTCCTTAGCTTCACAAGCACTTGTGTCAAAAGGAAGGGAATACCTTTATGTCATTACTATCTTATGCATGAGGAGGGTTTTTATTGGAAAAAATACTTCGAAACTCTTTCATGTTTTTATCTAGAAATAAAATGATGACCAAATTAGCAAAGAGATACGGATTAAGATTTGGGGCATCGCGATTTGTAGCAGGTGATACGATTGACCATGCAATTAACGTTATCAAGGAGTTAAATAGTAAAGGTTTAGATGTTACGCTCGATTACTTAGGGGAGTTTATTGAAGATGTTCAAGAGGCAAATGAAATGGCCGATAACTGTATTAAAGCGATTGAAGCGATCGGAAACCATCGATTACAATCACAGGTTTCTTTAAAATTAACTTCGATGGGGTTGGATATTTCGGAAGAAGTTGTCCTGCAAAATATGAGGAGAATTTTAACCGCAGCAAAACGTCATCAAATTTTTGTAACAATAGATATGGAAGATTACTCACGCTGTGAAAAGACATTAGAGATTTTCAAAACATTAAGAAGAGAATATACAAATATTGGGACGGTTCTTCAAGCTTATTTATACAGAACAGTGAAAGATATCGAGGAGCTGAATGAGTATAATGCGAGTCTACGCTTAGTGAAGGGTGCATATAAGGAATCCCATAAGGTCGCTTTTCCAGAAAAAAAGACTGTTGATAAAAATTACATGCAGATCATCAAAATGCATTTACTAAATGGAAACTTTACAGCTGTTGCGACACATGATGACGCGATTATTCAATATACGAAAACATTAGTGAAGACTCATCGCATTCCACTTGAGCAATTCGAATTTCAAATGCTATATGGTATACGACCTGAAAAACAGCTTGAAATTGTCAAAGAAGGGTACAAAATGCGTGTCTATGTTCCGTACGGGACAGATTGGTATGGATATTTTATGAGAAGATTAGCGGAACGACCAGCAAATGTTGCCTTTGTCCTAAAGGGGATGTTTAGAAAATAATGCTTAGCTTTTATAATGGAGATAGGAAAGGGTAAAATTTATGCTGAAGGAGCTAGTTTTTATCTGGCTCCTCGAGGTCACAAGACAAATCAGAATTAAAGGTAAAAAACACCTTCAATTCTGATTCGCCTTTTTTGACCTCCGCTGAAAAAGGCGCTTACTCTTCTCTTATTATTCGTCACCCATATTATGTTGTTTGTATTGTTGATTTTGGCTTGTTCGCTTGCCACCGCCAGCACGTTCTACTGTAGGACCTGCATTACCTTTTACACTTGCTGCACTTACTCCAGCCTTAGAAGGATTCTTTTTAAGTCGAGCCATGAGTTCATCACCTCCTAAATACATATCGTTACCAACGTAAGCTGTAATTATTTGAAAATTAGGAGGAAATGTATTGAAGAAATAATGGAAATCTTTTATATTAATAGTAAGATACTCAAATAAAGGTGTCATTTTTTTATATCAGGAAAATGAATGAGTATTCATTCAAAGGGGGAATAAGCATGATCAAACGCATTAAAAAAGCTGCTGTTATTGGTTCTGGAATAATGGGATCGGGAATTGCAGCACATTTAGCAAATATCGGCATCCCTGTTTTACTTCTAGATATTGTACCTCATGAATTGAATGATGATGAAAAGAAGAATGGTCTATCATTATCTGACAAAGTCGTTCGAAATCGAATTGCTACCTCTGCCATTCAATCATTAACAAAGCAAAAACCAGCCCCACTGACAATACAAGAAAATAGCAAATTAATTGAGGCTGGTAACCTCGAAGATGATTTACCAAATATTTCAGAAGTTGATTGGGTTATTGAAGTTGTTGTTGAAAACCTTGATGTAAAGAAAAAAGTGTTTACTGAAATAGATAAATACCGAAAACAAGGAAGCATCATTAGTTCAAATACGTCAGGTATTTCAGTCGAAGCAATGGCTGAAGGAAGATCAGAAGACTTCAGGCAGCATTTTTTAGGAACTCATTTCTTCAATCCTCCTCGATATTTAAAGCTATTGGAAGTCATTCCAACAAAGGATACAGCTGAAGAAGTTTTATCCTTTATGAAGAAATTTGGTGAGGATATTCTCGGAAAAGGAGTCGTTGAGGCAAAGGATACACCGAATTTTATTGCCAATCGCATCGGCACATATGGCTTGCTTATTACGGTAAAAGAAATGCTTAAAAGCGGCTACAGCGTTGGGGAAATTGACTCAGTAACAGGACCTTTAATTGGAAGGCCGAAAAGTGCAACATTTCGTACTCTAGATGTAGTGGGCTTAGATACCTTTGCACATGTGGCAAACAATGTGTATGAGCAAGTTGAGGGAAAGGAGAAGGAAGTTTTTGAAATTCCTGCATTTATGTCAAAGATGCTTGATAACAATTGGCTTGGAAGCAAAAGTGGGCAAGGCTTTTACAAAAAAGAGGGAAAAGAAATTCTCGAATTAAACCCTGCAACACTTGAATATGAGCAAAGAAAAACATTACAGGCACAATCAATTGAACTTGCGAAACAAGCTAAGGGAGCCTCTAATAAGTTGAAAGCGCTTTTCTCCTCAGAGGATCGGGCTGGATCTTTATTAAAAAGCATCATCATTCCAACGCTTGTATACTCTGCGGAAATGCTCGGTGAAATTGCTGACGACATTGTTGCGATTGATCGTGCAATGAAATGGGGATTCGGTTGGGAACAAGGGCCATTTGAGCTTTGGGATGCAGTCGGAGTTTCAAAGGTGCTAAAGGAAATAGAAAACCAAGGTTTCATAGCACCAGATTGGGTGTTAGAAATGGTCGCAAAAGGAAATGAGAGCTTTTATCGAAATGAGAATGGAGTGCTATTTTACTATAAAAATGGTGAATATCGTCAAATTATCGAAAATCCAAAGACTATTAACTTAAAAACATATAAAGAAGTAAATGGTGTCATTAAGAAAAACAGTGGTGCAAGCTTAATTGACCTAGGGGATAATGTGGCACTATTAGAGTTTCATTCGAAAAGCAATGCGATTGGCTTTGATATTATTCAAATGATTAATTATGCGATTGATGAAGTTGAAAAAAATTATAAAGGTCTTGTAATTGGGAATCAAGGGAAAAACTTTTGTGTTGGTGCAAACCTTGGAATGATTTTAATGGAAGCACAGGATGATAATTATTTTGAAATTGATCTAGTTATTAGACAATTTCAACAGGCCATGATGAAACTGAAATATAGTCAAAAGCCTGTTGTTGCTGCCCCATTTGGGATGACTTTAGGTGGTGGAGCTGAAATATGCTTACCATCAAGCAGCATCCAAGCATCTAGTGAGACTTATATGGGCTTAGTCGAGGTTGGAGTCGGGGTAATTCCAGGTGGAGGCGGAAATAAAGAACTCTACATTAAACATCTAAGCAGTATGCCACAAAATGTAGACTTTGATTTACAGTCGGTCGCAAATAAAGTATTTGAGATAATTGCGATGGCAAAGGTATCCACCTCTGCTGCAGAAGCAAGGAAAAACTCTTTTCTAAATCAACACGACAACATTAGCATAAATGGTGATCATCTATTATATGATGCAAAGCAACGAGTCATTGAGCTCCATGATAATGGCTATCTACCGCCAATTCGTAAAAAAATACCTGTTGTAGGTGAAACGGGGTATGCGACAATGCTCCTTGGTGCACAGTCGATGCATTTATCTGGATTTATTTCAGACCATGACTTAAAGATTGCCAAAAAACTAGCCTTTGTTATAGCTGGAGGAAGAGTCCCGTTTGGAACAGAGGTTGATGAACAATATTTATTAGATTTAGAGAGAGAAGCGTTTTTAAGTTTAGTAGCTGAGGCGAAATCCCAGCAGCGTATGCAGCATATGCTTTTAAAAGGGAAACCGCTCAGAAATTAATGAACGATAAATTAATTTCAGCAAATGTTTTGTAACGATCGGAAACAAAGGGGAGGTTGGAGTTATGAAGGAAGCAGTCATTGTCGCTGGAGCAAGAACACCAGTTGGGAAAGCGAAGAAGGGAACATTAGCAAATATGCGTCCTGATGATTTAGGGGCAATTGTTGTAAAAGAAACGTTAAAGCGAGCAGGTGATTACGAGGGAAATATTGATGATTTAATTATTGGCTGCGCAACACCGGAGGCAGAGCAAGGCTTAAATATGGCTAGAAATATCGGTGCACTTGCAGGCCTTCCTTATACAGTGCCTGCGATTACAATTAATCGTTACTGCTCCTCTGGCTTACAAAGCATTGCATTTGCGGCAGAAAAAATCATACTAGGTCATGCAAATACATCGATTGCTGGTGGTGTTGAATCCATGAGCTTAGTCCCGATGATGGGGCATATTGTTAGACCAAATGCAAAGCTAGCAGAAGAAGCACCTGAATATTATATGGGGATGGGACATACAGCAGAACAGGTAGCGAAAAAGTATGGAATTACGAGAGAAGAGCAGGATGCATTTTCAGTAAGAAGCCACCAAAGGGCGTCAAATGCAATAAAAGAGGGGAAATTTGCCGAAGAAATTGTACCAGTTGAAGTTGTAATAAAAACAGTTGGACCTGATCATAAGCTTCAGGAGAATCGGAAAATTTTCCAGCAGGATGAGGGGGTCAGGGTAAATACAAATTTGGATGTCCTAGCTTCACTTCGTCCTGCTTTTTCTACAACGGGGACGGTTACTGCTGGAAATTCATCACAAACAAGTGATGGGGCTGCAGCCGTTCTATTAATGGAACGTGAAAAGGCAGAAGCAGAAGGATACACACCGATTGCAAAGTTTCGCTCATTTGCTGTCGCTGGAGTTCCACCTGAAATAATGGGGATTGGTCCAGTTGCAGCTGTGCCATTAGCGTTAAAATATGCCGGGCTTGAGCTTTCTGATATCGGTTTATTTGAGGTAAATGAAGCATTTGCTTCCCAAGCGATTCAAGTCATTCGGGAGCTCGGCTTAGATGAAGAAAAGGTGAATGTGAATGGTGGGGCAATTGCACTAGGTCATCCATTAGGATGCTCTGGTACGAAATTGACTTTAACTCTTATTCATGAAATGAAACGACGTCAAGAACAATTTGGAATAGTAACAATGTGTATTGGTGGTGGTATGGGAGCAGCGGGAGTATTTGAATTAATATAGGAATGTAATTGTAAGGGGTACTTAGTGTTTACATTAAACATGAAAATGGGGGAATATTCATGTCAAAAGCGGCTGAGGCAATTATTAAAGGTGGAAGCTTTTTAATCGAGGATTTAACGTATGAACAAATTTTCACACCAGAGGATTTTACCGATGAGCATAAAATGATTGCAAAAACGACAGAGGATTTTGTTGTAAATGAGGTATTGCCACATCTTGATGATATTGAAAATCATCAATTTGATAAGTCTGTGAAACTATTAAAAAAAGCAGGGGAGCTTGGCTTACTTGGAGCCGATGTACCGGAGGAATACGGCGGGATCGGTCTTGATAAAATAAGCTCAGCGTTAATTACCGAAAAAATCTCCCGTGCAGGAAGCTTTTCTTTATCTTTTGGGGCACATGTTGGGATTGGCTCGCTACCGATTGTTTTATTCGGAAATGAGGAGCAAAAGCAAAAATATTTACCAGACCTTGCAACTGGAGAAAAATTAGCAGCCTATGCATTAACTGAGCCAAACTCCGGATCTGATGCGCTAGGGGCGAGAGCTGTAGCAAAGCTAAATCAAGAAGGGACTCATTACCTTTTAAATGGAGAAAAGCAATGGATTACAAACTCCGGCTTTGCTGACATATTTATCGTATATGCAAAGGTAGATGGTGAACATTTTTCTGCATTTATTGTTGAGAAGGAATTTAAAGGTGTGTCGACAGGACCTGAAGAAAAGAAAATGGGAATTAAGGGCTCCTCTACAAGAACATTAATACTTGAAGATGTCGCGGTTCCAAAGGAAAATTTATTAGGTGAACTAGGTAAAGGTCACGTCATAGCCTTTAATATTCTTAATATTGGTCGTTATAAATTAGCGGTCGGTACAATTGGCGGCGCAAAAAGAGTAATTGATCTATCTGTCCAATATGCAAATCAGCGCCAGCAATTCAAAACACCGATTTCTCGCTTTTCGTTAATTGGAGAAAAATTAGCGAATATGGCAGTGAAAACATACGTTATGGAAAGCTCTGTTTATCGAACTGTAGGATTATTCGAAGATCGAATGAGTCGTTTAACAGCTGAACAATTACAGGATGGAAAAGAAGTAGCAAGCGCTATTGCAGAGTATGCAATAGAGTGTTCTTTGAACAAGGTGTTTGGTTCTGAAACACTTGATTATGTCGTAGACGAAGGAGTGCAAATCCACGGCGGCTACGGATTTATGGCTGAATATGAAGTAGAAAGAATTTATCGTGATTCACGAATTAATCGGATTTTTGAAGGAACAAATGAAATAAATCGCCTCCTAGTCCCTGGAACTTATTTACGGAAAGCATTAAAAGGAGAGCTACCATTATTCCAAAAAGCACAAAGCTTACAGGAGGAATTAATGATGCTTATGCCTGAGGAGGTAGGCGATGGGACATTAGAGCAAGAAAAGCATCTTTTGAAAAATGCGAAGAAAATTGCTATTTTAATCACGGGGCTTGCTGCACAAAAATATGGGAAAGACCTTCAGAAGGAGCAAGAGGTTCTTGTCAATATTGCAGATATTGTAAGCAATATTTATGCAATGGAATCAGCTATCCTCCGAACAGAAAAAGCAATTGCTCGCACTGGAGAGGAAAAGAACAAGCAAAAGCTTCTCTACACCGAAGTATATTGTCAGGAGGCCTTCAATGAAATTGAAGCACACGCAAAAGAGACACTAATTGCCGTAGAAACAGGTGATTCGTTACGGATGATGCTTTCGGCATTACGAAAATTTACACGTCATACACCGATAAATGTTATTAGTAAAAAACGTGAGATTGCCAAAGTGTTGATTGAGAAAAATGCTTATTTAGCATAAATAACAAGAGACTTAAGCAAAGACGCTTGGATAATTGAACTGCAGCCAATTGTTGGAGAATATCTAACAATTGGAGGTGCGGTTCAAATAACCAAGCGTTTTGTTTATGGAATAAAAACAAAAATATTGCCAAAAGTTAACCAAGATATTATAATTACTTTATCATTTTGTTAGGGGGTTTTAAAATGCCGTTGATAAGAGTTGATGTAGTAGAGGGCCGTGATGAAAGGTCTCTAAAAGAATTATTGGATGCGATTCACCGAGCTGTTGTAAAAGCATTTGACGTACCTGAAAGAGATCGTTACCAAATTGTTAGCCAGCATCCAGCAAATGAACTAATCATCCAAGACACAGGCTTAGGTTTTGAAAGAAGCAAGGATGTTGTTGTGATTAGCGTAACAAGTACTGAAAGAAGCACGAAACAAAAGAAGGAGTTCTATCAATTAGTTGCTGAAGAGCTAGAGAAAAGCTGTGGGATAACATCTAATAATATTATGATATCGATCGTAACAAATGGAGCAGCAGACTGGAGCTTTGGATTTGGTGAAGCACAATTTTTATTAGGACAGCTATAGTAACCCTATATTGATTGTTATGGTGAGATATTTCCATGTTTTATAGAAAGAACAATTTTTCATTTTATATAAGACACATCTAAAAATAATCTAATATGACTTTTGCCACCTCAAACAGATATATTGATAGCTAAACTTTATGAAAAGGATTTAAAACCATTTTTTAATACTTCTATAAGGTCTGTACTGGAATAATCAGAGCAGACCTTTCCTTTTTCTGAAATATCCCAATTCATTGTACCTTTAAACCATTTATATAGTAGCCTACTAATCTTACATTTTAATAAATTACCTTCCTCTTTTTCTATAAGGATATCACTGTTTAAATTTGAACAGATGCATGAGGCTCCTGCTTAGATAATTATGGCAAAGGGAAACCTTCCAGACGTTAATAAACTAAGCTTAAGAACCACCAAGGGCGTGCCTCTTGCTGAAATCAACAACAAAGTATTACAGAAACGTCTATAAGTATGTATACATGCATATTAATTGAGCTAGTAATAATGAACATAAGATAATTCTCAAGAATTACCCATGAAAATATAAAAAACATAGAAAAATAATTGACTGAAAGCGTTTTTAGTATTAAGATAGAGTCAGACATAACCAAAAGATAACCAAAATATAATAATCTATAAATAATGACATAAGGTTATCGCTAGATTTACAGGCGGCAATAGGACCTTCACTCATGCTCTTCTCTAGTACAAATTTAATAAAGGAAAACTATTTCAAATTAATCGAAGCAGTAGGAGTGAACTGCATGCTCCACAGAAAACGAGCAGCACCAATGTGAAGGTTGACTTTACTGCTTGCCACAACTACTTAAATAGCAACAATGTTATAAAAATGGCCCTACTTTAGGGGAAATCGCTAAGGAGGAAGTTGAAATGTCTGAAGTAATCACGAGGGTTAAAAAGCTAAAAAACTTTATAAATGGTGATTGGGTAGAAAGTAAAACGACTCAATATGAAGATGTTTACAATCCTGCTACAAATGAAATAATTGCTCAAGTGCCTATTTCAACAAAAGAAGAAGTTGATTATGCGGTAGAAGTTGCTGCAAAGGCATTTAAGGAATGGCGAAATGTTCCAGTTCAAAAACGGGCTAGAGTTTTATTTAACTTCCAACAGCTTTTGCAAAATAATAAAAAGGAGCTAGCTCGAATTATTACACTTGAAAATGGTAAAAACCTTACGGAAGCATTAGGTGAGGTTGGACGCGGAATTGAGAATGTAGAATTTGCTACAGGAGCACCTACTCTCATGATGGGGGATTCCTTAACTACAATTGCAACAGATGTTGAGATTACGAATTACCGTTATCCAATTGGAGTTGTTGGAGGTATTACACCTTTTAACTTTCCGATGATGGTACCTTGCTGGATGTTCCCAATGGCGATTGCGGTAGGAAATACATTTGTTCTTAAACCATCTGAAAGAACTCCTATGCTAGCTGAAAAATTAGCAGAGCTATTAGAAGAAGCTGGTCTTCCAAAAGGTGTATTCAATATGGTACATGGTGCACATGATGTTGTAAATGGTCTATTGGATCATCCAGAGGTAAAGGCGATTTCATTTGTAGGCTCACAGCCAGTTGGTGAGTATGTATATAAACGAGGAAGTGCAAATTTAAAACGTGTTCAAGCGTTAACTGGGGCAAAGAACCACTCAATCGTTTTACAGGATGCTGATTTAGAGCATGCAACGACAAATGTGATTGCTTCAGCATTTGGTTCAGCAGGTGAGCGCTGTATGGCTTGCTCTGTTGTAGCTGTTGAAGATGATATTGCAGATGCGTTTTTACAAAGATTAATAGAGAAAACAAAAGAAGTACAAATTGGGAATGGACTTGATGAAGGTGTATTTTTAGGTCCAGTTATTCGCGAGCAAAATAAACAACGAACTTTAGAATATATTCAAAAAGGAATTAATGAAGGTGCTAAATTAGTATGTGATGGTCGTCAGTCTGTACCTGAGGAAGGGTATTTTGTTGGACCAACAATTTTTGATGAGGTAACAACAGATATGAGCATTTGGAAGGACGAAATTTTTGCACCAGTTTTATCAATTATACGTGTGAAAAATTTAAAAGAGGCAGTTGAAATAACAAATAAATCAGAATTTGCAAATGGTGCTTGCATTTATACATCAAATGCTTCTTCCATCCGTTACTTCCGTGAAAATATTGATGCAGGTATGTTGGGAGTAAACTTAGGTGTACCGGCACCAATGGCATTCTTCCCATTCTCTGGCTGGAAATCGTCCTTCTATGGTACTTTACATGCAAATGGTAAGGATAGTGTTGATTTCTATACGCGTAAAAAGGTAGTAACAGCTAACTATAAAGCACCAACTTTTGAATGAAATGAAAACCCTCCGCTATTATCTCTATAGGAGTTTTATAGGATAATAGCAATTCTCATTTTAACTTAAACAAAAGGAGCGCACATACAATGAGTAAATTACTCCGAAAACCAAAAGCAGTTGAAATATCGCCAGGTGTAACACTCATACATGATGTCATGACAGATAGTTCATTATTGGAGTTCGTTGGAATGAAGGTCATTGATTTGAATCCTGGTGCTACATATACAGAAGATTTAGACAAGGTAGAATGTTGTATTGTTGCTTTAACTGGTAAAATTACTGTTTCTGATCAACAAGTAACGTTTGAAAATATCGGGACAAGAGAGTGTGTATTTGAGAAGAAGCCAACTGATAGTGTGTATGTTTCAAATAATCAGCAATTTCAAATTGAAGCGAATAGTCAGGCAAGAGTAGTTCTCTGTTATTCTCCATCACAACAGCAATTGCCGACAAAGCTAATTAAAGCAGAAGATAATCAAATTGAATATCGCGGAAAATATAGCAATAAACGATTAGTTCATAATATTTTACCTGATTCAAATCCTGCTGCTAATAGCTTGCTCGTTGTTGAAGTATTCACTGATAGTGGCAATTGGTCTAGCTATCCACCACATAAACATGATCAGAATAACCTGCCATATGAATCTTTCTTAGAAGAGACGTATTATCATGAGATGAATCCAAAGCAAGGCTTTGTCTTTCAGCGCGTTTATACAGATGATCGCACATTAGATGAAACAATGGCAGTGGAAAACGGAGATGTTGTCATAGTGCCGAAAGGATATCATCCAGTTGCTGTTCCTGACGGCTATGATTCTTATTACTTAAATATTATGGCCGGTCCTAAACGTATTTGGAAATTCCATAACGAACGTGCGCATGAATGGATCTTAGAGAGAAAATAAAAAGGTAAGGGAGATGTTCATTTTGAAATTGGAGTTTAATCCTAAAGCTGAGTTCGATATGATTGCAATCGGTAGAGCATGTATCGATTTAAATGCAGTGGAGTATAACAGACCGATGGAAGAAACGATGACGTTCAAAAAATATGTTGGCGGTTCTCCGGCAAATATCGCAATTGGTGCATCAAAATTAGGCTTGAAGACAGGATTTATTGGGAAGCTAGCAGATGATCAGCACGGCCGATTTATAAAAAATTACATGGCGGAAGTCGGTGTTGATACATCACAAATGCCTATAGATAATGATGGACATAAAACAGGCTTAGCTTTCACGGAAATTAAAAGCCCTGAGGAATGCAGCATTTTAATGTATCGAGATGAAGTGGCAGATCTTTATTTAAATCCCTCTGAAGTAAGTGAGGAGTATATAAGAAAGGCAAAGGTGCTTCTTGTATCAGGCACAGCCTTAGCGAAAAGTCCTTCTCGTGAGGCTGTACTGAAGGCTGTTCATCTTGCAAAGAAAAATGATGTTCAAGTATTTTTTGAATTGGACTATCGCGGTTATACGTGGGAATCTCAATTAGAAACTTCTATCTATTATACACTTGTTGCTCAGCAATCAGATGTTGTAATTGGTACTCGAGACGAATTTGATGTGCTGGAAAATCGTGAAAATGGAAGTAATGAAGCAACAATTCATGAGTTATTTAAGCATTCTCCAAAGCTAATTGTGATCAAACATGGTGTTGAGGGGTCTTATGCATATGCGAAAACAGGAGAAATATTCAAAGGTAAAGCATATTTAACTAAGGTATTAAAAACATTTGGTGCGGGTGACTCATATGCCTCTGCTTTTCTATATGCACTGATAAATGGAATGGATATTGATACTGCATTGAAATATGGCAGTGCTTCTGCTGCAATTGTCGTTAGTAAGCATAGCTCATCTGAGGCGATGCCTACAGTGAAAGAAATTGAACAGCTAATAGCAGAGAGGGAAGCAGTTTACCAAAATAAGTAAGAGGTGAAAGGGTATGGGGAAAATTAGATTAACCACATCACAAGCTTTAATCAAATTTTTAAATCAGCAGTATATTAATGTAGATGGAGAGGAATTCCCTTTTGTTGAAGGTGTTTTTAATGTGTTTGGCCATGGAAATGTATTAGGGATTGGGCAAGCGCTTGAACAAGATGCAGGTCATTTAAAAGTCATTCAAGGTAAAAATGAACAAGGAATGGCACATGCAGCAATTGCTTATAGTAAACAAATGCTTCGACAAAAAATCTATGCTGTTACAACCTCTGTTGGACCAGGCTCAGCAAATCTAGCTGCAGCCGCAGGAACAGCATTAGCTAATAATATACCAGTTTTGCTTTTACCTGGAGATACGTTTGCCACAAGACAGCCAGATCCAGTATTACAGCAAGTAGAGCATGAATATAGTTTAGCTGTCACAACAAATGATGCATTAAAGCCGGTTTCTCGCTACTGGGATCGTATTACTCGCCCCGAGCAGTTAATGTCAAGCTTAATTCGCGCCTTTGAAGTAATGACAGATCCGGGGAAGGCAGGTCCAGCGACCATCTGTATTGCTCAGGATGTTGAAGGAGAGGCATTTGATTATGATGAAAGGTTCTTTGAAAAAAGGGTGCATTATTTAGACCGTAAAGAACCTGTTAAACGTGAGTTAGAAGGGGCAGCAAAATTAATTAAGGACAGTAAAAGACCTGTTATTCTTGTTGGGGGAGGAGCTAAATATTCACAGGCTCGTGATATATTAGTCTCTTTATCTGAAAAACATCACATCCCATTAGTTGAAACACAAGCTGGTAAAGCAACGGTCGAAAGTACGTTTAAAAATAATCTAGGTGGTTTGGGAATTACTGGTACGTTAGCAGCAAATAAGGCTGCCCGTCAAGCTGATTTAATTATTGGAATTGGAACAAGATATACAGATTTTGCAACCTCTTCTAAAACGGCCTTTAATTTTGACAATGCGAAATTTTTAAATATAAACGTTAGCCGTCTTCATGCCTATAAGCTGGATGCGTTCCAAGTAGTTGCAGATGCCAAGGTGACCTTGGAACAATTGGCACCATTATTAGAGGGGTATGTAAGTGAATTCGGGTCAACCATTTTTGAATTGAAAGAAGAGTGGACAGCTGAAAGAGAGCGTCTAAGCAACATTCAATTTAAACGTGAAGGGTTTGAGCCTGAGGTAAAAAATCACTTTTCACAAGAAATATTGAATGAATATGCAGATCAGTTAAATACTGAATTGGCGCAAACGACTGCATTAATCACAGTTAATGATGTCATTGCACCAGACAGTACAATCATTACCGCAGCAGGATCGCTACCTGGTGATGTTCAACGTATTTGGAATCCGACTGTTCCTAATACGTATAATGTTGAGTATGGATATTCCTGTATGGGATATGAGGTATCGGGTGCACTAGGAATTAAATTGGCGGAGCCTGATAAAGAGGTATATTCACTTGTTGGTGATGGAAGCTTTCTCATGCTGCACTCTGAGCTAATAACTGCTATTCAATATAACTACAAAATTAATGTAGTCCTTTTTGATAATTCAGGGTTTGGATGTATTAATAATCTCCAAATGGATCACGGTGGTGGAAGCTACTTCTGTGAATTTAGAACACATGACAATAAAATAATGAATATTGATTATGCAAAGGTTGCAGAAGGGTATGGTGCAAAAACTTATAAGGTTCATACAGTTCAAGAATTGAAGGCAGCCCTTGAGGATGCTAAAAAGCAAAGTGTATCAACATTAATTGATATTAAAGTGCTACCAAAAACAATGACTGACGGCTATGAAAGCTGGTGGAATGTTGGGGTTGCAGAAGTTTCTCAAAAGGAAAGCATTCAAAAGGCGAATGATAGTAGAAAGAAAATGCTACAAACTGCAAAGCAATATTAAATGAGAAAAGCGAGGTGATGAATTTACATGTTAACAACATCTACGAAGCTAGTATCAATGAAAAAGATGCTCACTAAAGCAAGAGAAGGAAAGTATGCGATCGGTCAATTTAATATGAATAGCTTCCAATGGGTGGAGGCTATATTAGAAGCGGCACAGGAAGAGCAGGCACCTGTTATTGTTGCATCATCTGATAGACTTGTAGACTATTTAGGTGGATTTCATCTTATTTCTACCGTTGTTCGTCAACTTGTAGAGAATAAAGGGATTACAGTTCCAGTTGCCTTGCATCTGGATCATGGTACAAGTGTAGAAAGATGTAAGGAAGCAATTGATGCTGGTTATACATCTGTTATGATTGATGGCTCGCACTTTTCAATAGAAGAAAATATTGCTATGACAAAGGAAGTCGTTGAATATGCAAGACCTCGTGGAGTATCTGTTGAAGCAGAGGTTGGTACAGTTGGCGGAAATGAGGATGGAATGATCGGTGGAATTCAATATGCTGATCCGGTTCATTGTAGCCGGATTGTTGAAGAAACAGGAATAGACGCGTTAGCAGCGGCGCTTGGATCCGTCCATGGACCATACCAAGGTGAACCAAAATTAGGCTTTGCAGAAATGAAGGAAATAGCTGATTTAATCAATATACCTTTAGTACTGCACGGTGGATCGGGAATTCCTCTTTACCAAATCCAAAAAACAATCGAGCTTGGTCATGCCAAAATAAATGTAAATACAGAATGCTTACAGGCGTGGACTGCGGCTATACGAAATGTTTTAGAAAATGATCAAGACATATATGATGCTCGTTCAATTATGATACATGGAAAAGAAGCAGTAAAGGAAACGGTTAAAGCTAAGATTAGGGAATTTGGATCAAATCATAAAGCATAAACTAGATGAGGGTGTTAGCGATTAAGGCATTCACTCTCTTTTTTTGTATGCATCTTGATTGGAAGTGATGACAGGTTGGAAAGAAAACAATCGACTAAATACTTATTTATCATCATCTCTTTTTTATTATGGTTTCCTCATTTTATTTATGTTCCTATTTTATCACCTTATATGGAATCAATTGGAGGGCAATATTCCTTTATTGGAATCGTACTAAGCAGCTATGGATTATTACAACTTTTGTGCAGACTGCCGATTGGAATCATATCAGACCTTGTGAAATATAGAAAGCCTTTTATTATTTTTGGAATGTTTTCGAGCTTTCTTAGTTGTCTAATTTATCTTCTTACTGAAAATCTTTGGATGATCTTTTTAGCGCGTTCTTTAGCAGGATTATCAGCTTCCTCTTGGGTAGTGTTTACCGTCTTATTTCCAACCTTTTATGACGATAAACACGTTCATAAAGCGATGGGGACGATTTCATTTATAGTTGTGCTCGCTCAATTATTAGGAATGAGCTTTAGTGGATATCTTGTAGATGAATGGGGCTGGAGGGCGCCTTTTATAATTGGTAGCATATTTAGTTTAGTCGGTATGATACTTTCCTTTTTCATTACAGAATATAAAAATGCCATAACTATGGAAGCATTCAGTTTAAAGGATGCTATTGCTATTATTAAAGAGCCTTCTTTGTTGAAAGTTTCAGTGCTTTCAATATTGGCACATAGTATGATTTTTTCTACAGTGTTTGGATTTACTTCTAATTATGCGTTGTCAATTGGATTTAGTACAAGTGAAATAACCTGGAATGTCATCGTATTTATGATTCCACATGCTATTGCCACGCTTTTTATGGGGAGAATTCTTATTCCTCGGATAGGAGAATGGCGGGCATTACAGCTGGCATTTCTTTATGCAGCACCTACAACGTTCATCATCCCGTTTATCGAATCGAAGGGGATATTTCTAGTTGTTCAGGGGGTAAAAGGATTTTTCCTTGGAATTATTTTTCCGCTATTACTAGGGCTAGCAATTGAAAAAATTGCGAAAGAAAAGAGAGCTACCGCAATGGGTGCTTATCAGGCAATATATGCAATTGGTATTTGTTTAGGGCCGTTATGTACTGGAATTGTCAATTCGCTATTTAGTATGAAAGTAGGGTTTTACTTTGTCGGATGTTTAGGCTTGATCGCCACGTATTTAGTTTGGCAATGGAGTCCAAGCAAGCGGATGGTCTATTCAAAAGAGTTCATATCCTCACGAACAGAATCAAAAAGCTGATGGAATATAACTATTCTCTGAACGTGGAGAATAGTTTTTTGTTTTACATGCAAGAAATAATCTAGTTTGATGAAGAATTGAGAATTGCAATGGTGCTTGTTGAGTAAAAGTTGAGTAATTTTTTTGAACGAATTTCAAAAAAATAATTGACTGAAAGCGTTTTTAATATTATTATTTACACATAGATAACCAATAGTTAACCAACAACTAATAAAATGTTAACTATATTAAACTAAAATAGGAATGGAGGTATTGAAAAAAATAACGAAAGGAAAAATAGATTAAAAGCTTATTACATAAGATGCTACTTATCTCAAACTTTGAAAAAAATAATTCCGCAATTTGAAAGCACTTATACTAAATCGAAGGGGGAGGTTGCATTGAGTAAACAGAGGATTACATGGGGAATTGCTCCAATTGGCTGGAGAAATGATGATATCCCAGAAATCGGTGCAGGAAATACACTTTCACATTTATTGAGTGACATTGTAGTTGCTGGTTTTGAAGGAACAGAAGTTGGTGGTTTTTTTCCTGAACCTAAAGTTCTTAACAAGGAATTAAAGCTTCGAAACTTAAAAATTGCCGGGAAATGGTTTAGTAGTTTTATTATTCGAGACGGTTTAGTAAGTGTGTCTCAATTGTTCCATGAGCATTGTCAGTATTTAAAAGAGGTTCATGCAAATGTTGCGGTTGTATCAGAGCAAACATACAGTGTTCAAGGGACAGTGCAGAATGTGTTTGCCAACAAGCCTTGTTTTACTGATGAAGAATGGGAACGTCTATGTGAGGGCTTAAATGAATTAGGGAAAATTGCAAATCAGTATGATTTAAAATTAGTTTATCACCATCATATGGGAACAGGAATCCAGACAAAAGAAGAGGTTGATAGACTAATGGAAAATACCGATTCACAGTATGTGCATTTATTGTATGATACTGGTCATATTTTTGTATCTGATGGTGATTATTTAGCAATACTTGATAAGCATATTACACGGATCAAGCACGTCCATTTCAAAGATGTTCGTCAAAATGTAAAAGAACAATGTGAAAAAATTGGGAAATCATTTCAACAATCCTTTTTGGCTGGAATGTTTACTGTACCTGGAGATGGATGTATTGATTTTACAAAGGTATATAAAAAGCTAATAAATTCAAATTATCATGGCTGGATTGTCGTTGAAGCTGAACAAGACCCACAGATCGCACATCCTTTAGAGTATGCTTTAATGGCCCGGGGATATATTGATGAAAAGTTAATGAGCATCAAGAACAATGCATTAATGAGTAATTAATAAAGTGCTCCTTGGGGGGATAAAGGAATGAATAATCAAATCGGAGTTAATAAAGGAGAACAAAAAAGGGCATTACGTAAAATAACGATTATATCAACATTCGGAGGATTACTTTTTGGATATGATACAGGTGTAATTAATGGTGCATTACCTTTTATGGCACGGCCAGATGAACTGAATCTTACACCTGTAATAGAAGGACTTGTTACAAGTTCATTGCTTTTTGGAGCAGCATTTGGAGCAGTTTTTGGTGGAAGATTATCAGATAGATTTGGTCGCCGTAAAATGATTCTTAATCTTGCGTTACTATTTTTCTTCGCTACGATAGGTTGTGCAATTTCACCTACAGCAACAGTAATGATTATATGTCGCTTTTTACTAGGGTTAGCTGTTGGAGCGGCGTCAGTTATGGTCCCAGCCTTTTTAGCGGAAATGTCACCAGCTGAGAATCGGGGGAGAATGGTTACCCAAAATGAGCTAATGATTGTTACCGGTCAATTGTTAGCATTTACGTTTAATGCAATTCTTGGTAATACAATTGGTCAAGAATCTGCTAATGTTTGGCGTTGGATGCTTGTAATTGCTTCATTACCTGCTGTTTTATTATGGTTTGGAATGAGAATTGTTCCAGAAAGTCCCCGTTGGCTCGCATCAAAGGGGAAAATTGGTGAGGCACTTCGCGTTCTTCAACAAATTCGTCAGGCGGATAAGGCGGAATCTGAGCTTAAAGAAATTCAAGATAATCTTGCACAGGAATCAAATATTTCTCAAGCAACCTTTAAAGATTTAAATATATCGTGGGTCCGAAGAATTTTGTTGATTGGTATCGGAATTGCGATTGTTCAGCAAATAACTGGTGTTAACTCGATAATGTATTACGGTACGCAAATTTTACAAGAGTCAGGTTTTTCAACAGATGCTGCCTTAATAGCGAATATTGCAAATGGGGTCATTTCAGTTTTAGCTACTTTTGTTGGTATTTGGTTACTAGGCAAGGTTGGAAGGCGTCCAATGCTTATTGTAGGCTTGATTGGGACTACTATAGCATTAACACTTATAGGAGTATTCTCATTTGTATTAAATGGTTCGGCAATACTTCCTATTGTCGTATTAAGTTTGACCGTTACATTCCTTACATTTCAACAAGGAGCAATCTCACCTGTTACATGGCTAATGTTATCTGAAATTTTCCCATTAAGGTTAAGAGGGATAGGAATGGGAGTTACGGTTTTCTGTCTTTGGATTACAAACTTTCTCGTGGGGTTTTCATTTCCTATCCTACTTAATGCAGTTGGTCTTTCCACAACATTCTTTATTTTTGCAGTATTTGGTATTGGTGCTATTACATTTGTATTTAAATGTTTACCAGAGACAAAAGGAAAATCGCTTGAACAGCTCGAACAATACTTTAGAACTTACAAATCGAATAAGCTTAAACCAGCTGTTAATGAACAGGTGGAAAATCCTAACTTATAATAGTAAGCGCTTTATATATTAGGTGATTACAAACATTTGAAATTTAACTTATTAATAGAATTGGAGGAACTTAAGATGACATTACGTTTTGGAGTTGTCGGGACAGGAGCAATTGGGAAAGAGCATATTAATAGAATTACAAATAAATTATCAGGCGGTAAAGTTATTGCAGTAACAGATGTTAATCAGGAATCTGCAAAGCAAGCAGTTGAAGCTTATCAATTAGATGCAGTTATTTATCCTGATGATAAAGCGCTTATCGCAGACCCAAATGTCGATGTTGTGCTTGTCTCAAGTTGGGGACCAGCACATGAAGAAACGGTTGTCGCAGCAGTAGAAGCCGGAAAATATGTTTTTTGTGAAAAACCATTAGCAACTACGGCGGCAGGGTGCCTCAGAATTGTAGAAGCTGAAATGAAGCAAGGGAAGAAGCTTGTTCAGGTTGGTTTCATGCGTCGTTATGATAGCGGCTATATACAATTAAAGCAAGCAATTGAAGGCAATGAAATTGGTGAGCCATTAATGATTCGTGCTGCACACCGTAATCCACAAGTTGGTGAGAGCTATACGACAGATATGGCAGTAACAGATACATTAATTCATGAAATTGATGTACTACATTGGTTAATTGATGATGACTATAAATCAGTTCAGGTTCATTTTCCAAGGAAAACAAAATATTCACATGCAAATCTTCAGGACCCTCAATTGTTTACAATAACAACAAACCGTGGAATTGTTATAAGTGTAGAAGTATTTGTTAATTGTCAGTACGGTTATGATATTCAATGTGAAGTAATTGGGGATGAAGGGATTGTGAAGCTACCTGAATTTCAAAGTGTCGTTCTACGGAAAAATCAAAAATTAAGCTCAACGATTTTAAACGATTGGAAATATCGGTTTATGGATGCGTATAATGTGGAAATTCAAGACTTTATTGATTCCATTACAAAGGATGGGAAACCAAATGGACCAACCTCTTGGGATGGTTACATTGCAGCGGTAACGTCAGATGCATGTGTAAAAGCTCAGCAAACAGGTGAAGAAGAGCTCATTCACCTACAGGAAAGACCGGCATTTTATAGTGAAAAAGGACTTCAAATCATCTGATAAATGAGGATTAAAAAACGGAAAGCAGTTATGAGAAAAAATGGAATTGGGGATGATTGAGATGAAATTATGCTTTAATCAAGCGACTACTTTAGAAAATTCCAACCTTATAAAAGACCTAGAATATTGCGAAAAACATGGATACGATTTTATTGAAATTCGCTCAATGGATAAATTACCTGAATATTTAGAGGAGCATTCTATTGAAGAGTTAGTAACTTACTTTCAAACCCATCACATAAAGCCATTAGCGCTTAATGCCCTTGTATTTTTTAATAATCGCGATGAAGAGGGATATAAGGAAATTATTTCACAATTTACTGAGATGTTGGAATTAGGTAAGAAAATAGGTATTAAATATATAGTTGCGGTTCCACTAGTTACCGAAGAGAAAATTCTTAAAGAGGATATAAAAACCAGCTGTCTAGAGGTTCTTACTGAATTATCAAGCTTAGCAGAGCCGTATGGAATAAAAATTGCTTTAGAATTTGTCGGACACCCAAAATGTACAGTTAATACATTTGCTCAAGCATATGAGATTGTAGAAGCGGTAAATCGCGATAACGTAGGTCTTGTTCTTGATTGTTTCCATTTCCATGCAATGGGTTCAAATATAGAGGATTTAAAAAAGGCAGATTCCTCGAAAATCTTTATTTTGCATATTGATGATACTGAGGATTTCCCTATTGGCTTTTTAACAGATGAGGATCGTTTATGGCCAGGGCAAGGTGCTATCGATTTAGATGGCATATTATCAACATTGAAAGAAATAGGCTTTTCAGATGTTGTATCAATCGAATTATTCCGTCCTGAATATTATCAATTAGAAGCTGAAGAAACGATTAAAAAAGCAAAAGAAACAACCCTTAATGTCGTTTCAAAATATTTTGAGATTGGATCAGTTGGAATAAGCCGATAAATACTAAAAGTATGGGTAACTCAAAAAGAGTTTTCCTTTATATTCTTCTTGGTCATTCTATTGTTTAGCTCGTATTAATAATATTTAAAATCTATTAAACTGCTTTTCTAATTGGATTTTTCAGAAAATATTGACTGTAAGCGTTTTTGATATTATGATCGAGGCATACATATCACCAAAAGTTAATCAATACATTACATTTTGTTTATAAGATTATATGAAACTATATTTATAAGAAGGAAGTGAAAATCTAATGCGATTAGCGTACGATCCATCACATTATCGTGATAATACGAATTTAAAAGATACGATTGATGCAGTTGCTCGATTAGGATATGAATGGGTAGAATTATCACCACGAAAAGATTTTATTTGGTTTTATGAATATCCTAAAGTTGATAAACAGCTTATCAAAGATTTAAAAAGATATTGTGCAGATGCTGGTGTTAAGATTTCTTCAGTGCTCCCTGTTCAGCAATGGTCCTCGCCAGATGAAACCGAACGCCAAGCAGCCGTGAAAAATTGGAAACGCTGTATTGAAATTACTTCTGAGTTAGAAGTAGACTTAATGAATACTGAGTTCAGTGGAGACAAAAGCCGTCCAGTCGAAAGTGAAGCTGCCTTCTTAAAATCAATGGATGAGCTTTTTCCGGTTTTTGAAAAGGAAGGGATTAAGCTAAATATTCAATCACATCCAAATGATTTTATTGAATTGAATATCGAAGCAATTAGGATGATTCGTGCGCTTGACAAAGATTGGATTAAGCTCGTCTATTCCGTACCACATGCCTTTTTCTATGATGATGGGATTGGTGATGTAGCAAAGCATATAGATGAAGCAGGTGATTTGCTAGCACATGTTTTAATTGCTGATACGATGAATCATAAAGCTGCATTTGGATTGCGTTATATCGTTAATCCACCAGGAGCTAATGTAACGATCCACCAACATTTAAATCCTGGTGAAGGTGAAATCAATTTTGATGCTTTGTATAGCAAGCTAAGAGAAATCAAGTTTGATGGAATTGTCACTAATGCTGTTTTCGCTTATCCAGATAAACCTGAGTGGTCAAATGAAATAACTTTGAAATCGATAAAAGAAGGACTTCGACTATAACAAACAAAGTTAACTAATTGGGAAGAGCAGTTTATGCTGCATTCCCTTTTTGTGTTAGAGCATGAGGAATTAAGAAGGAATTTTTGTTATAAAGCTTTAGGCGAATGTCTAAAATAACATTCGCCCTTTAATATGGATAAAAAATTAATCTGGGATAATAAGCTTAATGTTATGATTTCTAAGATAATCTAAGTAAATTTGCTCCGGCTTTGCATCTGTAATAAGAAAATTAATTTTATCCAAAGTACAGTAAGTCATGAGCCCATATTTATCAAATTTGTCATGATCAATTAACAAATATGTTTCCAAGCTTCTATTCACAACAGCTGTTTTGAGCTCGCTTTCAAATGGGGATGCATTTGTTACTCCATTTGTTAATGAGATTCCTGTAGAAGCCATAAATGCCTTCTTTATATTATACGCATTTAGCAAATCAATATATTTAATGCTCCCAAAGGAATTTGTTTTTCTTTCAAGAATCCCACCTGTTGAAATAACATTTAAATTTTCATATGGTATGGCATGTACGATAAAATTCAAGCTATTCGTTAAGATCGTTACGCTTTTATTTTTAATAAATTCAATAAGCTCAATTGTTGTCGTTCCCGAGTCAACAAAAATAATATCCCCATCATCTATAAATTGAGCCGCTACTTTTGCTATCAGTTCCTTCTCTTTTTTGTTGCGGACTTGTCTATCTTGGAAGGATTCTAATTTTGCTGATCTATCATCATTTACCGCAACACCCCCATAGACCTTTTTAAAATCACCTCTTTCAACCAGCTCCTGAACATCTCGGCGGATTGTGTTTTTCGAAACGCTAAATACCTCCATTAATTCATCCAAGGATACTGATTTATTTTCTTTTATATACTCTTCAATCTTATTAATTCGAGTTTCCTTAATCATTAAGTCACCAGCCCTGTTACAATATTTACTCATTCATATTTGTACTTATATATTACCAACAAT
>NZ_CADEPK010000050.1 GCF_902829255.1 Metabacillus niabensis | reverse complement strand
TATTCGGGGTTTATAAAAAGTCAGTTGTTCTTATCTAAAAAAGATTTATTTTTTTATTATTTAATTATATAATTTCGGCCTATAATTGAAATAAATGGCTATAGAGAAAAAGCTCAATAGCAAAATTGAGCTTTTTATAATAACCTCCTTTGTGACCACTAGTTTTATAATAAAACTTCAGACAAATAATTTATTAAGTTTTTCCACCAATGAGTTTGAATAAAGTATTCAACTACTCCGTTTAGAAAGCTTTAAACATTGTTTTTTAAAAGCTCCAACAACATATAACTTGTGCATTCATTTAACCTAAAAGCTGCTCCATTACAATAAAAATATCGCACTTTAAGGATATTTAGAAATACTTTAAGAGACTCTAGCATAGTTTGTTACAGGTAATTACAGCTTGAAATTAGGTGGTGGAGGAAAATAAATTAGGAAGTATGAGATATGGGGGCTATCACTATTTCATTATTTGACGTACCTTCTTTTCAATCTTGTGATTATTACACTTAAATAATTAGTAATTTCAACATGATTGGCACACCCTTAAAGTGTTTTTAAATGTCGTGACTAATCTCTTGGAAAGATGTTATATTATTATTGCTATATTTTTAGAATATTATGAAATATCGGAACGCTTATTGAATCATTAATATAGGGGGGAGGATTATAATATGAAATTTAGTTTGCAGTTATCTGACTATTCATTAAGGACTAGGCTAATTCTAGTCATTCTTGCAATCCTTGTATGGCTTGCAGCTATTAACTGTGTCCAGATCTATCTTTTCTTAGGGTATGTTAAGCAATATAACGCAATGTTGGAAACGGTTACAATGACTAACTCAATAAATGGTGTATTAAAGCAACAATTAAATGACGAAATTAGGGATATTGCTTATGGTAAAGTTCCATTTGAAAGTGGAAGTCAATATGATCATCTAAAAGATATGTACCGAAATTTAGAAAAAATTGAAATGAATGATAAAAGCGAATTATTTACAGAAGAAATTATTGCAGTTCGTGAAATATTAAATACCACTACTCAATATATTGATAGACTTGGTGAGCAAATTCAATCTGGGGTTTCTGCAGATAAACGAAATATTACATATGAATACATTACAATCCTATCAACCTTAATTGATGAGAAAGTTCAGTTACTTTTACAATCAACGCTTGTTATAATTGGACAATCTAAGAATGATATTTCATTAAATTTACAGAGAGACCTAACTATATATCTATGTTTATTTATCGTGGTCATTCTCGCCTCTTTGTTATTTGCCTGGTATATATCGGGGAATTTTGTTAAACCGATTCGGAAGTTGGGGCAAAAAACGAATGAAATTGCTGAAGGAAACTTAACGATTGGCGAAATCTCGATCCCTTCCAAAAATGAAATTGGAGATTTATGTCGAGCATATAATCGGATGTTTCATAACTTAAAGGACATTATTATGAGTGTTAGAAAAACAAATGACCTTGTGGCAGTAACGTCAAAGGACATCCATCAAAGTATTCTTGAAAATAGACTTGCTGGTGAAGAAGTAGCGGAAGCAACTCAAACCATTTCGATTAACCTTCATAAACAAGATGAACTCATTCATAAATCAGTAGCAACCGTACAAAACCTATTTCACAAATACAATGAAGTATTGATTAAATCAAACAAAATTAATTTACATTCTAGTGAAACGAAAAAATTAACGGATGGAATCAACGATTCTATAGATAACTTTATAGAAAAGTTTGAAATGATTTACCACAATATTCAGATACAAAACAACGATACGAGAAAGCTTCAAAAAAATTCTAGAGAGATTTATGACCATGTAAAATTTATGAAGCTTATCCTATTTGAATTAAATATTGTATGTCAGTCATTAGGTAATGAACTTCCGAAAAACTTCATCAACAATAATGTTGAAGGTGCAATCAAACGTATTAAAGAACTATCAGAGGAATCTACAAAGCTTTCTCTAAATATTGAAAATGAAGTGATCCAATTACAGGATGTTTGTGTTACGATGCAATCTGGCATTTTGCGAAATTTAGAAAATATTCATACTTCTAATATAAAATCAACTCAAATAAAGAGTCGATACCAGAAGGTTCTTTCAATTAGAAATGAGCAACAAGAGGAAATTGAAAGTATTAAACAGGATATTCAATTAGCTTTTGAGCAAATGGTTACTGTTCGCCAAATGATTGCGGAAATTGAACATAGTTCGCGGATTAGCAAAGAACAGGTTGTTGGAATTGCTGCTATGGGAGAAGAACAGCTAACGACCCTTGAAGAAGTTTCTGATGCATCATATAAACTTGTTGAGAGAATACAAGAAATGGAAAGTAACATAAAACAGTTTAAACTTTAAACAATTGAATCGTAGGGGTCTTCCCTATTAAAAGCTTGCATTACTATTAAATAAAGACTGGTAGGTAATGTATGAAATTGATTAGAAGGATAAATTCAAGTTTTCGTTTAAAGCTAATGGTGATGTTTATATTATTAACAGTTATACCGTTAATTGTAGTAGGAGTTGTTTCTTATATAAAATCATACAACATTGTTTCTGAAAATTCATATGCGTTGGCACAACAAAAAGTTGACCAATTAACTAGAGAATTTGATGTCATTATTCAGGATATCAAGCTATTCAATGAGATTGGTAAAAAGGAAAGCACTGTTCAATTTTTGATTGATTCCAAAAATACAGCTAATGAAGCAAAAGATATACTTACAATGATAAACTTTTATAAAGAAAACTATCAGTACAGTGATTCGATAATGAATATTAGAATTATCGATCTCGAAGGAAAAGCGATTAGTGAAGACCGTGGTGTATATCTATTAGATAAGGTATCGCTTAATCAATTAAAGAATTCTAATGACCTTGAAGACAATATGAACACAGTGATTCAGCCGATTTACAAAAATAGCACCCCCGCACTTTCGATGACAAGTGCTATTGTTTCAGATGATTCTAAAAAAGTTCTAGGATTCATAACTATCATAATAAAAGCTTCTACTTTCAAGAACATTCTTCATGAAACTGCTTCAAAAATTTCCGGAACGATTCATATTGAAGATCAAGATGGAAACACGTTATTCGTTTCACCAGAATTAGCAAGCGCCCCCGAAGTAGAAAACAGAGACTTCATCGAAGAAAACCGTTATGGTTACCTTACAGAACGTTCAAAATTAATTGTTTTTCAAACTTCTGATATTACAGGTTGGAAGATTGTTCGAGTATCCCCATTGTCAGAAATTGTAAAGTCAACAGAAAACATTAAAAGTCTTATTATTATCACAGTGGGCTCTAGTATTATTTTTATCATTGGCCTTTATTATTTTATTACTTCAAGATTAATTCTGCCGCTTCGAGTTTTAAAGAAGAAGATGAAACAAGCTTCACTAGGAGATTTAAATGTGATGGTAACGAATCATAGGACAGATGAAATTGCTGACTTAGGTGAAAATTTTAATAGCATGATGATGAAAATCAATACCCTTGTAAAAAAAAGCGTGGATGAACAAAAACAATTAAAAATTGCTGAGCTACGTACCCTGCAGGCACAAATCAATCCACATTTTTTATATAACACACTTGAAACGATTATTTGGATGGCAGAAGCAAAAAAGGGAGAACAAGTAGTGGAGATCACAAAGGCCTTGTCCCATTTTTTCAGAATCTCCTTAAGCAAAGGAAAAGATTGTATCCTATTAGAAGATGAAATAGAACATATTCGGAATTATCTATTGATACAAAAAATACGATACCAAGACATTTTAGACGTAACATTTCATCTAAATGAAGACATTTTAAAATATGAAATTATAAAATTATCACTTCAACCACTTGTTGAAAATGCTATTTATCACGGTATAAAAAATAAGCGTGGCAAGGGCTTCGTCCGAATTAAAGGTGATTTTAACCCAGAAGGACATATTTGTATTGATGTCATCGATAATGGGATTGGGATTAAAGAAGATGAACTAATGAAAATAAAAAAGCAAATGTCTCAGGGCGTTCCATTTGAAAAAGACCGTGGAGGGTTTGGTATGGTGAATGTTCATCAACGGCTTGTTCTATTTTATGGTGAACCATTTGGATTAAAAATTAATAGTTGGTATGGTTCAGGAACACGTGTAAGGATCATAATTCCAGCAAAGAGGTGTTAATATGAAAAAAGTTTTCTTAGTGGATGATGAGATAGCAATTAGAGAAGGAATTGCGAAAAGTATTAATTGGGAAAATGAAGGCTTTGTTTTTTGTGGTGATGCTTCAGATGGTGAAGTTGCGCTTCCTTTAATCGAGAGGCACCAACCCGATATTGTTA
The DNA here is from genome assembly GCF_902829255.1 of Metabacillus niabensis. GTDB lineage: Bacteria > Bacillota > Bacilli > Bacillales > Bacillaceae > Metabacillus > Metabacillus niabensis. The sequence continues at coordinate 44,840 of NZ_CADEPK010000050.1, read as the reverse complement.
TCACTGATATTAAAATGCCGTTTATGGATGGTCTTGAATTAAGTCGAATGATTCGAGAAAAAATGCCTTCAACCAAAATCATTATATTAAGTGGACATGATGAATTTGAATATGCGAGAGAAGCAATGCGAATTCAAGTGACTGAATATTGTCTGAAACCAGTAAGTTCAAAAGATTTGCTTCATATACTAATGAAAGTTTCAGCTCAGATTGAGAAGGAGGAGCTTAACAAAAAACGACTTCTTGATTTAAAAAATCAAGCTATGCAAAGTAAAACGGTTGCTCGAGATAAATTTCTATATGAACTTTGTGAAGGGTTATATAGTTTTTCAAATGCTGTTAAAGAAGCATCAAGACTTAATATTCATCTTATTTCAAGCTACTATTATGTCGTCATGGTTGAAAGTAAAAGCGATTCTCATGAGTTTGACTGGATTGAAAAGGACTACTTATGTTTGCGTTTTCACAGGAAGGTAAGAGAATCCGTTTTTATTATGTTAGGAGAGTCAAAGCAGCAGCTTGAACATGAATCTGAAATGATTAGACAACGTTTGCATAAATATGAAGAACATTCACCTGATAATTCAATTCTCTTTGGTATAGGGAGAGTTGAAAGTCGTATAAAAGGTATTTCACAATCTTTTTCAGAAGCAGATGAAGAGAAAAATTATTCGAAAATCATACAAAAATATAGTTCAAAGGAAACAGAAAGAGATATTGAATCGAAAAAAGAGTTACATCATTTAAAACGAAGAGATTTGATCGAGTTTCTTAAAGTGGGGAAAGAATGTGATATTGAAAGCTTTTCCCGTTCTTATTCGTCATATCTTCAAACAGGGAATGTTCGCTCACAATTTACCATTTATTATTTTCTAATGGATTTTACTATTACGATTACACATTATTTAAAGGAATTGGAAACTAAAACTGACAACTTTGAAGTTATGAAGGAAATTAGTCAATTAGAAATGAATGCAAGCTGGATTCGTTATTATGATGAGGTTATTTCCTATATGGAAAAAATGTTAAAACTGGTTTTATCGACAAGAAGCGGATCTGCTATTCATTATTCCCAATCAGTGCAAATGGCAGTTAATTTTATTCATCAAAGGTTTGATGACTCACAATTATCATTGCAAACAGTTGCAGATGCTGTAAATGTAAGTGCATCATATTTAAGCCATCTATTCAGTCAAGAAACAGGTACAACATTAATTGAATATTTAACGAATATTCGAATTGAAAAGGCAAAAGAGCTTTTAAAGACAACACAAAATAAAACATATGAAATTGCGAATCAAGTTGGTTACAGTGATTCACATTATTTTTGTAGAACTTTTAAAAAAATAACTGGTATGACAACAAGGCAATATAAAAACCAAATGCAATTAGCGGGAAGCTAGTAAATGGAAAAAAAATTTTGTTTGGCAATGCTTGCTGATTCCATGAAGCTTATGTAAAACTAGCTAATCCATTTTATCAACATAATCATATACTGATGACATTCGGCCTTCTTGGACAATCAAGAGGGTTTTCCTTTTTGAAAAATTGTGCAACTTTTCTAAAAATATTTAAACTTTAGTTGTTTTGCTCTATAGATGGCATAAATAAATACAATTAATTCAAAAGTTATTCTATTCAAACACAATTGTAAACGCTTTAAGATAAACTTATACCAATTCAGCAATGTAAAAAAAACAAAGAATTGGAATGAAAGGGAGGTTCATTTTATGAAAAAAATAGGTAAAGGCAAAGCATTTATTTTAATAGTAATGGCTTTAATGCTCTTTTTAGCAGCATGTAGCTCATCAGGATCTGAAGGAAATACAGATAATAAGGACACGGGTTCAGGAGGTACTAAATCTGGGGATAAGTTAGTCATAGGCTTTTCACAAGTTGGTGCAGAGAGTGAGTGGAGAACAGCGAATACAAAGTCTATGCAGGACGCAATTAAAGATGCGGGACATGAGTTGAAATTCTCTGACGCACAGCAAAAGCAAGAAAATCAAATAAAAGCGATTCGTTCGTTTATCGCACAAAAAGTAGATGCCATCGTCTTTTCACCAGTAGTTGAAACAGGGTTTGAAACTGTGTTACAGGAAGCAAAGGATGCAGGAATACCAGTATTTCTCGCAGACCGTGCAGTTGATATTGAAGATGATTCCCTTTGGGTCACATTTTTAGGATCGGATTTCGTTGAAGAAGGGAAAAAAGCGGCGAACTGGTTGGTGGAAGAAACAAAGGATGTAAAAGGTGATGTGAATATCGTAGAGCTACAAGGTACAGTAGGTTCAGCACCAGCAATTGACCGTAAAGAAGGATTTGAAGAAGTCATCAAAGAACACCCAAATCTTAAAATTATCAAATCACAAACAGGTGACTTCACACGTGCAAAAGGAAAAGAAGTAATGGAGGCATTCCTTAAGTCAGAGGGAGACAACATTGATGTGTTATACGCACATAATGACGACATGGCGATAGGAGCAATTCAAGCGATTGAAGAATATGGCTTAAAACCAGGTGAAGACATTAAGATTATCGGTGTCGACGCAGTAAAAGGTGCATTCGAGGCAATGGCAGCAGGTAAGATGAACGTCACAGTGGAGTGTAACCCATTATTTGGCCCACAAATGGTTGACTTGATTGAAGCTCACTTAGCAGGAGAGAAGATTGAAAAGCGTGTCGCAGTAGAAGAAAGCATGTATACAATGGACCAAGCGGAAGAGCTTCTTCCAACTCGTCAGTATTAATACAATTGGAAAGTCACTAGTAATCAATTCGGTATTGTAAACTAGTGACTTTCTATTAGGTATTATAAAAATCAACAAAATATTAAGTGAGCTTGATAGGAGGGACTCTATGAAAACAGCAACTCCAGTACTCGTCATGGATGGAATTACAAAAGAATTCCCAGGAGTTAAAGCTTTGTCAAATGTTCATCTGAAATTATATCCTGGAGAAGTTCACGCACTAATGGGTGAGAATGGTGCAGGCAAGTCAACCTTAATTAAAGTTTTGACAGGTGTGTATTCGATAGATGAAGGAAACGTGATGCTAGAAGGAAAACCAATTCATGTCACAAACCCACTAGAAGCACAAAATTTAGGGATCAGTACGGTTTATCAAGAAGTTAATTTATGCACTAATTTATCTGTAGTTGAAAATATATTTATTGGACGAGAAATTGTTAAGCGAGGACGCATTGATTGGAAAGAGATGAATAGACAAGCTAAAGATTTATTAAAGTCAAGGTTAAACCTAGATATTGATGTAACAAAACTATTGTCATCTTATTCAGTTGCTATTCAGCAAATGGTGGCAATCGCACGGGCATTAAATGTTTCTGCGAAAGTATTGATATTAGATGAACCTACATCTAGTCTTGACCAAAATGAGGTTAATCAGCTGTTTGGTGTTATAAGGAAGCTTAAAAAGGATGGATTAGCAATCGTTTTTGTTAGTCATTTTCTCGATCAGATTTATGAAATAACAGATCGATTAACGGTCTTACGTAACGGTATGTGGATTGGAGAATATTTGACAAAGGAAATTGATAGACTTGAACTCGTCTCAAAAATGATCGGGAAAGATTTAAATGAAATCAATGAGAACAATAGAAATGTAGATTCTAATGACAAGGTAATGGAGCCTTTTTTGCAAGGGGAAAATCTCTCGAAAAAGGGGAACATCGAGCCATTTGATCTCAATATTCATAAGGGAGAAATAGTAGGTCTTGCTGGACTACTCGGTTCAGGCAGAACTGAATTAGCAAGATTATTATTTGGTGCAGATAAAGCAGATACAGGCGAAATCACGTTAGACGGGAAACAGATAAATCTTCATTCTCCAAAACAAGCTATTGCAAATAAAATAGCTTTTTGCTCAGAAAACAGGAAAACAGAAGGAATTATTGCAGACTTAACTATTCGTGAAAATATGATACTAGCCATTCAAGGAACACAAGGCTGGTTCAAGTATATTCCTAAGAAAAAACAAATAGAAATTGTAGATGAGTATATTAAACTTCTAAACATCAATCCTCCTAATCCAGAACAATTAATTAAAAATTTAAGTGGTGGAAATCAGCAAAAGGTATTGCTAGCAAGATGGTTAATTACAAACCCAGACCTTCTTATCTTAGACGAACCAACTAGAGGTATTGATATTGGAGCAAAGACAGAAATTCAGAAGCTAATGCTCTCCTTAAGTAAAGATGGAATGTCTATATTATTCGTCTCATCTGAATTAGAAGAAGTGTTAAGAACTTGTCGAAAAATAGCTATCTTACGAGACCATAAAAAGGTTGGCGAAATAGATAATAATGAACAACTATCACAACAAGACATAATGAAAGTTATGGCTGGAGGAAATATATCATGATGAAATCAAAGTTATTTTGGCCAATTGTCGTATTGTTTCTGATTTTATTTATAAATCTACTCTTTGATAAGAGCTTTTTTTCCATTGAAGTCAAAAACGGTTATTTAACTGGAAGTCTCATCGATATCTTGAATAGAGGTGCACCATTGCTACTCGTTTCGATTGGGATGACACTTGTTATTGCTACAAAAGGAGTAGACCTAGGAGTTGGTTCAGTCATTGCGATGGCTGGTGCTGTAGGAGCGATGGCTGTAAGTGGTGCTTCAGGAGATAATTTAACCCCATTATTTCTCGCTATTGGGTTAGTTATTGCGATTTCACTGTTGACTGGTGTGTGGAATGGCTTGCTTGTTTCACGGATTGGTGTACAGCCAATAGTAGCTACATTAATTTTAATGGTTGCAGGGCGTGGTATTGCCCAGTTAATTACAGATGGTCAAATTATGACTGTATATTATGATCCTTATACGTTTATTGGTGGAGGTCACCTGCTAATGATTCCTTTTTCGATTTTTATCGTTGCAGCAGTTCTCGCTATTGCTGCTTTCCTAACAAGAAAAACCGCATTAGGATTATTCATTGAGTCTGTAGGTACAAATCCTGAAGCAAGTCGATTAGCAGGTTTGAATTCAAAAAACATTTTATTAATGGTCTATATCTTTTCCGGCTTATGTGCTGGAATCGGGGGACTCATTTTGAGCTCTAATGTTGCGAGTGCAGATGGTAATAATGCTGGTTTATGGTATGAACTTGATGCGATTTTAGCAGTGGTTATAGGGGGCACTTCGTTAAATGGAGGAAGATTTTCATTAGGTGGAACAGTGATCGGTGCACTTATTATTCAAAGCTTGACAACAACTATTTACTCCATTGGTATTGCGCCAGAAATAAACCTAGTTGTTAAAGCAATAGTTGTACTAATCGTATGTCTTTTACAATCTCCAGAGTTTAGAAAGAAACTATCTGGTCGTATGGCAATGAGAAAAGTAGAGAAGAAGGATGAGGGGGTGACTTTATCATGAGAACGTTACAGATTGATGCCAAACATCTCCCACTTTTTGCAACCATTGCGTTATTTGTTGTCATGTACATTTTTGGTTCAGTCAGATATACAGGTTTTTTTTCGTCTCAAGTATTCTTAAATCTATTTATTGATAATGCGTTTTTAATTGTCGTTGCAGTAGGAATGACATTTGTGATTCTATCGGGAGGTATCGACCTTTCTGTAGGTTCGGTAATTGCTTTAACAAGTATGGTTGCTGCAAGTCTTACGATGAACGCTCAACTATCTCCTTGGATTGTCATACCAATTAGCTTAATGGTCGGAACAATTCTTGGTTTTGGCATGGGGTGTCTTATTCACTATTTTAACTTACAACCATTTATTGTTACTCTTGCTGGAATGTTTCTCGCTAGAGGATTGAGTTATTTAATTAGCGTTGAGACGATTTCAATTGATCATAAATTTTTCAATTTTATGGCTAGTACACGAATACCGATTGGTGGAGGTAATTTTATCTCTATTAGTGTAATTGTAGCACTTGTTGTCGTGATTACAGCTGTTTTTATCGCACACTACACCAAATTTGGTAGAAATGTTTATGCTTTAGGTGGAAGTGAACAATCTGCACTATTGATGGGATTACCTGTTGGAAAAACAAAAATTATGATATACACATTAAGTGGATTCTGCGCTTCTCTAGCGGGTTTAATTTTTACCTTTTATATGTTGTCAGGATATGGACTTCATGCAAATGGGCTAGAGTTAGATACGATTGCAGCAGTAGTTATCGGTGGAACTCTTCTTACTGGAGGAGCAGGTTATGTTGCCGGTAGTGTTGTTGGAGTATTAATATTAGGTATTATTCAAACAGTCATCGTGTTTGAAGGAACATTAAGCTCGTGGTGGACGAAAATTGCAATTGGTGCCTTACTATTGTTATTTATTGTCCTTCAACGAGTGATTGTTTCTCGAAGTAAGGTAAATCAAGCATCGATATCACATTAATGGTGAAGGGTGAGATAGAGCCCCTTCTATATATGTTTAAAAGGATGTCCTAAAAAGTTAAGTTATTAGTGACATCCTTTTTTACTAAGATTCCTATTTAAAAGGTTATTAAACCGTCAAGCTAAAAAAAAATACAATTTTCTCTAAAGAAAATACATAAAGGAAAGGTAATTATTTTATAGAGCTAAAAAAATGAAAGTATGTTCAAATTTTTATCTATTAAATTTAAAATGAAAGCGTTTTATAATTGAGTGGATGAAAAACATGCTTAGGAGGGGAACGTAAATGGGAATAAAGAAACCGACAACAATACTCGTTTTAACCCTATTAATCTTCAATACTATATCGGGGATAATTCCACAAAGATTATTTGCAGAAGAGCAGTTAACGAAGATACCTGAATTGATCCTTCATTATGACATGAAATCAAATGTTAAGAATGAGAATCAGATTACAATCAAGGACATTTCAGGTAATAAGCAAACATTTGACGGTATATTCAAGAATCCGGAAAATGGGCACTTAGTTTACAATGATGAAGTTGGGTATGTTTCGTTTAATGGTGGAAGTTCAACATCGAGAAGCGGGTATATTGAAATACCTAAAAGTAAGGATGGGGCTGATCTATTAGATGGAAAACAGGATGTAACGGTTTCTACTCTTGTAAATTGGGAAAACGATGGGGCGAATCGTTGGATTTTTGGGTTAGGAACACCAACAGATGATGCAGAGAATGGGAATAAATACTTTTTTGTAACACCACTACATGGTTCTGGGAATGTTGCAGCTACAGGTATTTCTAAAGCTGGTTGGAGAAATGAGTCACTTATTAAAAGCTCATCACAAATGCAAGAAGGAAAGTGGGAAGTAGCAACTGTTGTTTTCTCAGGAACTTCTAACACGATTTCTTTATATGTAAATGGGAAGAAGATAGCAACAGGATCAGCAAATGACATAAAATTATCTGATATTATCGATCCTTCAGCAAGCTTCTCTGGTTTTATCGGAAAATCAATCTTTAAAAGTGATTCTTTCTTTAAAGGAATGATTGGAGATTTTCGGGTATACGATGGTGCAATGTCAGATGGTGAAGTTTCTGCTTTATATACAGAGGCTGTAGCTAAAATTGAAAACTTAAATCAGCTTGTTATGAAGGAAGCGTTAGATTCATTGGATATCACTCACTATTTAAACAAAATAGATAAAAGTAAAGATGAGATTACTAGTCATCTTTCTCTTCCTAAGAAAGGTAGGAATGGTGTAGACATCACGTGGAGTTCAAGTAATACAAAGGTTATAACAAATGACGGACAAGTCATTCGTCCTGAAATGAATGAATCAGACGCAGAAGTCGAATTAACTGCAAATTTAAGTTATGAAGGGTTAACTGGCAAAAAAACATTTACAGTCAAAGTGCTAAAGGAGTATAACGACCAAAATAAGGTTGAACTAGATGCCTCTAATGTAACAGTGGAAAATAGTCATAATGTAAGAGGAAATCTTAGTCTAGCTGTGAAGGGAGAACATGGAAGTACGATTACTTGGGAATCTTCAAATCCGGAAATTATTAAAGGTTCAGCCCAAGCAACTGAAGATGTAAAGCAACTTGGTTGGGTTACTAGGCCAAAAAAAGATACAAACGTCACATTAACAGCGACTATAACGAACGGTGAGGTAGAGGTAAAAAAGAAATTTAACGTGAATGTTATAAAAGACCCGGGTGAACTGAAATATGATGCTTATTTCTTTTCCTATTTTACAGGGGAATACGAAGGTGGAGAAGAAATTTCCTTTGCTACCGCTGAAGACCCATTAAAGTGGAGAGTATTGAATAATGGCCAATCCGTTCTTCAATCAAACTTAGGAGAAAAGGGGTTAAGAGATCCATTTATCATTCGGTCCCCTGAAGGTGACAAATTTTATATGTTGGCTACTGACTTAAAAATGGGAGAAAGCACCAACTTTGACCAGGCACAAATTACAGGCAGTCATTCTCTTATGGTTTGGGAATCAGATGACCTAGTCAATTGGAGCGAACAACGAATGGTAGAAGTTGCTCCTAAAACAGGTGGTAATACGTGGGCACCTGAAGCAATTTATAACGATAAGACGGGTGAATATGTTGTATTTTGGGCTTCTTCAATGAAAAATGAAGAAACATATGGTGATTACCCAAATGGACGACCAGCAGGACAGTATAATGTGATGTATTATGCAACAACAAGGGATTTCCATACGTTTTCTGAACCAAAAGTGTTTATTGATGAAGGCTTCCCGACTATCGACACGAGCTTTGTTCAAAATAATGGCACATTTTATCGCTTTACGAAATCAGAAGTCAACTACAGAGTATATTACGAAAAAGCAACTGATATATTCCAAGATAAAGATGGAATTAAGGAGAATGGCTTTCAATATGACGTAATTCAGGGTACAAAAGATGGAAAAAAAGGGCTAATTGGTCATCAAGGAAACAATGAAGGTCAAACGATCTTTAAAGATATTCATGAGGATAAATGGTATATGTTCCTAGATTCATGGCCGTATCATGTACGCTGGTCGACAAATTTGGAAGATGGCTCACAATTTGTGAATAACTTACTTCCAGAATCTGAATATGCTCTTCCACCAGGACCGCGACATGGAACCGTTATTCCAATAACACGTGCGGAATATAATGCTCTTCAAGAAAAATATGGTATGCCTTCACAAGAGCAATTAGAAGAACCAGTCCTACATTATACCTTTGACAAAGATGATATGGATGGGAAAACAGTAAAAGATGTTTCTAATAATGGTTTTGATGCAAAATTAATAGGTGAATCTAAGATTGATTCTAGTGATACGGTTGGTCAATCAAGCGGCTCTTTATACCTAGATGGAAATTCGGGATATGTTGAACTACCGAAAAATATCATAAAAGACCTCGATTTAGAAAGTATGACAATGTCTACATGGGTTAAAGTAGATGGGAATCGGTCAAATCAACGGATTTTTGATTTCTCTTCTAATACAGGAAGAGTTGCAAATCGCAATACAATGTATTTAAGTACACAAGGTGATACGGGGAATCTTGAATTTGCAATTGTAACGCCTTTTACCGAGAAATTTGCAAATCAAAACTCACCATTAGGCAGCAATTATAAATATGCCCTAAGAGCTCCTAAGCTTTCAACAGAAAACTGGCATCATGTAGCGATGACAATTGAAGGATTTGATGCTGTATTATATGTTGATGGAAAAGAAGTATCGAGAAGCTCAACATATAATGTTGAGCCGAGAATGCTTTTAGAAACTACGATGAACTACTTAGGCAAATCTAGCAATGAGAATCACAGTTTATTTAAAGGGAAATTTGATGATTTTAGAATTTACAACCGTGCTTTAAATAATAAAGAAATTGCTAATTTAGCAGATGAACAAGTTTCTAAACCTCCAATCGAAGAGCCGAAGGAAGCAAAATTAATTCTTGATTATGATATGAAAAATATTGATGGAACAAACGTTAAGGATAATGCTGGGAATTTCGAAGGGAAGCTTGTAAATCCTGAAAATGCACAATTAATTAAAGGAGAAGAAGTAGGTGTTATCAACTTTAAAGGTGGATCAACAAGCTCTTATATTGAAATGCCAAAAGGAGTTTTAGATAACTTGGAAAGTATAACCATTTCATCTCTGGTGAATTGGAATGGAGCAAATGAGGCTGAATGGATTTTTGCATTAGGTCAGGATAGTAACAAATATCTTTTTACAACACCAAGTCGTAATTCAGGTGATCGTTCTGCCCGTGTAGGACTCGGAATGACAAGCTGGAATAATGAAGCAGGTGCGAATGCAACAACTGGTCCATTAAAATCGAAGGAGTGGAAGTTAGTCACAGCTGTTATGTCTGGTGAAGATCAAACATTGAAGCTTTACATTGATGGTAAAGAGGTCGGAAGTGCATCAACAAATGGTTATACATTAGACCAGATTAACAATCTAAATGGACCAAGTGGTTTTATCGGAAAATCATTCTATTCAGCTGATCCATACTTTGGTGGTATGATTGCAGATCTTGAAATTTATGATGGGGCATTATCAGACTCAGAAGTAAGCGAACTAAAAGAAAGAGCGGATGAAAAAATAGCTGAAATGGATGGTCTATTACTAGAAAATGCAGTTAAGCAACTAGATTATGAACTGTTTATTAATGGAAATGAAAGTAAGGACGAAATCGTGACTGATTTGGCATTTCCAAAAAATGGACCGTTTGGAACAGTCATTTCTTGGGAATCACAAAACAAAGAAATCATTACAAATGAAGGACATGTAAAAAGACCTTCTTATGAAGATGGGGATCAAAAAGTAACAATAACAGCCTCAGTTTCAGATGGGATAAATAGTATGAAAAAAGATTTCACTGTTACTGTTTTAAAGAAGCCACATGATTTAGCGGCAGTTAAAGCAGAAGCAGAGGCTTTAAACGTATATAACATAAATGATGTACGTGGAAACTTAACATTGCCGACAAAGGGTGAAAATGGTTCAACGATTACGTGGAAATCCAGTGACCCTTCCATTATTACAACAACTGGTGAGGTGACTCGTCCTATACATGGGCAAGGAGACGTAACAGTTAAATTGACGGCAACTATTGTATTAAATAATGAAAAAGTAACAAAACCGTTCCTTGCCGTTGTCAAAGAATTACCAAAGAAGGAAAGCTATGAAGGATACGTATTTAGTTATTTTACTGGTGAAGGTACTTCAAATGGTGAACAAATTTACTTTGCCTTAAGTGAAGGAAATAATCCACTAAAGTGGCAAGAATTAAACAATGGCGAACCAGCGATTACTTCTGATTTAGGTGAAAAAGGACTTAGAGATCCATTTATCATTCGTTCACCTGAAGGAGATAAATTTTATCTAATTGCAACAGACCTAAAAATTAATGGTAATGGGAATTGGGATAGAGCACAAAGACATGGCAGCAGATCGATAATGGTTTGGGAATCGAATGATCTCATTAATTGGTCAGAACAAAGAATGGTAGAAGTTGCTCCTCAAGAGGCAGGAAATACGTGGGCACCTGAAATCTTCTACGATGAGACGACTGGTGAATATATTGTTTTCTGGGCTTCTAAATTATATGAGAATGCGGAACATACTGGTTCAACATATAACAAAATGATGTACAGCAAAACAAGAGATTTCTACACATTTACTGAGCCAGAAGTTTATATAGATAATGGATACTCTGTAATTGATACGACGATGATTGAGCATGATGGTAAAATTTATCGTTTTTCAAAGGATGAAAGAAATAATACTACTGAATCACCAAATGGTAAATTTATATTCCAAGAGGCAGGAGATTCTGTTCTTGACCCTAGCTTTGAGTTAATTAAGGAAGGTATTGGAAAGGGTTCAATTGGTGCAGGTGAAGGCCCAACAATCTTTAAGTCGAATACTGAAGAAAAATGGTACCTATTTTTAGACGAATTTGGTGGTAGAGGCTATGTTCCATTTGAAACAACCAATTTGGACTCTGGTGAGTGGAAAATGTCTGAAGACTTTGATTTACCGGCCTCCCCTCGCCATGGAACCGTTATTCCTGTGACAAAAGCTGAACATGAAGCACTACTTAAAAATGTTCCAAAAGTTGATGTGCCAAGTGCAGGAAAGCGAGTAACGAGCGTTTCTCTCAATAAAGCAGAATTAGAACTAGTTGTAGGAAATGAAGTACACCTTAAGGCAACAATTACACCAGAAGATGCAGTAAATCAAGATGTCCTTTGGTCAAGTAGTAGTGAAGATATCGCTAAAGTAGACGAAAATGGAAATGTAATAGCTTTAAAGGAAGGAAGAGTAATAATTAGCGTTGCTACAGTAGATGGGGGGCTCATGGACTTTACTGAGGTTATTGTTAAAGCAAAGCCAGGTGAAGGAGAGAATCCAACAAAGCCAGGTGAAGGAGAGAATCCGACAAAGCCAGATGAAGGAGAGAATCCGACAAAGCCAGGTGAAGGAGAGAATCCGACAAAGCCAGGTGAAGGAGAGAATCCGACAAAGCCAGGTGAAGGAGAGAATCCGACAAAACCGGGTGAAGGAGAGAACCCAACAAAACCAGGTGAAGGAGAGAATCCGACAAAGCCGGGTGAAGGAGAGAAACCTACAGACCAGATAAATGGTAAGAATCCTACAAGAACCGATATGGGGAAAGAACTTCCTAGTACTGCTACAAGCCTATACAATGTTTTATTATTTGGAATAATGTTAGCTGTAGCAGGTATCGTATTAGTGTTTATTGTAAGAAGAATAAAAGAAAATTAATATTATTACATGATAAATGGCCAGCATCCAACTATTTATTCTTGGATGCTGGCCATTTTTTGAACTACTTTATGAAGCAATACATTAAATGAGGTTATTGGAAATCGACAACGAAAGATAGATGAAGCTGTTTTAGTGATTATTACACCAATTGTAGAAACAAATTTGAATGAATTTAATGATATTTCTACCTGTTGATCATAAAACAGTTCGTTTTGGGCCAGTTCAAGCCATTCAATCTAATAAAAAATATCATAATTTTACCCAAATAACCCCTTTTTCAAAAAAGTACTATTGTCGGAAATTTATTAAGGTACTAACGTAGAAAGAAAGAATGAACTTTATACGGTTCTTCTGGTAACGATTAGATGGAATCAAATTAATAAATGAGGTGAAAAGAGCTGCTTTTGCATATGGTTCAAAATTTGGATTATAACTTCGAAATATAAAACTAAGTATTGGAGATAAACTCTCATCATTTATGAAAGGGTTTACGTTAAGGGGAGAGAATATTGTATTAATAAATACTTTTGACAAAGCACCTTTATAGAGACTCAAAATTTAATTAGGAAATTGTTTCGGTAATAAGGGAGGAGAAAAGGCATGAAAAAATATGTTTTAGTTGGAACTGGCGGAAGAGCCGAATTTTTTTATGGAGCAATTGTAAGGGATTTCAGAGAAGTGTGTAAGCTTGTTGCCTTTTGTGATTTGAATCAAACTAGAATGGATTACGCGAATCGTTTACTTGAAGAGAGATACGATCACCCGAAAATAAACACATACGTGCATACTGATTTTGAAAGAATGATAGAGGTTGAAAAACCAGATACCGTAGTTGTTACGACTGTGGACAGGACTCATCATACATATATTATAAAAGCTCTTGAATTAGGATGTGATGTGATTACCGAAAAACCAATGACAGTGGACGCTGAAAAGTGCCAAGCAATTATTGATGCTACAAAAAGAACCGGAAAAGAAGTTCGCGTTGCTTTTAACTATCGTTATGCCCCGCATAATACGAAAATTCGCGAGCTAATTATGAATGATGTGATTGGCCAAGTAAATTCTGTTCATTTTGAGTGGGCGTTAGATACACAGCATGGAGCTGATTATTTCCGAAGATGGCATCGAGATAAGCGAAATAGTGGAGGCTTGCTTGTCCATAAATCAACACATCATTTTGACTTAGTAAACTTTTGGTTAGATACAAAGCCAGAGACAGTTTATGCAACTGGCGGACTGCGTTTTTATGGTAGAGAAAATGCTGAAGCTAGAGGAGTTACACAGTTTTATCAACGAGCGTATGGGAGTGAGTATGCAAAAAATGATCCATTTGCGATTCATTTAGAGGAAAATGAACATTTAAAAGCTATGTATTTGGATGCGGAAAAAGAAGATGGATACCAACGTGATCAAAGTGTTTTTGGCGATGGAATTAACATAGAAGATACGCTTGGTGTTTTAGTCACATATAAAAACAAAGCGATTTTAAACTATTCGTTAAATGCTTATTTACCGTGGGAAGGATACATGGTTTCCTTTAACGGTACGAAAGGAAGAATAGAAGTTCGCATTCGTGAACAGTCATACATTAATTCAGGCGGAAGTAAGGATGACGAAGGCAGAGTAAAGGAAAAATCAATCATCGTAATGCCAATGTTTGGCAAGCCTTATGAGGTTGAGGTGATAGAAGGAAAAGGTGGACACGGTGGCGGAGATCCAATTCTGTTACAAGATATTTTCGGAACTCCTGTTAAAGACGAATTCAATCGTGCAGCCTCTCATGTAGATGGAGCGATGTCGATTTTGACAGGTATTGCCGGGAATATTTCACTTAATACAGGTCAGGCCGTAAAAGTAGATGAATTGATTAAGTTTTAAAATAGTCCAGTAAATTAAAATTCAGCTGGGACTATGCTCTGCTCTCTCATTAGAAAGGAGTGTTATATAGAATGATGAGTACGTTGCATCAACAATTTTTAAACCCTCCAGAGGAATTCACTCCAATTCCTTTCTGGTTTTGGAATGATCGTTTAACGAAAGAGGAAATCATTAGACAAATCAATGATTTCTATGCCAAAGGGATAACCGGCTTTGTTTTACATCCAAGGATTGGTATTCCAGAGGAAATCGTTTATTTATCAGATTCCTATTTTCAATTTGTCCACACAGCTGTTGAAGAAGCCAAACGACTTGGAATGCAGGTGATTTTATATGATGAAGCAATGTATCCCTCTGGTTCAGCGAAAGGTTTAGTTGTAAAAGATAATCCGGAATATGCAAGTAAAGGATTAAAAATGATTGAGTATCCTTGTAACAAAAATGAAGAAATAAGGATTAATTTAGTTGAAAAGAACT
The DNA here is from genome assembly GCF_902829255.1 of Metabacillus niabensis. Lineage (GTDB taxonomy): Bacteria > Bacillota > Bacilli > Bacillales > Bacillaceae > Metabacillus > Metabacillus niabensis. The sequence goes on along the minus strand of NZ_CADEPK010000050.1, from coordinate 29,776 downwards.
CATTGGTTTCGGTTCAAGCAGTCAAAAAGTTATCATCAGAATCAATAGATTTATCATCCTCAAAAAAGTTAATTGTCCATAACGGTAAAGTATCATTTTGTCCTCCTGATGACGGGAACTGGTCCATTCTCGTTTTTGTTGAAGCATTTTCTGGAGGAAGCATTCGTGGGATCCATTTTGGGGAAGATGATGGAGAAGAGCATGCACCAGCATCTGCTGATTTACTAAATCCTAAAGCAGTGGCAAAGTTTATTCAGATTACACATGATAGTTACTATGATAGATTGAAAGATTATTTTGGGAATACAGTCATTGCCATGTTTACTGATGAACCAGATATTTTGGGGAGAGGGGCAAAGGCTGGTTTAAAGCCCTGGACTAGAGATTTTCTCTCCTATTATAAACAGCATGGAAACAAAGAAGAGCATCTAGCCTCCTTGTGGTTTTATGCTGGAGATGAGACAGAAACATATCGAAACAACTATCGAAAGGCTGTCAATTCAAGACTAACGGAAGCTTATTACGAGCAAATAAGTAAATGGTGTGAACGTCATGGAATTGCCTTAACAGGTCATCCAGCAGGAAGCAGTGACATTGGCTTGCTCGAGCATTTTCATATACCAGGTCAGGATGTTGTCTGGCGTTGGGTTGCACCTGAGGATGGAAAAGCGATAGAAGGAGTACACTCGACAGCTGGAAAGTGTTCTGCCGATGCTGCAAGACATAGAGGAAGACGACGAAATTTGAATGAATTTTTGGGTGTTTGTAGTAAAGAAAGTCCGTGGGCACTTACTCCAGGTGATATGAAGTGGTATATCGATTGGCTTTTAGTTAGAGGAGTTAATCTTCTATGTCCACATGCCTTTTATTATTCAATTGATGGAAAGAAGAGAAGTCACGAACGTCCACCAGACGTTGGACCGAATAACCTATGGTGGCCCTATTATAAACAGTTTGCTCAATATATGAAGCGTCTTAGCTGGCTAATGACGGATAGTATCAATCAAACGAGAATTGCTATTCTTTGTGGAGAGGATTATTTACCATGGAAAATTGCAAAACACCTGTACGAGAATCAAATTGAATTTAATTACCTTGAGGATTCTTTAATTTCTTCAAAAAGTCTGTTAACAGAAGGACAAATTAAGATTGAAAATCAAGCATATAACACTTTAATAATAGAAGATAGTTCAAAGCTAGAAGACACTTTACTAGAGAAGCTTGAACTATTTATTCAAGAAGGAGTAGAGGTCATTTCTCTCGTATATAAAGATGAAAAGCCAAAAATTAAGGGAGTGAAAACCATCGATAGAGCTGAAGAAATCATTGATACACTATCTATCGTTCAGCGTGAAGAAGTGATGATTTCTCCAAAATGCAAGGATATAAGAGTTAGTAAAATCATTAAAGATTCCGAGCTATTTTATTTTTTTGTCAATGAAGGTGAAGAAAACTACAATGGAAGCTTTGTCTTGAAGGAAAAAGGTAGTGTTGAGAAATGGGATGCATGGACAGAGAGTATAGAAAAAGTGAATTTGAGGAATCAGGAAGGAAATTTAGTTGTTCCACTGCTACTCGAAAGAAGATCTTCGCTTGTCTATGCAGTTCATATAAATCAGCAACCTCTAATTGGGGAAGAGGAACGAGCGGATTTTACCATTGAAAAATTGGAGATCGATAAAAACTGGTATGTAAATAATTATCAATTATTCGCTTTAGAATCCTGGCATCTTTGGAAAGGAATGGAGTCCTTTTCTGGGACAGTCGTCTATGAAAATCTATTTACATTAGATGAAATAGCTTCTATAAAAAAGGTTTTCCTAAATTTAGGTGAAGTATATGAAATCGTCAAGGTGGCTTTAAATGGTTATGAGGTTGGTGTGAAAATGTGGGCTCCGTATCACTTTGAAGTGAATCCAGATTATGTAAGAAAAGGTGTTAATAAACTAACAATTGAAGTTACGAACAATCGAGCAAATGAAATGGATAATGCTCGTTTACCATCTGGATTGCTTGGGCCAATTACTTTTGAGGCACATGTTTGTAAAAAAGAAAAAAGCCATCATTACATTTAAATTTGAATAAGAACGATAAAAAATCTTATCTATCTCAAGAATGATGAAGATTTGAAAACGAATGCACTAGAAAAATATTATCATTATAAAGGGGAAGATAAAATGAATCAAACCGAGCTTATTAATAAAAGTAAAGTTAATACGTATATTGAACAACTAATGGATAATCTTTCACAAATTAAGGACAGTACAGGGGAATACTTATTAAACTTCGATGGACTCGTAGTTGATGATAAAAGTTGGGCTGTATGGAATTGGCCGCAAGGTGTCGGGCTGTATGGGATTTTTAAATATTGGAAATTAACAAATAGCCAAAAGGCTTTAAAAATGATTAATGACTGGTTTGAAGCTAGATTTGAGGAAGGGGTTCCTCCGAAAAATGTAAATACAATGGCACCGCTATTAACATTAGCATTTTTATATGAAGAAATAAAGGACCCTACACTTATTCCTTATTTAGAAGAATGGGCTGAGTGGGTCATGAACGATATGCCGCGTACAAAAGAAAATGGACTGCAGCATATGACATACGGACCAGAAAATAAAAATCAGCTTTGGGATGACACATTAATGATGACTGTGCTCCCTCTCGCAAAAATTGGAAGGATTTTCAATAAAGATGAATATATTGAAGAAGCAAAGCAACAGTTTTTGATCCATATTAAATACTTAACAGATCGAAGAACAGGATTATGGTATCATGGTTGGACATTTGAAGGTAACCACAATTATGCTGAAGCTTTATGGGGGAGAGGGAATTGTTGGATTACCATCGCAATCCCAGAAGTTATCGAAATATTGGAATTAAAGGAAGGGGACTTTTTAAGAGAGTTTCTAATTAATACATTAACTAGACAAATTGAAGCACTTGCTAAATATCAGGATGAGAGCGGCTTATGGCATACATTAATTAATGATAAATCCTCTTACTTAGAAGCTTCAGCAACTGCTGGTTTTGCTTACGGGATTTTAAAGTCAGTTCATAAACAATATATTAGTGATGAATATAAGGATGTAGCCTTAAAGGCAATTAAAGGGATTGTAAATGAAATAAATGATGAAGGTGCTCTGCAAAAGGTGTCAGTTGGTACAGGGATGGGTGATAGTTTAGATTTTTATAAAAAGATTAAAGTTACGAATATGCCATATGGACAATCACTTGCTATTCTTTGCTTATCAGAGTATTTACACGAGAGCTATCTTTGAAATGGACATTAATAATAAAAATTATATTTTAAAGCAGCCAAAGATTCATCTTTTTGGCTGCTTTTTCATCTTTAGCCCTTTCCTGCCTGAAAACCAGGATATTGAGTCATTCCTCCATCAGCAAAGAGTGTTAGACCTGTAACGTAGCTCGCTTCACTCGAAGCAAGCCATACTGCACATGCTGCAATTTCTTCAGGCTTGCCGATATAACCCATTGGAATAAGCTCAACGACTCCCTTTTTAAGCTCAGGGTCATCAAACTTTTCTTTATTAATTGGCGTATCGATTGCACCAGGAGCGATGCAATTCACTCGAATTCCGTGAGGGGCGAATTCAAGTGCGAGTGTTTCAGTCATCAATTTCACGCCCCCCTTACTTGCTGCATAATGGACAAAATGAGGCCATGGGATTTCCTGGTGAACAGAAGACATATTGATAATTGAGCCTTTTATGTTATTGTTTAGCATATAGTCAATTGCTTCCCGACAACCTAAAAATTGACCTGTCAAATTCGTTGATATTACCTTATTCCAATCAGCGAGTGAGAGGTCCTCAGAAGGGACTTCATTTTCTATTCCAGCATTATTGACCATAATATCCAAGGAGCCGAATGTATCTATGGCATGGGCAATGATCTTCTTAATGTCGCCTTCCTTCGTGACATCACCTTGTATCGCACTTGCGATTCCACCCGTCTTTTCAATCGTCTTAATGATCTCATTTGCTTCCTGCTCTTCATTGAAATAGTTAATGACTACCTTCGCTTTTTCAGCACCGAATCTCTCTGCCATTGCCTTCCCTATACCTGTAGCTCCACCTGTAATCACAACTACTTTTCCTTCAAGACTTGGATACATATAATTCCTCCTTTATGTTTTTGTAAAGCCTAATAAGACTCCGCCAATGATAATAAACAAACATCCAAGTAAAACAAGCCATACCTGCTTTTTACTTTTGCGCTCGTTTAAAAAGAAAAGACCGCCGATAGTTGAAATAACAATGCCTGTTTGCGAAAGGGAAAAGCTTGTCGCCACACCGATTTTCGGTAAAGCAAGTAATAGTCCAAGGTTTCCTGTGCTCCAAAGAAGGCCTGTTAAAATATTTCGAACAGCATAGATATTGTATGGCTTATCCCGTAAAGTGATAAAGAAAGCACCTGCTACCATTCCTATCGCTTGAGGTAGGATAGCTGCCCAGCCATCAATATTAAACCAACGAATTAATACGACATATGTAACATATCCTACTGTCGATATGAGCAAGATAAGAAATCCCTTTTTTCTACTTTTAGCTTGTCCTTTATCATTCCCTTGCTTGATAGATGTAAGAATCGCACCTGTAATAATACAAGCAAGCGCAGCAAGCCCGATTATAATACTCTTTGTTGTTCCCCATTCCTTAAAAATAAAAACACCGAAGAATGTTGTTCCAATAAGCTGTAACCCTGTTGACATTGGAGCTGTTTTTGCAACACCTAAGTATCGAACTGCGCCAAATTGATTTTTTTGTCCTATGCACCAAAATAAGCCTGAAATAAAGCCTATTGCCCAGGTGACAGAAGACAAATGAGGCATCTTATAAAAATACACACCAATAGCAAATATTAAGGCACCAACTGTTGTACCAAGTGTCTGGCTGTCTTCATCTCCACCAAGCTTATTACTGACAAATACGATGCTGCCCCAAGTAACGGCTGCAAGGATGGCTAAAAGAATTCCTGTCATATGTGAGTACCCCATTCTCATTTATTGAAACGATGAATGCTTTTTTTTAGATTGCATGAATACGAACAATCTTATTCAAAATTGCGACACAAAAAAGTTTAATTCATGTAAAGAATCTACCTTTCATAAACGATTATTATTGATTACATGTGCATGTATTCTTATAATGGATAATAACTAGATTTGTAAACGATTACACAACGGGTGAATGGCGGGAAATTTGTTGCTTTTTAAGAAACCTAGAATTTATGATTCTACAGGTTAATCAGAGGGGAGAAAACATAGTGATAAATGTTGAAGATCATGCATATTTATTTGTCCATTTTATTCATGAGAATGAAAGTAGGGCTGACTTAGAACAGGTGTATTTTTCCGTTAGTCAGGATGGGATAAGATGGGAGACTTTAAATGATAGGAAGCCTGTTTTAACCTCAAAGCTAGGTGAACAGGGGGTAAGAGATCCATTTATTGTCCGTTCTCCAATCGATCATAAATTTTACATAATAGGTACAGATTTATCTATGTATTTTCGCAAGGATTGGGACGAGGTACAAAAATCGGGCAGTCAGCATATTGTTGTGTGGGAGTCTACGGATTTAATCACTTGGTCAGAACAACGTTTAATTAAGGTTGGTCCTGAAACTACAGGATGTGTTTGGGCTCCTGAAGCAATATATGATAAAGAAACCGATGATTTTCTAGTTTTTTGGGCATCAAGAGAAAACTTTGGTGCTGATAAACAAAAAATATTTTATTCAAAAACAAAGGATTTTAAAAACTTTACCAAGCCTAAACTTTATATTGAAAGAAACAACCATATTATTGATACAACGATTATTGAAGAGGACGGTAAATATTATCGTTTCTCAAAGGACGAAACGGTTAAAAGCATAACTGTAGAAGTTTCTGATAGTTTACTAGGCGAGTTCACTACTCTCGAGACGAATCTAAAAGATCTTATAGGAGTTGAGGGTCCTGCTTGTTTTAAATTAAAAGAAGGCAATAAATGGTGTTTATTGCTTGACCATTATGAGATAGAGAAGAAATATATCCCTTATTATACGACAGATTTACAATCAGCCCAGTTTACAAGAAGTAATGACGATTTAGATATTCCTGTAAATTCTAAGCACGGTGGTGTAATGTCAATAACAATAGATGAGTACAACGCTTTGGTGAAAGCATATGGAGGAAGTAGCATATAAAAGCTGTTTTGTAAAATTCTAAATACGAGTATTTTTTATTAATCTTAGGTAGCTTTAATAGGTTTGTAAAGAATCCGTATTAAATATTTTTTTTCCTTTCTATTAGACTAGTAACTACGAAAATAAAGTAATATTTAAAATACCGAGGTGCAATAATTTTGCACCTCGGTATTTTTATATTAGAAAAAAGCAGCATTAACACTCCAAGTGTCTTATTATTCAGTAATTGACAAGCTTAATAATACAGCCGTTTTCACTTAAGTGTGAAAAAGACTGTATTAAATCTTCATAGCTCTATGATTATACTGAGTTTGTAATTGAAATGGTTTTCATAAAAAGTATAGAGAAGGGGGAATTACAAATGAGTAGTTCTTGGCTTGGATTAGAAGGGAAAGTTGCTATCGTTACTGGTGGTGCTTCTGGCATCGGCTTAAATATAACGAATGAGCTTTTAAACAATGGTGTGAAAGTAGTTGTTGCGGATCTGAATGGAGAAGAGGGACAACAATCTAATGGCTCTTACTTTATGAAATGTGATGTAACGAATAAGGTAAGTGTTGATCAAACAGTTTCAAAAACAGTAGAGTTATTTGGATCATTGGATATCCTAGTAAATAATGCAGGTGTCAATCTTCCAAGACTTTTAGTTGACGATCAGGGTGAAAAACCTGAATATGAATTAAGTGAAAAAGATTTTGATTTTATGGTTGCGGTTAATCAAAAAGGTCCATATCTTTTCGCACAAGCATCTGCTAAAGAGATGTTAAAGAAAGGTAATGGTGTCATTATAAATGTTTCTTCGGAAGCTGGTCAGGAAGGGTCTGCAGGACAAAGTTGTTACTCTGCTACAAAAGGAGCTGTCATTGCATTTACACGTGCTTGGGCAAAGGAATTAGGAAAACACAATATTCGTGTTGTTGCAATTGCGCCTGGAATTATTGAAACTACTGGATTGAGAACAGATGCTTATAATGAAGCATTGGCATATACTCGCGGTGTAACCGTAGATGGTTTATCAACAGATTATAGTAAATCTATTCCTTTAGGGCGTGAAGGGAAACTAAGCGAAATTGCTGATCTTGTTTCTTACTTGTCCTCTGATCGTGCAAGTTATATAACAGGTACAACATTTAATATCTCAGGCGGTAAATCCCGCGGTTGATGGCATAAGGGTCAAATCATAGCCTCTATGGATGCCAATTCGTACGGGGAAAACTATAATGGCATCCATTTTAGAAAGAGGTGCTAACAATGTCAGACATAATATTTGATGAAAGAATAGCTCAAATTCTGGAAATTGCTCGAACAAGTAAATACCATTCTCTAGAAGAATTTGCTGATGCATTGAACGTAAGTACAAGGTCTGTTCGCAATTATCTTAAGCAATTAAATGATGATTTAGTAGGAATAGCTTCAATTATAAATGAAAGAGGTAGGGGATATCGTTTAGATATAATTGATAAACAAGCATTCGAATCTTTACTAGAAAAAAACAGAATAAAGGACGATACACTAAACTCTCAAAAGGGGAGAATTGCCTTTATAATTGACCGTTTAATGAATAGTGAAGAGACGTATACGCTTGATGATCTAGCATCTGAAATGCATATTGGTAGAACAACATTGGTTAATGAGATTAAAAAGGCAGCTGTTTCCTTGGAAACGTATAGTCTTACCATTCAAGGAAAGCCAAATAGAGGTATGGAGCTGAAGGGGAAGGAATTGGATCTCCGATTCTACATTCTTGATAATCTTTATGATGTTTTGTACGGAGATTACCCATTAGATACTGACATTATTGAAGCAATTGAGATGATATCAAATAAGCATAACCTAGAATCGACAACCCAAGCTAGATTAATGGAATTTATTATTATTATGCTGGATCGAATCTTGAAAGATCACCCAATTAATGAAGTAGACGAAAAACATAAAAAATTATTGGGGACAATGGATTATCAAATTGCATTAGAGATTGTACAGAAAATAGAAAATCAGCTTCCCATTAAGATTCCTCAGGCTGAAATTTTGTTTATCACCCTACCGATTGCCGGGAGAAGAACACCTACAAACAATCGGACATTAGCAGACATTGCAATTACACAGGATGTGCAAAAATTATTAGAGCAAATCATTGAGCATGTTGGCTTTAAGAAAGAAATTATTTATGAAAATGAGTCTTTTTTTAAAGATCTCCAATATCATCTAACTTTCATGTTAAATCGATTAATTTTTGGATTGAGATTGAAAAATCCCTTACTAGCTGATGTGAAGGAAAAATACTTCGTTGCTTACAAGATGGCAGAGATTGCTGGTCAAGTTGTTGAGAATAGATATGGGCTTAAAGTACCTGAGGATGAATTAGGTTATTTAGCTTTCTATTTTGGAGTGTTTATTGGCCAAAGTGATTTAAAAGAAAAAAGATTTCGAAGAGCTGCTGTTGTATGTGGAACTGGTAGAGGAACAGCAAAATTAGTAGCGATCCAATTACAACGTGTTCTCAATCAAAATACAGAAATAGATCTGTTCTCAGAAAAAGAAGCAACAAAAGTGATATTAGATAAATACGATCTTGTATTTTCAACAGTGAAGCTGTCCTTTGAAACGAGTGCTCCTTTTATTATGATTAATGAGATTTTTGATGAACGTAATGTCTCTAGAGAAATCGAAAAAGTAACATATATGAAAAAATTAAAGATTCATAATGCGAATGACTATCAATCCATGATTACACATCTTGTTACAAAGGAGAAATTTTTCTTATTAGACTCGACTAAAGGCTATCAAGAAAATGTGCTAGAAATGATTGAATATTTAGTAGAGGATGGTCATCTCGATACTGGCTTTAAAGAGCGTTTGAAAGAAAGAGAAGAGCAAGGATCCATGGTGTTTGATCGCTACATTGCCTTTCCTCATACTTTTAACAATCGTTCGGAATCAATTGAGCTTGCAATTGGAGTATTTCCTGAAAACGTTGTTGCAGATGGGAAAGAAGTAAAACTTGTTTTCTTACTTGGTCTGCCAGAACGACAAAATGATCATAATGAAAATTTAATTGTTAAGATTTACGACGAAATTATACGTATTGCTAATAACCAACAAATTATTGATCAATTAACGAATGTAAGCACATATGAACAATTTATGCGGGTGATTGAACAGTCGAGCAACTAATGAGGAACATCATGAAAGGGGAAAAAGAGTAGATGATAGTATATTTAATTATTTTAATTGGAGCTGCATGGCTTGTACAAAGTATCCTTGGGTTTATGCAAATCAGACATTTCAACAAAAAATATGCTGAAATGCGAGCATTGGGAAGAGTTGCAATCGGAAAGAAAACAGGAGCATTTCGTGCCGGGACAGTTGTTATGATAGCCATTGATAAAAGAAATAAAATCTTAAAGGCAGCAAAAATGCAAGGTGTGACCGTATTTTCTCGAGTTAAAGAGTTAAAGGGGTTTGAAGGCAAATACTTATTGAAAATTTCTGAGGAAGATTTTCAAGGTGTTGATAAATTAACAAGACTAGCAATTGCAGACGCTCTTAGAAGTTATGACATTATTTCTAAAGGTGGCGAGCTGCAAGTGAAAAAAGGTTGGATAGACTTTTTAATTCCTAAAAGAAAGAAATGAGAAGGGGTTGAAATAATGGATATTATTATTAATTTAGCAGAAGGCTTTATGGATTTATTCCGTAAAGGTGGAGAAACATTTGTTGGTCTAGTTACGGATATTGTACCGTTATTAATCATGCTATTAGTTGCGATGAATGCACTTGTTCGTTTAGTTGGGGAAGAGCGGGTCGAAAAACTTGCTAGAAAATCTGGGAAAAATCCATTTACAAGATATTTTATTCTTCCCGTCATTGGAACGTTTGTTTTAGCGAATCCGATGACACTATCACTTGGAAGATTTTTGCCAGAAAAATATAAACCGAGTTACTATGCTGCAGCATCATACTCATGTCACACGCATAATGGATTGTTTCCACACGTAAATCCAGGTGAGTTATTTGTTTTCCTTGGGATATCAGCAGGGATTACGACATTAGGACATGATGTGACAGAATTAGCACTTCGTTACTTCTTAGTAGGGATTGTAACAAACTTTTTAAGAGGTTGGGTAACGGATTTAACAACAGCGTATGTTGCTAAACAGCAAAATGTGAAATTAAAAGATACAGTTCAATTATAGGTGGTGGGAAAAATGACAAATTTTCAATCAATTAAAATAACAAAAGGTGCAGGTGGCTTCGGCGGACCATTAGTCATTACCCCGACAGCAGAAAAAAATAAGGTTGTTTATATTACAGGGGGACAAAGACCAGATATCGCAGAGAGAATTGCAGAACTAACTGGTTGCGAACTTGTCGATGGGTTTAAAACATCTGTTCCTGAAAGCGAAATGGCATGTGTAATTATAGACTGTGGGGGTACGTTACGTTGTGGACTATATCCTCAAAAACGAATTCCAACAATTAATATTATGCCTACAGGACAAAGTGGTCCATTAGCTAAGCATATTACTGAGGATATCTATGTTTCAGGTGTAAAGTCTGAAAATATTCAATTGGCAGACGGTGGCAGTGCAGTAGAAACAACAGTAGCTGCTGTTCAAGAGGGCAATGATAGCACAGTAAAAGAGCCTAGATATGATGCGAGCAAGAAAATAAGTGAACAACAAAAGCCAAAAGGTATTATGGCACGAGTTGGTATGGCAATGGGCTCGATAACTAGTGTTTTTTATCAAGCTGGCCGTGAAGCAATTGATACTGTAATCAAAACAATTCTTCCGTTTATGGCGTTTGTTGCAATGCTTATCGGTGTTATTCTTGAGTCTGGCATCGGTGATCTGTTTGCGAAATTCCTATCACCGTTTGCAGGTTCGATATGGGGATTAATTGTCATAGCTCTAGTATGTTCGTTCCCACTACTATCTCCATTTTTAGGACCGGGTGCTGTTATTGCTCAAGTAGTTGGTACACTTATTGGGGTTGAAATTGGAAAAGGGAATATTCCAGCTCATTTAGCATTACCTGCTCTATTTGCCATTAATGCACAAGCAGCAGCTGACTTCGTGCCAGTAGGTCTTGGATTGGCAGAAGCGGATGTTGAAACAGTAGAGGTAGGAGTTCCGTCGGTTCTCTATTCAAGGTTCCTAACGGGTGCACCAACAGTCTTTATAGCCTGGCTAGCAAGCTTTGGCTTATACGATAGTTGATATTTTCGCTCTATTTTTAAGTTTTAAAGCAGCTAAAATATAAATAAGGACAGGATTCCTCCACTTTTGGAGGATCCTGTCAAGATGAAATCGATTCCTATAAGAAAATTATGAATGAAAAGGAGTATTTTTCAATGCAAACTAAATTTGAGACACAAATCAATAAAATCGGTCCATCGGTATCAGATTTCCTTGGTGAAAAAATGTTAATTTTATTTGGTGAAAATGCACCAGCAGAACTAGCTGAATATTGCCTTTTAATTGATGTGAATGCTGTTGAAGATGACATTAAAGTTGGTGACACGCTTCAATTAGGTAACAATGAATATAGAATTACCGCTGTAGGTGATGCGGTTAAAAAGAATTTATCCTCACTAGGTCATATTACTTTAAAATTTGATGGTTCGAAGACTCCTGAATTACCAGGCACTTTATATTTAGAGGAAACTGAGATTAAAGAAGTAAAAATAGGCGATAAAATTCAAATTTTTTCATAAAACGATGAATGAATACTAGCTTAACTTTTGTAGCGTCTTTAAAAGAAAATGAATAGCAAGAGTTAAGCTATTATTCTATCTTAGAAAGGGAGTAGTAAGTATGCAATTAGTAATTGATTCAGCGAATATTGAAAAGATTAATAAGTTAATTGAATTTTTTCCGATCGATGGAGTTACAACAAATCCAAGTATTATTGTAAATGAGAAAAAGCCGTACTTACCCTTATTAAAAGAAATAAGAACTGTAATTGGTGATAAAAAAGAGCTTTTTGTTCAAGTAATTTCTAAAAATGCGACAGATATGGTAGAAGAAGCAAAATATATTTGCGAAACTTTATCTGGAAATATAATTATAAAGGTTCCAGTAACGATGGAAGGCATTAAAACAATTAAACTACTTAAGCAAGAAGGAATCCGTACATTAGCAACAACAGTTTATACTCCAATGAATGCCTATTTAGCTGCTAAAGCTGGTGCGGAATATGTTGCCCCTTATGTGAATCGAATTGATAATTTGACAGGAAATGGTGTAAAGGTTGTTAGTGAAATTACAGACATATTCACACGTCATCATTTATCTTGTAAAGTATTAGCAGCAAGCTTTAAAAATGTTCAACAGATTCATAACATTTGTTTAGCAGGCGCACACGGAATTACTGCCGCACCTGAATTAATAGAGGCACTTATTGCACATCCTTCAATTGAAGAGAATGTTGAAAAATTTAGAAAAGACTGGCTCGAGCAATACGGTGAGGAAAGCTTCATCGTAAAAGCAACAAAATAATCCTTTCGTAAATCTATTGAAGAAAGCTGAAGGTGAGAAACATGATTAAAGCGATTGTTTGTGATTTTGATGGGTTAATCATTGATACCGAATTCGCGTTATATGAATCATTTTGTGATTTGCTAAACATAAATTCTGGTGATCTACCAATTAATGAATATGCTAAATATATAGGGACTGATTCCACAGAGCTCTATCATTATATAGTGAGTAAATCAAACGGTGAAATGACACAAGAGGAGGTCATTGAAAAATCACATACGCTTCATAAGGAAAGGCTTGAGTCTCCTATTGCGCGAGATGGTGTTGAAGACTATTTAAAGGAAGCAAAGGCTAAAGGTTTGAAAATAGGGTTAGCATCAAGTTCAAATAGAGAGTGGGTAACGTATTTTTTGAAAAAGTTAAATCTTCTCGATTATTTCGATGTTATCCAAACTCGTGATGACGTAGAAAAAGTAAAACCGGATCCTGCGCTTTATCGGAATGTCATTCATTATTTGGGAATAGAACCATATGAGGCAATTGCCTTTGAAGATTCCGTCAACGGGTCAAAGGCAGCCATAGCTGCAGGATTGAAATGTGTAATTGTTCCTAATAAGATAACTGAGAACCTAGAATTTGAAGCCTTTCATATGAGATTAAATAGTATGAAGGAAAAAGAGCTTTCGAAGGTAATTGAAATTATCGATTCTTTGTATGTTTAAAGTTCAATTGACTTGTTCGATAATTAATAAGCCTACATGTAGAAAAATGTAGGCTTTTTTGCGTAGATTGCATAAGAATTCATGGATGAACTAAAGAGAGCTTATCTACTATCTCATCCTATTATTAAAGGACCGTCACTGTAGAAGAACAAGGTGTTTTCGGTTTAATACATTTGTAGTACTTATAAACGTTAGTAGCTTTACTCAACATGCATAAAAAGATTAAGTTTCTTCTAAACATCTTTTGTTTCCACTTAAATATACTTAATTATTTTTGCCGATTACCTTTAAGTCTAATTGCTCAATATTTTGAATAACTCGATCAAATCGTAATGGTTGAGGCTCACTTGGAAAAATATAATGCTCGTATGGATCACCTAATGTTCGAAAAAATGGTTCAAATAAACCAGAAACAAGTAAACCAACAACCTTTGTATAATGTGAATCAAGACGGTAAGAATGAACTGTATTAGCTGGAACGTGGAGAAAATCCCCTGGATTTAACATGATTTCCTCTCCATTTGCCCACATTGTCATTTGACCCTCTAGGCAAAAAAAGGTTTCAGTATGCTGTTCATGGTAATGCTCAGGAATTTTTTCTCCTATTGGTCCCTCTGACACAACGACGATAAATTGCCCATTCGTATTCTCTTGTGTTGCAACAATCCGATGGAGCTGATCACCTGTTAGAAGTCGATCACCTTCTCCAGATTCTAATACATATGGAACAACATCTGTTGGTAGAGTTGCATTTTCAACAAGCAACGCTGTTGTAGATGGTGGCTGCTCATTGAGAAATAGTTTAACATCTGCAATGGATTCAGCTTTTTCTAAAAGTGAGTTGGAAATTTCTTGATTTACGTGTGGAGGGTATTCTATCTTATCATAAGGTATACCGATAGTTGAATAAATCGCAGAAAGATTTCCTCCCATTGTGTATGAAACAAATCTGGTCCGATGGCTTTCCATTTGATAACAATGAATAGTACCAGCGGGAATATTGGCAAAATCACCAGGCAATAGAAGATGATTTTCTCCATTTAGTGTCAGCCTAAGCTTTCCATCAAGGACTAAAATGGCTTCATGAGTCGATTTATGAAGATGTAAAGGAAACTGGTCACCTTTCCCTCCTGCAATTAATACCTGTTCAAAAAGCTGACCAGTACTCTTTTCATCAGCCATAACTGTAGCAACCTGTCTGCCAAATAAATATCGTTTACCTTCACCGCTTCTTAGTAAATAAGGAACCTTTTCTTCCTGAAGAGAGTGCTTAAATAATGTTGTCATAAAGACCTCCTATAGACTAGTTCGGAATCGCATTAATTAGACCAGTCTATATAATACCATCAAAAAGGATAAATGAATATTATCCTTTTTTCCTAATTAAGTGTGGGATTTGCTCCTCAATTAGTAAGAAATATGATTTGTTCTGTTGGGTAATTGAGAGCATTATCCCACCTTCAATCATCGTATTTATTAGCATACTTGCCTTTTGAGCTACTTCTACCTCATAACCGTTTTGAACCAATTTTTCAGTGAAGATTGATTCCCAGCTTTTAAACGCATTCATACAGACTTCACGTAACTGCTCACTCAATAGTGCAGTTTCACTTGCAACGAGTCCAACGGGAATTCCCTCGATCGTTTCTGGATGATCAAACTGACTGGCAGTTTCTCGAATAAAAAGCTGAATCGCTTCAATTGGATCAGAACAGCTATCCAACGTTTGTTTCATTTTATTTTCAATAAATAATGCTGTATATTTAACTGCTTCGATAGCTAATTCCTCTTTTCCATTTGGAAAGTAGTGATAAAGCGAGCCTTTAGGTGCACCACTTTCTTTTATTATCTGGTTTAAACCAGTTGCGTGGTACCCCTGTAATTGAAAGAGACGTGAGGCAGTTTGAAGTATTTTTTCACGTGAATCCATTTTATTTTTCATTAAACAACCCCCTATTTAAAAACTAATATAGAGAAAACTTGATTGAAAGTCTAGATGTAGGAGATTTTAGATGTAAAAAAGTTATCCCGTTCAATACTTGATCAAAGGAATCAATAGTAGTATATAGAGAAGAGGTTGGCAATTTATGAATCAACGACTATGACCATACATTTGAAAAAAGAGAGCGATAAAGAATACGATATATAGTTCAAAAGGTAGTTGAATCAAGATACTTATTGACTTATGGATAATATTGCATTTAAATTAAATGAAATGGGTTTCAAAAAACCTTCAAGATTGCAGTGAAATTATAAGCGATGGAGGAAAGCTATGAAAAAGGAAAACATAACAATCTATGATATTGCTAAAGAAGCGAATGTATCTCCTGCTACAGTTTCGAGAGTACTTACGGGAAATGCAAAGGTTCGTCCACAGACAATGCGGAAAATCGTTGATGTAATTGAAAAATATAATTTCCGGCCTAATAGTTTAGCAAGGAGCTTATTACACAAGCAATCGAAGACGATTGGTTTTATTCTACCAGACATCAATCATCCATTTTTTTCAACATTAGTGCAAAAAAGTGAAGCACATGCTTTGGAATTAGGGTACACTTCGTTTTTATGCAATACGATGAACAGCTCGGAAAATGAATCAAAATATTTACAAAGCTTAGTAGAAAAACAGGTGGATGGGATTATATATCTAGGTGGAAGAATTAATGACACTGATACCGAACAAAAGTACGCAGATGAAATGAAGAAAGTGATGGAAAGAATACCTGTCGTTTTTGTGAATGGGCAAATGACAGGAGTTGATGCGCATATTGTAAGAACAGATGAAGAATCGGGAATTGAAAAGCTTGTTGAATTATTAGTTAATCTGAATCATAAAAAAATTGGCTTCCTCGGTGGAATAGAAGGAATAAGTTCAACAGATGTAAAAACGAACACGTTTGTTAAAATGATGAATAATAAAGGATTAGATGTCAATAAAGATTGGGTTTTTGGCAATGGGTTTAGCATTGAATCTGGTGAAGAGGTTGCTGCACAGCTGCTCTATTTAAAGGAGAGACCAACAGCGGTAATCTGTGTAAATGATTTTGTAGCGATCGGGGTAATAAAAGTTCTAACAAAGTTTGGGCTAAAGGTTCCGGATGATGTTTCTGTTGTTGGGTTTGATGATATTTATTTGGCAGAGCATTTCCCTCCTGGGATTACGACTGTAAGTCAAAATTACGATTTGTTAGGGGAAACTGCTATCAATGTTCTAGCAGATTTAATAAATGAAAGGGATGCAGAGAGAGAAACGGTTGTTCCAACTTCACTCATATTAAGAGATTCTTGTAAATTACTTTCTGAATAATATGTGGAAAATATTGCTTATTACCTAAAAGTAAGGTACGATAATTATGAAAAGGGTTTCTTGTTAAAAGGAATATAATGTAATAGATATGAATATTACTATGATAAAACTCTGTATTCCTTTAACTTGAAAATTCATGAAACGGGTTTCATGAAGTGGTTTAGAGAGCGTTTGGAATTTACATTTATGGAAGTGAGGTATTCTTATGATCAAACAGCTGAAAAAGTATAGCTATACTCCCCCTAAAAATGGCTATCCAGAGTGGAACAACAACCCTGAAATTTTTCAATTGAACCGTTTGGATGCACATGCGACATTAATGCCATATAGGACTGTTGAGGAGGCATTAAAAGGAGAGCGAACTGCATCTGAATTTTATCAGTCGTTAAATGGAAGGTGGAAATTCGCATTTTATGAGAATCCGGAAATGAGAAATCAAGCATTTTTTATGATGGATTATGACGATGAAAATTGGGATGAGATCAAGGTTCCGTCACACTGGCAGCTACAAGGATATGACTATCCGCAATATACAAACCTCAGATATCCATGGGAAGGAAAAGAGGATATAAAGCCACCTTTTGCCCCAGTAAATTATAATCCTGTCGGGCAATATATTCAAAAATTTACGATTTCAGAAGATTGGAAAGGCCAGCCGGTATATCTTAGCTTTCAAGGAGTAGAGTCAGCCTTTTATGTGTGGGTGAATGGTGAATTTGTTGGATATAGTGAGGATACATTTACACCGGCTGAGTTTGATATTACTCCGTATTTAATTGATGGAGAGAATAAGCTAGCGGTAGAAGTATATCGTTGGTGTGATGCAAGCTGGTTAGAGGATCAGGATTTCTGGAGATTAAGCGGAATCTTTCGCGATGTTTATTTGTATTCAACACCAGAGGTTCATATCAATGATTTCTTTGTAACGACAGAGTTAGATTCTGATTATAAGGATGCAAAATTGAATATCGAAGCAAAAATCAAAAATGTATTTGAGAAAACAGTTCAAGGGTTTACGGTAGAGGCAGTGCTTTATGACAATGATGCTAATCCTGTTTTAGAGAAGCCAATTCAAATAAAGGTGGACATGAATAATCAATCCTTTATGTCTCTCTATGCTTCAACAATTGTAAAAAATCCATTTAAATGGAGTGCAGAAAAACCATACTTGTATACACTTGTTTTTATATTGAAAAATGAAAGCGGAACCATTATAGAGACAGAAAGCTGTAGGGTTGGTTTCCGTACCTTTGAAATAAAGGACGGCCTCATGAAAATCAATGGAAAACGAATTGTTTTTAAAGGTGTAAACCGTCACGAGTTTGCCTCTGATAAAGGTAGAGCAATTGGGTATGATGAAATGGTTCATGATATTAAACTCATGAAGCAGCATAATATAAACGCTGTCCGTACCTCTCATTATCCTAATCATCCATTGTGGTACGAATTATGTGATCAATACGGATTGTATTGTATTGATGAAACAAATCTTGAAACACATGGAACATGGAAATATGGGCAAAAGGATTTAGAAGATACAGTGCCAGGGAGCAAAATTGAATGGCAGGAAAACGTCCTTGATCGATGTAACTCCATGTTTCAACGAGATAAAAATCATCCTTCGATTATTGTTTGGTCGCTTGGAAATGAATCATTTGGTGGAGAGAACTTTCTTAAAATGCATGATTTTCTTAAAAAGAATGACCCGACAAGAATTGTTCATTATGAGGGTATTTTTCATTATCGCAAATCAGAAGCAGCCTCAGATATTGAAAGCACGATGTATATTAATCCTGAGGGTGTAAAAAAATATGCTGAATATGCCGAGAATGCAGAAAATCCGAAACCGTATATACTTTGTGAGTATAGTCATGCTATGGGCAATTCCTGTGGAAACCTTTTCAAGTATACGGATTTATTTGAAAAGTATCCGATCATTCAAGGAGGTTTTATTTGGGACTGGAAGGATCAAGCTTTAGAAGCAAAGACAAAGGATGGAGTGCCTTACTTAGCATATGGCGGTGACTTTGGAGAAACTCCACATGATGGGAATTTTTCTGGGAATGGTCTTATTTTTGCTGATGGAACAATCTCACCGAAAATTATTGAGGTGAAAAAGTGCTATCAGAATGTCCGTTTTACAGTAAATAATCTAGAAGCAGG
The DNA here is from genome assembly GCF_902829255.1 of Metabacillus niabensis. Lineage (GTDB taxonomy): Bacteria > Bacillota > Bacilli > Bacillales > Bacillaceae > Metabacillus > Metabacillus niabensis. The sequence continues at coordinate 10,889 of NZ_CADEPK010000050.1, read as the reverse complement.
AAAAATTAATGTAACAAATAACTATTTGTTTACAAACTTGCAGGAATTCGAACTTATTTGGCAGCTAGCGGAAAACGGAGTATTCATCCAAAAGGGTACAGCTAAAATAGAGATAGAACCATGTTCGTCAAAAACGATAAACCTAGCATTCTCCCTTCCAAAAGACTTTAAACAGTCTGATGAATACATTTTAACTGTAAGTTTGCATTTGAAAAATGACACAATTTGGGCTCAAAAGGGACATGAGCTTGCTTTTGAACAATTTGTCATTCCTACAGGAAAAGCAACATTTGATTATCCATTAATTAACTTTCCAGATACAAAAGTACAGGTAGGAGAAAATGATGTAACAATAAAGGGTGAATCCTTTCATGCTGTTTTTAATAAAAACAATGGCTCGCTAGAATCATATAGTTTCAAAGGGACGCATTTGCTTGAAAATGAATTGTCGCCAAACTTTTGGCGTGCGATGACAGACAATGACCGTGGGAATAAATTACATGAACGTAGCTCTGTATGGAGAGAAGCTGGAATGAATAAAGTTCTCACATCGTTTTTAGTGGATGTAGAAAATAGTGCGACTATCATTACAACTGCTTACAGTTTGCCAACCACAATGTCCACGTGCGAGATTATTTACACTATTACGGGTGATGGAGAAATAACAGTAGACTATAAGCTAAAGCCTGGAAAGGATCTTCCCGAAATACCTGAGGTCGGAATGATGACAACATTAGATGGTTCATTTGATACGATTACGTGGTATGGGAAAGGACCTTATGAAAATTACTGTGATAAAGAAAAGGGAGCTAAAATAGGATTATATACAGGTAAAGTAAAAGAGCAATATGTTCCATATTTAAGACCTCAGGAATGCGGAAATAAAACAGGTGTAAGATGGGCGGTGCTTTCTAATCAGCAAGGGGTGGGCTTAAAGATATCGGGAATCCCAACAGTTGAGGTAAATGCCTTACCTTATACACCTTTTGAGCTTGAAGAACATGATCATGGATATAAATTACCTCAAAGTGCTAAGACAGTGATTCGAATAAATGATCTACAAATGGGTGTCGGTGGGGATGATAGCTGGGGGCAAAAAACACATCCAGAATTCACATTATTTGCTGATAAATGCTACTCGTATTCTTTCAAGCTTAAGGGGATTCAGATAAAGGATTTATAACTCCTCGTAAAGATTTCACAAATGAGAAATAAGTAATCAATTATTCATACTAAGAAGTTTAGCTGTTCCCTTTGATAAGTTATAGAGCGAGGGAACAGCTAATGAGTGCACTTAGAAACCCGTTTCAATATTTGCGCCTTCCTAGAGGGGAGTTTAAAAAAATTATAGAAATTTGTCAAAATAATTGTATTTACTTTTATTTGCCGTATGAATATAATGGGAATTGTAGTAACCGCTTACAATATTGGTATTACAAGGCAAAAATAATGAATAAGAAACATTGCAATTAATTTTTGAAACCCATTTCATGTCCATTCTAGAAATCATCCAAGAAAGAGTTAATCAAGAAGTCGTCCATCTTTTAATTATTCATTTTTGAAACCCGTTTCATTTCTAGTTTCTATTACATTTATCTTCTCCATATAGATGTAACAAGCCTTTCTTTTAAATAAGAAAGTCTTTTTAAATATTGAGTATGGTAAGAGATTAGTAATCAACTAGATAATATTGTCGCTTTATTTGGTAAAGTTGGTTGCTGCTACATTATTAAGATTATGTTGTTAGGGGGGATTTATATGAAAACCGTAACTGTGCAGTCACAGACAACAATTGTTGAAAAACAGAAGAAAGAATCTGTATTTAAAAGAATGTGGAAGAACCGAACCCTACTGCTAATGTGTTTACCTGCAATTATTTTCTTTGCTATATTTGCATATCTACCAATGCCAGGATTATATCTTGCATTTGTAAATTATGATTATTCACTCGGAATATTTGAAAGCGCTTTTGTTGGCTTAGAAAATTTTCGCTTTTTAATTATGACAGGAGATTTATGGAAGCTAACCTTTAATACAGTTGCTTATAACCTAGCATTTATTATTCTCGGTAATTTCCTACAAATCGGTGTCGCAATTATGCTAAACGAACTTCGAAGTAAATGGTTCAAAAAAGTATCACAAACGATTATGTTTCTCCCGCATTTTATATCTGCAGTTCTAATTGGTTTACTAGCATATAACATTCTTAGCTACGATTATGGTACGCTAAATTCATTTTTAAAATCAATCGGAATGGATCCAGTTCAAACATATTCTAATCCTGCAATATGGCCTTATATCATCGTTGTGACCTTCCTTTGGCAATCTACAGGCTACGGCTCAATCGTCTATTTTGCTGCTATTATGGGTCTGGACAAATCGATTTTAGAAGCAGCTGAAATTGATGGCGCAAATGCATTCCAACGAATTCGATATATCATTATCCCTTGGCTAAAACCAACCTTCATCATTTTACTCCTATTCTCTTTAGGTGGAGTATTACGAGGAAACTTCGGCTTGTTCTACAATTTAGTTGGGGCAAATAATACAATGCTTTATGAGTCGACGGATATTATTGAGACGTATGTGTTCCGTACATTAATGACAAATTTCAACTTCTCTCTTGGAAGTGCAGTTAGTTTATATCAATCAGTATTTGGATTTATTATCGTCATTACTGCAAACTGGCTAGTTAAAAAATTCTCGCCAGAAAATTCATTGTTTTAAAGGAGGGAATTGTTTATGCAAAGTACGAGTAGGCGGAATATAGACTTATCGACCATAATGGTTCGTATAATCGGTTATGGGTTTATCGGGATTTTTTCCTTATGTTGTCTTTTACCCTTTGTGTTAATCGTTTCATCTTCCTTCTCATCAGAGCAGGCGATTATGGAAAACGGCTTTTCCTTGTGGCCACTAGATTTCACTACGTTTGCATACGAAATTGTTTTTAGGAATCCAAGACTTATTATAGGTTCATATGCTGTAACATTTGGAATTACGCTAGTTGGTACAGCATTAGGTTTGTTCATTGTCGCCATGACAGGCTATGCATTACAGCGAGTGGACTTCCACTATCGAAATAAGATTTCATTTTATATTTACTTCACAACACTTTTTTCTGGTGGATTAGTGCCGTTTTATCTGTTAATCTCACAATATTTACATCTTAAAGATAATTATCTTGCAGTACTTCTTCCAGGATTATTAAGTCCGTTTTTAATCATTATGATGAAAGCGTTTACTAAATCAATCCCACATGAAATTACAGAATCTGCAAAAATGGACGGTGCCGGTGATTTTACGATTTTTCTCAGATTAATTCTTCCAATGTCAACACCAGCCTTAGCTACTATCGGTCTCTTTATTGCGTTAGGCTATTGGAACGAATGGTACAACTCAATGCTATTCCTATCACCGAACATGGAATATCGACCGTTACAGTTATTTCTCTATAACGTTATTACAAGTGCTGACTTCATAAGGAATTCTGCTGCAGCTTCAAATGTAGCACCACAGGAAATACCGTTGGAAACGATGAAAATGGCAACAGCAGTGATTGCAACTGGTCCGGTAATTCTCTTCTATCCTTTTGTACAACGATTCTTTATTAAAGGGATTACAGTTGGAGCAGTAAAAGGATAATTGGTTATGGTCTGAGGGAACATCCTCATTTCATAGAAAGAACAATTAAGTAAAGGGAGGCAATTATATGGTAAAGATGAAAAAGCTATTAGTACTGTTCATGGCAATGCTGTTGACCTTTAGCCTTGTAGCCTGTAATGGATCTAGTCAAACGAATTCAGAAAACTCAAATCCAAGCACAAAGGTCAATGAAGATGGGGAAATTGATACGTCAGAATTTGTTACGATTACGATGATGACATTGGGAGATAAGCCGACAAACGGTCAATTAGAAAAAGTAATGGAACAAGTAAATGCTAAATTAAAAGAAAAAGTAAACGCTCATCTTGAAATAAAATGGATTGAATGGGCGGATTATATGACAAAGTATAATCTAACTCTTGCGTCGGGAGAACCTATTGATTTAATTATCACAGCAACTGACTGGTTAGATGCGTGGGGAAATGCACAAAAAGGTGCATTCATGGATATTACTGAGCTACTTCCAACATACGCTCCTAAAACTTGGGAGGAAGTATCTGAAGAAAATTGGGAGCAAACAAAATATAATGACAAAATTGTGATGATCCCTGAGGACTCCTTTACACAATGGGTAAACCATGGCTTTTTCTATCGTACAGATTGGGCCAAGGAATTTGGAATTACAGAACCTATTGAGGATTTTGAAACATTAGGTAAGTACTTCCAAGGTATTATCGATAATAAACCAGGTGTCATTCCATGGGATACACCAGGAACAAACGTTACAACTGCATGGGGATATACAACTTCTTATTCAGATGCGATTGAAATTCCAATCGCTACAGGAGTATTCCCGATTTATTGGGCTAAATCCTATGAGGATCCATATACAATTATGAGTCCGGTGTTCGAAGATATTTTTGTCGATTATGCAAAGCTAATGAAAGATTGGGCGGATAAAGGCTACTGGCGTGCAGATGTATTAAACTACAAAGGAGACACTCGGGCATTATTCCAAGCTGGTAAGACAGGAGCTGACCAGCATCATACTGAAACATTTTCAGGCTTGCGTCCACAAATGGACATAAAACAACCAGGATCAGAAATCGATATGTTTGCATGGTCTGATACACGAGACAATTTAATTTCAATGTCGATTACTCACGGAGCTACTGCTGTTGGAGCGAAAAGTAAAAACCCAGAACGGGCGTTAATGGTATACGATTTACTTCGCAATGATGAGGAAATTTACAAGCTATTTAACTATGGTATTGAAGGCGTACAATATGAAATTAAAGACGGCAAACGTGTTCGTCCTGAAGGCTATGATGAAACAAAGCATTCCTTCGCTTCTAACTTCTGGGGTGGGCGTGTTGACAAGTTCGAAATTCCAAGTGCTGATAAGTGGGAGGGAATGTCTGAGATTTACGCGGAGTACGATAAAATTAAGAAGCCATATCCATATGGACAATTTGTTTTCGATAGTACTCCTGTAGAAGCAGAGCTTGCTGCTTTATCACAAGTAACTGCTCAAATGGTACCCGCAATTGCCTTCGGTAAAGCAGGAGACCCAGAAAAAGCTGTTGAAGACTTGCGTAAGAGATTAGAAGCAGCAGGGTATGAGAAGGTATTAAATGAAATCCAAAAGCAAATGGATGAATATAAAAAGCTTGTAGAGGGCAATTAATCGAACGATGAAAGTTAAGTGAACAGAGGGCTATCATACTTGCTTGATAGCCCTTATTCTATCAGTCTAAAATGCTTTAAATAAAACACTTACAATCACTTGTTAAGGGGTGTAGCGATTATGTCAAATGTACTAACTCAAGACTGGAATCTATCTGTAAAAAGTAGAATGTTTAACTTTGATTGGAAATTCTTAAAAGGTGACAATTCTGATGCGTATAAAATTCAGTTTGATGATTCAGCTTGGCGTACATTAGATTTGCCACATGATTGGAGTATTGAAAGTCCGTTTAAGAAGGAATATGCAAGCTCAACAGGGTATTTACCAGGTGGGATCGGTTGGTATCGAAAGAAATTTACTATCCCTAAAAATATTAAAGGAAAGAAGCTATTTATTCAGTTTGATGGAATTTATAAAAATAGTGAAGTCTGGATAAATGAACACTTTCTTGGTAAACGACCATATGGTTACAGCTCATTTCATTATGACCTGACTCCATATGTGAATTTTGAAACAAAGGAAAATGTTCTTGCTATAAAAGTAGATCATTCCGATTTTGCTGATTCTCGTTGGTATCCAGGCTCTGGTATTTACCGAAATGTATTTATCAATATAACAGATAATGTGTATATCAAGCCATATGGAGTATTTGTTACGACACCGAACATATCAACACAAGAGGCTGAAATCCATATTCAAACAAGTGTGAAAAATGATTTTCAAGACGAAGCTACAATTCAGATAGAACATCATATTAAAGATGCTAATGGAAAAGAAGTAATCTCCTGTTCATCTATCGAGAAGATTCCAGCAAATCATGAACTTAACTTTGAGCATTCTGTTTTTCTTGAACAACCAAATCTTTGGTCACCTGATCATCCGTATTTATATAGTGTTGAAACGAAAATGAGAAAAAGTGGTGAAGTGATAGATATGGTGACCACGCCGCTTGGTGTTCGGTCATTTCATTTCGATGTGGATTCAGGCTTTTTTCTTAATGGTAAAAGCTTGAAATTAAAAGGTGTATGTATCCATCATGATGCGGGGTGTCTCGGAGCGGCTGTTCCTGAAAAGGTTTGGCATCGTCGTTTGCGGCTTTTAAAAGAAGCTGGTGTGAATGCGATTAGAATGAGTCATAATCCCCCTGCACCAGAATTACTGGATATGTGTGATTCATATGGATTTTTAGTTCAGGATGAAGCATTTGATGAGTGGGAATTTCCTAAAAATAAGTGGGTAGAGGGATGGAATCGAGGTGAACCATCTTTAGATGGCTATGCTTCTGAATTTGCTGAATGGGCAGAAACGGATTTGAAGGACATGGTGTTAAGAGACCGAAACCATCCGTCGATTATTTTTTGGAGTATTGGGAATGAAATTGATTATCCGAATGATCCATATTCACACCCAGTACTTGAAGAGCGCTATAATGCTGAAAAACCTGAAGCAAAGAGAATGGGGGAAATCGCCAAAAGGCTGGCGAGTGTTGTAAAGCATTATGATCCGACCCGACCTGTAACAGCAGCTTTAGCAAGTGTTATAATGTCAAATGAAACTGAGTTTCCAGATGCTCTAGACGTAGTTGGTTATAATTATCAAGAATTTCGTTATATTGAAGACCATAAAAAATACCCTAATAGAGTAATTTACGGAAGTGAAAATGGAAGAAATCACGATGTATGGATGGCTGTCGAACAAAATGATTTTATATCAGGTCAGTTTATCTGGACAGGGATTGATTATTTGGGAGAAGCACGTGGATGGCCAGTACGTCATGCAACTCCTGGAATGCTCGATCTTGCTGGCTTCAAAAAGCCTTTATACTATTTTAAACAAAGTGAATGGTCTGATCACGACATGGTCTATATCGGCTTAACACCTATCAAGGAAGAGAATCCAGGGCAAATTTATTGGGACCATGAAGTTATCTGCGCTTGGAAGGGGAATGAAGGAGAGATTGTCAGGGTTGCTTGTTGTACAAATTGTCCTGAAGTAGAGTTACTTTTAAATGGTGAATCATTAGGTGTAAAAAAGCGTAAAGACTTTCCATATGGAACGATCTATTGGGACATTCCATATGCTAAGGGGACAATTAAGGCAATTGGTAAAAGGAACGGTAGCATTTGCTGTTCATTTGAATTAAAGACAGCTGATGACCCTTTTAAGTTAGAGTTACTTTCTGATACGAATACATTAAAAGCGAACAAACAGGATGTAGCACATGTAGAAGTTCAAATCCTAGATAAGAATAATACCCTTGTCTATGATGCAGATAATTTAATTGATTGTGAGATTGAGGGACCTGGTGAAATTATCGGAATTGAGTGCAGCAACCCTATAAGTCATCAGAATTATAAAGAAACAAACAGAAAAGCCTACAATGGAAAATTATTAATATATGTGAAGTCTACTAACAAAGCAGGAACCATTACTTTAAAAACATCATCTGTTGGCTTGGAAAGCTCATCTGTTGAAATTAATGTTGATTAATAGTGTTACTTTCTTTAAATCTTAAGAAAAGTGATCACGCGAAAGGACAGAGGAGTTGAAAGAACTCTCATTTAAGCAAGAGTATTCGGAAACGGAATCTTCGACTTAGGCGAGAAGCTAAAAGAATAAAAATAATCGTTTGGAGATGCTGAAAATGCCGTATAACAAAGCGTCAGATACAACAAATCCTATAAAGGGACATAGGCTGAAAAATATTCCTGCTCATGACCCGTTTGTCTTGTCACATAAAGAAACAAATACTTATTATCTTTATACGACAGGAATTCCAGAATTAACGGATTTAGAGAGAAGTAGTGTACTTGTTTATAAAAGCAAAGACCTACTAAACTGGGAGGGCCCTTATGTCGTTTTTGAAGTCCCGGATGGAACGTGGGCACATCCACAGCATGGGACATGGGCACCTGAGGTTCATCACTACGATAATAAATATTATTTATTCGTCACACTTCATAATAGAGATAAGATCCTTGCAGAGCCACCAGAGGTTTGGAAAACCAATCATCTTCGAGGCACTAGCATTGCCGTATCTAATTCACCGGACGGTCCGTTTGAATTACTAAAAACGGATGGACCTGTTCCTCCTAGCACTTTCATGACATTAGATGGCACTTTGTATGTAGATGAGGGTGGAAAGCCATGGATGGTATATTGTCATGAATGGATTCAAGTAATAGATGGGACATTTGAGGCGGTTCCGCTTATGGCTGATTTGTCTTGCGCAGATGGTGAACCTCTTCATCTATTTAAAGCTTCAGATGCACCGTGGATAAATGCTGAACGAAAGCCAGATGTAAAGCCTACTGTTTATGTTTCTGATGGCTGTCAATTGTATCGTACAAAAGGCGGACATCTAGTGATGCTATGGTCTAGCTATAAAAATGATAGCTATGTCCAAACAATCGCTAGCTCAAAGTCAGGGAAGCTAATAGGACCTTGGGAACAGCTTGAACCATTAGTCGAAGGTGATAGTGGACATGGAATGCTTTTCAAAACATTTGAAGATGAATGGATGCTTATTCTTCATCAACCATTTAGTACACCAGAGTCTCGAGCTAAGATTTATGAAGTAGAAGAAACGGAGAACAGCTTTAAGGTCATAAAACCTAGAGTTGATTTACACGGCTAAAAACTAGTAGAGGGTAACTCAAAAGGAGCTGCCCCCTCCAACAAACACTGATATATAGTAAACTAACCTCATCATTAGGTTGTATATTGTGTTTGGGGGGGCGAAGCTTTGCTTTTGAGTCACCCTCGTTTTATTTGAAAATCTCCTAAGATTATCAAACAAAATATAAATGTTCAATACTCTCCAACTTGGATTGGTACGGTTTCAATAATCCTTTTTCTAGCATTCTTCGCAAATGCTTCTCTATAAAAATAGTATGTACGCTTTTACTATTTACTTAGAGAAGGAGACTTTTCCCCTAATAGAAATAAAGCGGCCGAGCCGAGAAGTGTTGTAGTAAAGATAATTGTTCCCATCGGCACAGCGGACGTTTCATTTATTCCAGCAAGCGGAGAAACGATCGAGCCAATTAATAAAGGGAGCATTCCGAGTAATGCACTCGCACTGCCTGCGCGATGCCCCTGTTTGGCTATGGCTACGGTAAAGGAGCTTGTCAGTACGATTCCCATACAAGTCATATAAATAAAAATTGGAATAACAATAAGTGCAAGTGGTCCTTTAATGATTGTCATGGCAAATAAAAATGCAGCTGCACACGTTGCCGTAACTACACCAATTTTTAGTAATCGCTTTTCCTCGATAATTCCTGCTAAGCGACCAACAAGAAAGCTACCTGTTATAATCGCAATTCCGTTAATACCAAATAGGATACTAAACATTTGTGGTGAAACACCGTATATACCTTGATACACAAATGGTGTACCTGATACATAAGCAAAGCTACCACCATGTACAAATCCTAGTGTAAGGGCATAGCCGATAAACGAGCGATCCTTCATTAAGGATCCCATCGTACGAATTGTATGTCCGAAAGAGCTTGGCATGCGTTTTTCGACGGGGAGTGTTTCTTTCAATTTGAAATAAATAGTGATTACGATAATTAATCCGATGATTGATAGTACAAAGAAAATTGTATTCCATGTTGCATTTGGGAACCATAAAATCCCGCCCCCAGCGATTGGTGCGGCCAATGGTGCAACAGCATTAATAACCATTAAGAGTGAGAAAAACTTCGTTAATTCTTTACCACTAAAACTATCCCGAACGACTGCACGGGAAATGACAACACCAGCAGACGCAGTCAGTCCTTGTAAAAAGCGACCAGCAATCAAAATTTCAATTGAAGGTGCAAAGGCACATAGTAATGTAGCAAGTACAAATAATGTAATCGAAATTAACAATGGTCTTCTACGACCATAAGCATCACTGACTGGTCCTACTACGAGTTGTCCTGTCGCAAGTCCAATTAAGCATGCTGTTAGACTCATTTGAACGAGCGAAGCATGAGCCTCCAAGTCATTTGCAATATCAGGGAAGGATGGTAAGTACATATCAATGTTTAGCGGGCCTAAAGCGCCAAGCATGCTTAGCAATAACGCTAATCCCAGCCGTTGTTTTAATGTTGGATTCTCTTGCATTATACATACACCTTTCTATTGTTCGTTCTATTATTTAATTGTCATAAGTTATATAAGATGACGAAGCCCAATATATAACATTAGCGTCATTAGTTCAAGGATATCGTTCTGAATAAGTAAAATTTCATTGTTTCATCATTACTATTGAAGCTATTTTGTGATTATAACACTAATTGGAGTACTATGATTTGAAAAGTGAAGTTTGTTTCCACTAAAAGTACTGTTAAGCTTGGGTGTTTATTCTGCTACAGGAGTACTTACGTGGGTGGTCTAGAAGTCTTCTCCTCGAGTCTACCTACAAACGTATTTTAAGCATGAGTCTCTCACTTTCGCTTCAAACAATTAAAAAAAGTTTAAAAAAAGTTTAAAAAAAGCACCTAATAAAAAAGTCACCTTACTTTTTACAGTAAAGTGACTTTTAATGATTAAACTTATTTTTTTATTATTAATTGCGGATTAGGTAATCGAAAGCTCCTAAGGA
>NZ_CADEPK010000049.1 GCF_902829255.1 Metabacillus niabensis | reverse complement strand
CTATAGTATCGCAACAGATAGTGAAGTAAGAAATTCTCTAAGCTTTGTTTATTACAATGTATCTAATTGTTTCCCCATTCATGAACTAACATAAGCTTATTTAAACTTTAGTTGAGATCTTGTTTGTTGTACCAATAAAATTTTTTTATATTCCCAAACATATTTATCTGCCCAATAAAACATAATAGTGTCATATTTAATTAAACTTTGTAAAATCCAAAATTGGTTTACACTCTTCATTTTAAAATAATATATCACTACAATCCGCTTACCTTACTGATGACATATACCGATTATATAAATGAGAACATTCCTTCATACAATCCAAATACATATTTCTTATTTCCTCGTTCGGACATAATTTTAAGTAACTCTCACTCTCCAATAAGGAAATAAGAGGTTTCATTTCGATATAGTATTCTACATTTTCCTTTTGCTTTAAAAGATTTTTATATCCTTTTAATATCTTAAAATAATAATTATCCATTAAACGATATTTGCACTTCGATAGCTCCGAATAATAAAACTTGTTTATTTCTCCAGACATATATTTTGCAAGATACATTTCGTTTTTTCCTAAATAAGTAGAAGTTGCTTGTGAGTAGTAACGCTTTTCACCATCACTATACAATGTTTTGGATATACGATATTTATGCCACTTCATTACTTCCTTATAACGAGACCCTAATGCCAAATTGATACTCGAAACCGTAACAGCTTTACATTTCAATATATAATCAAAAATAGTCACAATCAATTCTCTTTCATCAAGATCGGTAATCGATGCCCAACAAATATAATTGTTATCTAAGCTGGCTATTATACAAACTTCTTTATCAGGGCTAACATTAATATCAAAATATACTTCATTATCAACGATTTTATAATTTGGTTTTTTACAATTATTTTGATTAACCAAATTATATTTATCCGTACCCAATACGAAAACCTTCCTTCTTTTGCAAAGATTAACAATTTATATTTCTAATTTAATTTTTTCTTCTTAAACTCATTCTTACGTAAAATTCAGTTTTGTATTGACTGAATTTATATCACTTTTCATTTATCCTTTTTTATATGCATTTATCCCAAACAGACCTAATAATATTTGGATTAAACCTATAAACAAAAATTCAACCGTTGCTAGGAACCATTCTTTTAACACGATTACTTGTATTACTGTAGATAACATTAACAAAATACTCATAATCATTGTCAAATTATATAATTTTCTTTCTTTTTTTAATAATCCGTTTAATGAGGCAAATGCATTTCCAATTCCGAACAATATGATTAAAAATAACGCTAGGATTATCCAATTATTAAAAGGAACATACGTAGTCCATTCATTTGGAAAACTAGCGAAAACACCCTTTTTTAATAGCATCATTATTCCTATCATAATTGCACCTAATGATAATAATAAATTTAAAATAATGATGAGTGTTACAAATCCATTCTTTAAAACTACCTGTTTTCGTTCCAAATTCATAATTACCTACTGATAAATAATGTATAAATTATTTCTTTGAATTATTTTGTTCTTTCAATATTTCTTTTTCATTACTTACTCCCTTTTCTAATTAGAATCTTAAGGAAGCTGCATTCCAAAGCAATGTAACCAAAAATTTTATTATTTAGCCTGTAATTGAATCCCGAACTACACTATTTACCTAATTTTACCACAAATACACCTTAATATAATGC
>NZ_CADEPK010000048.1 GCF_902829255.1 Metabacillus niabensis | reverse complement strand
ATTTATGACGCATTTTTACAATCGAAAACTACGGCACAAAGAGCGCTAGCAGATAGTGATAATTTGACTGAAATTGAAAACTATGTAAATGCAAACCGTAAGGAGCCTTCTGAAGATTTATTTGGAGTAGCAAAAGGTCGAAATGTGATTTTAATTTCATTAGAATCACTACAAAGTTTTGTCATTAATGAGAAAGTAAATGGCCAGGAAATTACTCCATTCCTAAATGATTTGATTGGAGAAAGCTACTATTTTGATAATTTCTACCATCAAACTGGGCAAGGGAAAACATCAGATTCAGAGTTTATTGTCGATAACTCATTGTATCCATTAGGACGTGGTGCAGTATACTTTACAAACAGTAGTAACGAATATACTGCTACGCCTGAGTTATTAAAGGATCATGGATATTATTCAACAATTTTTCATGCTAATAATAAGAGCTTCTGGAATCGTGACATAATGTATGAAACTTTAGGTTATGACCGTTTCTTTGATGTTAATGATTATGAAGTGACAGCGGACAATTCGATTGGTTGGGGATTAAAAGATATCGACTTTTTTGAGCAAACTGTTCAACATATAGATAATCTTCCACAGCCGTTCTACACAAGACTTATTACATTAACAAACCATTTCCCATTTGATCTTGGGGAAGAGGATAAAATGATTGATGAATTTGACTCAAATAGTAAAACACTAAATCAATATATCCCGACAGTGCGATATATGGATGAGGGTGTTAAGCATTTCTTTGAGAAATTAAAGCAAACCGATGTATATGAAAATTCAATCATCATTCTATATGGTGACCATTATGGTATCTCTGAGAACCATAATAAAGCAATGGAGCAATTTACAGGAAAAGAAATTACTCCATTTGAAACAATCCAATTACAGCGTGTTCCGTTTATTGTTCATATACCTGGAGTTACTGATAAAGAACCAAAGACAATATCAAAAGTAACTGGACAAATTGATATTCGTCCTACAATTATGAGCTTACTTGGTATTGATACTTCTGATCAGATTCAATTTGGTTCAGATGCCTTCTCTGACGAAAAACTATCATTTGCAGCATTAAGAGATGGAAGCTTTATAACTGAAAATAATGTTTATACTCGTGGCGTATGTTATGACAAAGCAACAGGTGAGGAAGTCGAGGAAGCGGTTTGTGAGCCTTATATGGAAAAGGCTAAACAGGAATTAAGCTATTCGGATGAAATCATCTATGGTGATTTATTACGCTTTTACGGTAAACAGGGAGAATCCACTGAAGTAAAAAGTAATACGAAAACAAATGATAATAAATAATAATTAAGAAAGCTGACTTTATGCTAGTTCCTTTATGGAATAAACTGGCGAGGTCAGCTTTTTTATGTTGGTGCTGCTAATCTTGGTTGTTTATTTCCCTCTTGCAGTCTTTGCTTTTAGCAATTGGGTATGGAGGCTCCTGTAGCATTAAGTGCAGAGTGTCTCTCTTCGACACGCATCTTATGCATTCTCTCACTTAACAAAGTGTTAAGAAGCAACAGTAAGCTTTAACATAGCCTTTAATTGAAAAAAGCGATGTTCTACAACGTGATTTAAGGATGTTTTAGATCTGTTGTATATTAACTTAAAAATTGAATATATATGAAAAGTCAAAGCTAATATGAAATTGAATAGTATAGATCAATATTATTA
>NZ_CADEPK010000047.1 GCF_902829255.1 Metabacillus niabensis | reverse complement strand
TTGTAATTGTTGTTCAGCTAGCTTTTGATAAAGTGGATGTGTCGTTAATAATTCTTCATGCTTTCCAATACCAGTAATTTCGCCATGCTCAAGGATAACAATTTGATCAGCATTTACAACAGTTGATAGTCTATGAGCAATAATTAATGTTGTTCTTCCTTTCATTAAATGGTCCAAAGCCTGTTGAACTAATCCTTCTGAGGCGCTATCCAAATTTGATGTTGCCTCATCTAGCAGTAATATATGGGGATTTCTGATTAATGCACGTGCAATGGCAATTCGTTGTCTTTGACCACCTGAAAGCTTAACACCTCTTTCACCAACCTCAGTAGCAAGTCCTTGCGGCAGGCGAGAGATGAATTCCATAGCATTTGCTTGAGTCGCTGCTCGCTCGACCTCAAATAATGGGATGTTTTTGTTTATTCCGTACGTTATATTTTCTAAAATCGTTCCAGACATAATCGGACTTTCCTGTGATACGTATCCAATATGATTTCTCCATGATGATAAACCAAATTCCTTAATATTTGTGTCTCCAAGTAATATTTCCCCACCAGTTACTTGATAAAATTGTTCTAATAGTGAAAATAACGTCGTTTTTCCGCTTCCGCTTGGCCCAACAATTGCAGTTGTTTTTCCTGCAGGAACGATGAGAGAGATGTTTTTTAATATTGGCTCTTTCTCATTATAGCTAAAGCGGACATTGCGAAATAAAATTGGTTGTGCAGATTGTTTGCTAACCTGTTTTGATTTGTTTTCCTCAGGTTTTAATTTTAGGATAGTCTGAATTCTGTCTGTTGCCCCCATTGCTTTTTGGAACGCAGTAAAGGACGTCGCCATATGACTAAATGGGAGAACAATTTGAAACATATAAAAGATGATCGCGACTAAGGAACCTGCTGACAGTGTACCAGAAGCAACGCGAACTCCACCATATCCAATTAGCAGGATCAATAATAACATCATGATTAAGGTCATAAATGGTGAAATAATTGCCTGGATTTTCGCTTCCTTTAGTCCAAATTGATAGAGGTGATCGATTCTTTTGTTTCCTGACTTTATTTCAATTTCCTCGGCATGATAAGCTTTTACTAAGCGGATTTCCGATAACACTCTCCCTAAATTGCCGGAAAACTCAGCCATTTCATCCTGTGCCATTTTTGAAATAGAAAACATTTTTTTCCCTAAAGGTGCAATAATGAAAAATGAAATAGGAATTGCTATGAGCATTATCGTTGTAATTTTCCAATCAATAAAGAAAAGCAGGATAGTGGCTGCTATAATGGAAATCAAACCGGAAATAAATGTAATCATATGCTGTGTAATCAGCGTTTTTACTGTATTTGTATCTTGTGTAATTCGACTCATAATTTCCCCTGATTTATGGCGATCATAAAAAGCGACAGGTAGATTAATAGTATGAGCCCACACTTTATTTCGGATAGAAGCGACAATTGATTCTCCGATTGCCGTCATATAATAATAGGAAAATCCTGATGTGACGGTTTGGATAAGAAACGTTATGATGAGAAAGATAATAATAGAAATATCAAATGAAGAATTTGATAAATTATCAACAAGTGATTTCGTGAGG
>NZ_CADEPK010000046.1 GCF_902829255.1 Metabacillus niabensis | reverse complement strand
GTCCTAAGAATCTATGTGACTGTCCTTAATTTTTCTATTTATTGTAAGATTTGTACTCTGCCTCGTCTCTGAAAACTTTATCTAATGCTTGCCAAGGCATTAAAGCACAATTATGTCTTGCCTTTAATTGATGAACACCTTGTAAAGAGATACTATCCCCTAAATCAATTTTTTCATTTGTGAGCTCTCCAGTTCGAATCAAATCTTCAAAAACATTTCTTAGTAATTTAATTTCCTTTAGTGATTTTTTTTGAATAAGCTCTGTCATCATTGAAGAGGATGCCATACTTATGCTACACCCTTCTCCAAGGAAGGATGCTTTTTTTACTAAATCATGTTCAACTTCAATAAAGAGGGTCATCACATCCCCGCAAGTTGGATTTTTGTAATAAACTTTTAAAATATTCTTACCAGATAATTCTTTAAAATTGCGTTTATGACGATAATGATCTATTATAACCTGACGATAAATATGATCCAGCATGAGAAGTATTCACCTTCTTCCTGATAACCATTATTTTTCTCACATCATTTTGACACTTTTTTTACTTTATCCGGATCTTTACGAATCCCCGTCACAACTTCAGGTGAACGGTCAAACCCGTGATTATTATAAGAATGACTAATTTTCCCTGTATAATCTTTATTATCCAGAAGGGAATCAATAAAGATAGTTACATCCTCAGGCTTTAAGTCCTTATACCAATTTCCTTGTGGATAGTTAATAACGACACACTTATCATGGCATCTACCATTACATCTTGTTCGTGTTGTATGAATCATATCGTCTAAGCCTCTTATAGATATTTCCTTCCGTAACTCCTGGGTCAAGTCTTCAGCTCCAACACGATTACAACTGCTACCGTTACAGATAAGAAGATGATGAATAGTGTTACTTAAATTCCATGTTGCCATATTAAACTCCTCCTCGAGAAAAGTCCTAACGACGAATAATGTAATATCATTTAAAACAAAAAGTGAATTCTTTAAATTTTTGGCTTAATCAAACTCTTTAAATAACTTTGCAGGAAGATGCTGACGGATACATTCTTCATCTTTATGAATACAACTTTGAAATGCTCCGTTTTGTCCAACATACTTGCCGGAATATGGAGGAGCCTCAAGATCAAGCTCAGCAAAGACAAGTTGACAAACCCTCCTTCCGAAAGTTAACTCAATGGGGACTTGATTTGCATTATATAATTCTAGAGTGATATTTCCTTCAAATCCGGGATCTACCCATCCTGCATTTTGAATGAAAAGCCCAAGCCTCCCGATTGAACTTCTTCCCTCTACAAATGCTGTTAGGTTATTTGGGAGCTTAATCCACTCAAGTGTCGTCCCAAGGATAAACCCCTGGGGAGGAATAAGAATTTTATCTTCGTAAAACTCTTTGTACTCAGCAGCTTTTTCTAATGATAGGTATGGAACTGATGTTTCATCAATAGCTAAAAAGTGGTTTCCTAAACGCAAGTCTACAGAAGCAGGTTGAAATTGTGTTTCAGTAATAGGAGTAATTTTTAACTCATTTTCTAATAATCTCCTTTTTATTGATTGATTGGAAAGAATCATTTTCTAAATACCTCCTAGGTT
>NZ_CADEPK010000045.1 GCF_902829255.1 Metabacillus niabensis | reverse complement strand
CACTTACGCTACAATCAACCTTAATAAAGTTTGTACAAAAAACCGACCTCTTCGTAAAGAGTCTTTTCTTTATAGTTTTTTGCAATAAGCAATGTTCGGTTTTCATTAGAAATATTTTCGTTATGTCACCCTCTTTTTTAGTATGAAATGTTTGACTATTATTTTGCTTAGGACTAAAATGTTTCACATGGTAAACATTTTGAAATTGCTCTAAATTTTATCGATTATTAAAAAGGAGTCTTTCTCATGGTTGATTTTTTTCAAAATTTTAATCCGGTAACACAAGCATTTATCGCTACTTTATTTACATGGGGTATGACTGCATTAGGGGCAACGCTCGTTTTCGCAACAAAAACAATAAACCAACGACTTTTAGATAGCATGCTAGGGTTTGCTGGTGGTGTAATGATTGCTGCAAGTTATTGGTCTTTGCTCGGACCAGCCATTGAAATGTCTGAAAACAATGCAATTGGAGCTTGGTTTCCAGCAGCATTTGGATTTTTATTAGGCGGGATTTTTTTGTGGGGAATCGATAAGCTTTTACCACATCTTCATCCAAATACATCGATTGACAAAGCGGAAGGGTTTTATCGGAAAGAGCGAAAAAGAAGTACTCTGTTAGTTCTTGCGATAACTCTTCATAATATTCCTGAAGGGCTAGCTGTCGGAATTGCTTTTGGTGCACTTGCAAATGGGGGAACAGAAGCTTCTTTAGCTGGGGCACTAACTTTAGCAATAGGAATTGGGATTCAGAACTTTCCAGAAGGTGTTGCTGTATCTATGCCTTTAAGAGGGGAAGGGATGTCGCGGAGAAAGAGCTTCCTCTACGGTCAATTTTCGGGAATGGTTGAACCGATTGCTGCGGTCATTGGCGCGCTGGCTGTCTCGTTTATTGAACCATTATTACCTTATGCATTAAGCTTTGCCGCTGGAGCAATGATATTTGTTGTAGCAGAAGAAGTAATCCCAAGCTCCCAAGAAAAAGGAAATAAAGATTTAGCTTCAATGAGTTTAATGGTTGGGTTTGTTTTAATGATGATTCTCGATGTAGCATTAGGATAAATGGGGCTGATATATGTTGAAGGCTATTTATTTAACAATGAGAAACATACAATGTTGCAACTAAAACGAAAAGATCGCGAAATGCGGTCTTTTTTTATTGATTGCTGAAGGGAGCAGGAAGGTTATAGCGGAAGATACCAATTGCCAAAATTTAGTGTGTCAAATATGATGGGTTTATAAACAGAAAAAGGGTGATGAAGATGATTAAACATACAAATTATCATGCAGTTTTAGGTTTGAATGAAAACATGAGGAGGATATTAATTATATGTCAAAAACTGAAAATCAGAAGTATACAATAAGAAATTATATAGATACAGATGCGGATAAAATTGCTGAATTTGATTTCTTATCAATGCTAGCGTATAGGTACAATCGTGACTATGAAGCTTCCAATATATTTTGTGCGGTTGATGCGGAGGAAAATATAGTGGGGATAGGTCACTTAGAACCAGATCAAACATGGTTTTTTATTGATAAGAGCACGAAGCCATCTCATTTTGTTTATAAATTAAATTTATCTATTTCTTTAAATGAAAAATTTCATTGTCC
>NZ_CADEPK010000044.1 GCF_902829255.1 Metabacillus niabensis | reverse complement strand
ATTATAATCTATTTCATTTGCTTCCCAAAACGGTTTGCTTTTCATGATTTATTCCAATGCTATATAATAAAAATAATGATGATGTGGAGGATGATAAATAATGAATGATAAATATGAATTAGCAACATTTGCAGGAGGCTGTTTTTGGTGTATGGTACAACCTTTTGATGAGCTTCCTGGAATTGAGAGTGTTATATCAGGTTATACAGGTGGAGAAAAGGAAAATCCTACATATGAAGAAGTTTGCTCAGATACAACTGGACATGTAGAAGCAGTTCAAATTACCTTTCAACCAAATTTATTTCCATATGAAAAGCTACTTGAATTATTTTGGCAGCAAATTGATCCAACTGACGCCGGCGGCCAATTTTTTGACCGTGGTGAATCGTATCAAACAGCTATTTTTTATCATAATGAGCAGCAAAGAATACTTGCTGAACAATCCAAACAAGAATTAGAAGAAAGTGGTCGGTTTTCAAAACCAATTGTAACGAAAATTGTTGAAGCAAAACCATTTTATCCTGCTGAAGAGTATCATCAAGATTTTTATAAAAAAAGCACGGCTAGATATAAGCAATATCGTGCGGGATCTGGCAGAGATCGCTTTATTGAACAGCATTGGAAACAAAAAGATCAAAACAAACTTAAAAAGATATTAAATCCAATGCAATATGAGGTTACACAAAATAATGGAACTGAGCCTCCTTTTCATAATGAATATTGGAATCAGGATGAAGAAGGGATTTATGTAGATATCGTATCTGGAAAGCCGTTATTTAGTTCGAAAGATAAATACGATGCAGGTTGTGGGTGGCCAAGCTTTACTAAGCCAATTCAAGATTTTGAAATAGTTGAAAAAATCGATACAACCCATGGGATGATCCGAACTGAAGTAAGAAGTAAAACCGCAGATTCACATCTTGGACATGTCTTCAATGATGGACCTGGTCCAACTGGGTTAAGGTATTGTATTAACTCTGCTGCTTTAAAATTTATTCCAAAACGTGACCTTGAAAAAGAAGGTTATGGGAAATACCTACAATTATTTAACTGACATTGTTCCTTGTGTTTATTTTAATGAAGAAAAAATGATTGGGTAAATAAAGGTGAGGTAAATCTAATCTGACTGAAAATGGTGTACATTATTTGATGCTCTAATAATGTTGGATACTTTTTTAATGAAACCTTATCTATCTTATATATGAACCTTCTAGAAGGTTATTATTGAATGACTATAGTGATTGAAGAGTACTTAGAAAGATTATTTGAGTATTTATTAAATAAAACTATAAAATTAGGCAATTGCCCTATACCATTCACCCACTTCTAACATAACGTAAAGAGAAAACGAAATTTAAAAAATGAGGAGTGAATGATATGCATTGCTACTATGATCATCATTATGGATATCCTTATGGAAACGTAGGCTATGGATTAGGAAATAGTTTTGTGTTAATTGTTGTTCTATTTATTTTGTTAATTATTGTTGGAGCAGCATATGTACATTAATCAGAAGCTGATTGAGTCCCTATAATGGGACTCTTTTTTAATTTTCTCTCAACCGTAAATACAGTTTAAATGTTAACTAAAATATAGATA
>NZ_CADEPK010000043.1 GCF_902829255.1 Metabacillus niabensis | reverse complement strand
ATAATTAACTCTTTTTGAGAATGTAAAGTTATTGGATTTACGGCTGCACCAACTTTAAAATCATCTTTGTATACTTCGGATAATGATGGGACTACTTTTTGAGCAGAATGTGTCGTCATCTTTTTCTCTCCTTCAATTATAGTTGAATACTATCCTTTACTTAACTGCCCCTAGCGTCATTCCTTTCACAAAATATTTTTGTAGAAACGGGTACACGCAAATAATTGGGAGACTCGCTACAATCGTCATAGTAGCCTGAATGGACTTAGGTGTAACAGCTTGGACGGCACGTTCACCACTAGCCTGAGCAGTATTCCAATCTCCATTTGAAGTTGCCGTATTTTGAAGAATTTTCATTAACTCATATTGTAAGGTTGTTAAATTCGGATTGCTTGAATTATACAAAAATACATCAAACCATTGGTTCCACTGACCAACAGCAACAAATAATGCTACAGTTGCTAAAACCGGTAAGGATAGAGGTAACACAATTTGGAAGAACATTCTAAAGTCTCCTGCACCGTCAATTCGTGCTTGCTCAAATAGACTTTTTGGCAGACCTTCGATAAATGACCGCATAATAATGAGATTGAAGGCACTTATTAAACCAGGTAAAATATAGACCCAAAACGTTCCGATTAAATGTAAATCTTTTATTAAAAGATAACCTGGAATTAACCCTCCATTAAAATACATCGTCATAATAAATATGATTGTCACTGATTTTTTTAAAACAAACTTCTCTTGAGCTATCGCATATGCCACCATTGCTGTACATAATAATCCAATCCCTGTACCAACAACAGTTCTAGCAATCGAAACAATTATGGCCTGAATGATCGATGCTTGGCTAAATACATATTCATAGTTTCGCCAAGTAAATTCTCTTGGCCATAAATAGATTCCACCTTTCATCGAATCTGTTGCCGCATTTAATGAAAGGGCAATTTGGTTTAGGAAAGGGTATAGCATAATCACACTAAGCAATAACATAAAAATGATATTAAACGTATCAAAGATTACATCTTCTCTCGTTCTCATCAAACTCCTTCTTTTCATGACTCTTAACATTCTTTTCCCCCTCCTAATATAGTCCACCTTGACCCATTTTTTTCGAAAATGAATTAGCAGCTACGAGGAATATCAAGCTTATAACGGTTTTAAACACTCCTGCTGCTGTTGCCAATGAGAAATTAAACATGGAAATTCCATAGTTGATAACAAATACATCAATATTCTCTGAATACTCGATGTTCTGTCCATTACCAAGCAAATATTGTGGTTCAAATCCAGCTTCAATAATGTATCCAATATTCATAATTAATAGGATGACAATTACTTGCTTCATTCCAGGAAGGGTAATATATCGAATCCTCTGTAATCGAGAAGCACCATCAATTTTTGCTGCTTCATATTGCTCTTGGTCAATCATCGATATCGCTGCTAAATAAATAATTGTATTCCACCCTACATTTTTCCAAACCTCTGAGGCACCTAAAATCCCCCAAAAATACTCAGCTTTTCCTAACCAAAGAATTTCATTGTCAATAATATTCAGTCCCATTAATAGTTCATTAATGATTCCATCAATAGACAATACAGAGGAAATAAGCGCAGCTGCTACAACCCAAGAAAGGAAGTGAGGTAAATAGCTAATGGTTTGGACAACTCGTTTAAATTTTAGATTTGTTAATTCATTTATTAATAGAGCTAATCCAATGGCAGTAACAAAGCCTAAAACGAGATTAATAATGCTTTGAGCTAAGGTATTTCTAAGTACTCCTAAGAACCGATCATCTGTAAAGAGAAAGATAAAATGTTTAAAGCCTACCCATTCCTGTTCGGTAAATGAACGAGCTGGTTTGAAATCCTGAAAGGCCATCGACCATCCCCATATTGGGAAATATTTAAAAATAAATACCCAAATAACAAAGGGCAATGTCATTAATAATAATGACTTTTGACTACGGCATTTTTTTATAAATGCTTTCATGCCCTTTTCTTGATTTAGCTGAACAATTAAAGGTGCATCTGTTTTCGCCTTTGATTGCGCTTGCATATTTTGACCTCCTTTTCCTATTTGATAAACTCCTTTTAGAATGAAAAGGGCTGAACTTCTTCCTATCGATCATTCAGCCCTCTCATAACGCCTCTTATTTACTCATTAGCTCTGCTTCTTTTTTAACGGATGCCTCGATCACATCTTCGTAGGCTTCGTAAGGCAATTTATCAAATTCCTTTTTAAATTTATTCCACTCTTTTTCAAAGTTAGCTGGATCTGCGAGGATGATGTCAGGGTACGAACGCTTAATAAGATCACGAGATTGTTGGTCATATAGCTGTGCTTCAGAACCAGTCTCAATCGTTGCATCCCAGAATGGGAACCATGGTGCTGGATCTGGCTCTGTAAATAAATCAGTGAACGTTTCTATGTTGTACGCTTTAAGAAACTCTTTATCAACTTCATCATAGGCAAGCTGAGCAACTTCAGGTTGAACAGCTGGATCAACAGAGTTACCGTCATCAAAAGTACCGCTCATGATTGGCCAATACCACCCAAGTGCAGTAAATCCAAATTCGTCTCTAAACTCTTCTTTGCTAACTAAATCAATTTGTTCTTGTGTCCGAATAAAACGACCTTCCTCATTTACTTCATAGGTTTCGCCTTCAATTCCCCATGTAATCAGCTTTTGCGAATCGATTTTTGCCATGTGATCTAAAAATTTTATAATCCTTACCTGATCTTCTTCAGGAGTACCTGTCGTTAGTCCCATTCCTGGAGAGGTTACGAAGGATTCTGGATTTAAGTATTGATCTTTAATTCCATCCTCGAAAACAATAGGGAAGCCCATATAATCATTGTAAGGGTCATCATCTTGCTCAAGTGTATCTAGAGCTGTACCAGATTCCCAACGTGGCCCAAACCATCCAACAACACGCCCTGAAGATATTTTCGCTAAATACTCATCATAGTTTTGGGTAAACGCCTCTCTATCAAAAAGTCCTTTATCATTTATTTCATTTAATATTTTCAGCCATCTCTTTGTCATGTCTTTATTATGATAAACAGATACCTCTAATGTTTTATCGTCAACAATAATTCCTTCCTGTTCACCTGAT
Source organism: Metabacillus niabensis (assembly GCF_902829255.1). GTDB lineage: Bacteria > Bacillota > Bacilli > Bacillales > Bacillaceae > Metabacillus > Metabacillus niabensis. The sequence continues at coordinate 1,278 of NZ_CADEPK010000043.1, read as the reverse complement.
AAAAAGGCTGGTGGGTCAAATAGCTGACCAACATGCCAATCATACTGTAATAATGTATATGGAATCGTATCTGCACCATTTGTTTTTGGATGCGCTTTTGCATATTTTTCAACGATTTCAAAAAACTCATCAATTGTTTTAGGGTGTGGATAACCTTGCTCTTTTAATGCGTCCCGTTTAATCCAAAATGCACTTTGTCCAACATTTGGAGGCTTAATATATCCATTTGATACACCAGAAGGAAGAATATAAATATTTCCATCCTCATGTTTCATTTTTTCCCAAATCGGATCATATAATTTTCTAAGGTTTGGAGCATGTTCCTCAATCAGATCATTAAGTGGAACAAATCCACCAGCATCAATTACATCATTTGTTGCGTTTTGCGCATTTAGTAATTCTGGATATTCACCACTAGCAATCATTGTACCGATTTTTTGGTTACTATCTCCCACGATATGTTCGATGTTAAAGTTAACCCCTGTTGCTTCCTCGAACATTTTTCCGATTTTTGTATCACCTGTATTGACATCTTTACCTGTAGAAGATGCATTAAAGAATGTGTAAGTAAAAACTTTACCTTCTTCTTGTCCTGAACTTTCTTTGTTTGAACAAGCAGTAACGACGGACAACAGTAACATGAGACTCAAAAACAAAACTAGAGACTTCCTATTTACCACCTTAATTCCCCCTTATTCGTAATTTAATGATTGCTTCACCCCATTGTTGTAAGCACTTTCATTATAGCTCAGACACCTATTTTAAGTGACCTTACAAAGTATAGTTTTTACTTTGTAAACTATAGTCCTCCTTTCATATAAAGAAAAACCAATGTACACCGTTAAAAACGATACACATTGGTTACTGTTTTTATCGTAATAACTTAAAGAAAGAATAATTAATACTTATGTTCAAAAAATGGGACTTGAATTTTTACAGTTGTTCCGATTCCTTTATTACTAACGATACTAAAATCAAATTGATTAGAGTAATGTAACTTAAGACGATAGTAGACATTTTTTATCCCTACATGTTCGCCAATGCTGGAAACCTCCTCTAATGATCCGAGAAGCTGTTCATATTCATTTTTTTCCATCCCCTGGCCATTGTCGTTAACCTCAAATACTAACCGGTCATTTTCGCGCTTTATTGAAATGCTGATCATCCCTTTGCCTTTAATCGGTTCAATACCATGAATACTAGCATTTTCAACGAAAGGAATGAGCGACATGTTTGGGATAAGACACTTAGAGGCTTCTGGATCAATATTTATTTGAT
>NZ_CADEPK010000042.1 GCF_902829255.1 Metabacillus niabensis | reverse complement strand
CATCATTGCTATATCATTTTCAATTAAACTTGTACTAATCAAGCTAAGGATTTCTTGCTCTCGTACAGTTAAGCTTGATGGAGCAAGCATTAATAATAAATTTTTCATTTGGATTTGTTTTCCATCCATCCCTCTCACAATACATGGTTCCTCTAAATGGGAAATTTGAAAAATCAATTGATTAATATGCTCATCCCGACAATGAAAAAGTGCCATATTTGTGTTAGGAATACCTAGTCCACCTTTTTGTTCCCGAGCTTTGAGACTACGATAAACACTTTGTGCATCTGTTATGATATTATCCTGAACCGTATACTCAATCATTTTTTCTAATATTTGAAAATGATCGTTTCCTTTATTCATCCGATAAACTCGAAAATTATTAAGGATTTCTTCCATACTAGTTTGCACGTCTTTTATTTCCTGTAAGAGCTCTTTAAAACTAAGCGTTGAACTGCTCGTTACAATTTCCTTGTGATGAATTTGTTGCTCATAGTCTCTTACTTTTGTTATTTTCTTTATACTCTGTTTCAAAAAGCTATGGATTTTATCAATATCCTCATCATTCAATAATGGTGTGACTAAAATATAGTCCAAGTCTGCGTACGGAAGCCTAACAGTTGAAATAATGAGATCATAGTCTTTTGGATTTGCTTTTTCAAAATCCTTTATCGATTTGATTTCAATCGAATAGATTTCACTAATTTCCTTTTTAATCCGACTTGCAAGCATTTTTGAAGTGCCAATTCCTGTAGGACAAACAACAACTGCATGGATATTAACTTTTTCTTCACTCATTAATAAGGCAGATCCAAAATGAAGAACGATAAAAGCAACTTCATCATCAGGAAAAGTAATATCTTTGAAAATTTTTTCTAAGCTTTCCTTAACAGCCATAAATAAAACAGGATATTTATGTTTAATTTCTCCTGTCAATGGGTTGAATAAACCCATTTGTTGCTTTAAACGAAAAATGGATGGTTCCATATGGGCAAGAAGCCCTTGAAATAGCGAAAAATCCTTTGTCAAGTCAATATTTAACTGTGAAGAAACATCTTGAATTAAGTGTTTAATAAATTTCCCTAGTAAAATGCTGTCATAATCAATCTTATCAGCATCATGTAGCTTTGATCCTTTCAAAACAACTGTTAAAAACTGAAGGTCTTGCTCTTTTAAGGTAATATTCAATTCTTTTTCAAGCTGCTCACATAATTTTTGAATTAACTGAAATTCTGTAGAAAATCGATTTGAATCATTGCCTTCCTCTTGAATAAGAAACTTATTCTCTGTCCGTTGCAAAGTGATGCATGTATGTATAATAAGTCCAATATAATCATGATCAGCTAGCCTTGTTTGACGATGATTAATATACTTATTAATTAACTCTTCGACAAGCACTAAATATTTTGGTGAAAAATACCCGAGTACAGGACCCTTCACCATATTTCCCATTTGTAATAAGTATAAGCTTTCAATGATTTCCTCATGAAAATGAACGATAAAATAATTTGCTAGTGCTTTTCTTTTATTCGTTTCATGTCCATGAATTTCAACACCGACACCTTTTTTTCTTGTAAGAGTAATATTAAATTGATTTAACCAGTGTGTTAAATCATCTAAATATGCGGTAATTGTTGTGATGCTGACACCTAACTGCTTCGATAAAACTTGAATTTTAAATGATTCACCTTCATGAAAAAGCTTAATAAGTAATTGAAGCTTTCGTTCCTTTGGCGTTTCATCCGTAGGGTTCACATCGATTAAGTTTTGAATGAGCTTGTATATATGCTCATTTTTCCCATTAATAATCAGACCATCATCACTTGTTCGCTTAAGCTCTAATTCAAAATGCTTTAAAATTTTTTCAACCGATTTCAAATCCCGTTGAACCGTCCTAACACTAACATTTAAATACGCTGAAAGGGAATGTACCGTATGCTTTCCTGCTGTCTTTACAATCAAGTCGATAATGGATTTTTCCCTTGATGTAATATACATATCATCCTCTCATTTCTTTAAAGAGAAATAGCAGAATAGAAAGATAGGATTCCCCATCTTTCTATTCCGTGTTTTATTTACTGTTGATGATAGCCAATAATTCTTTCGTTGTTTTCGCTTGAACTAATTGTTCCACATTTTTCTCATCAGAACAAATAACTGCGATACCTGATAGAATTTCTAAATGCGTACCATCTTTTCCAGCTATCCCAAAAATAAGTTTTGCTTTTTCTCCGTCGAAATCAACACCATTTGGGACTTGAATAACGGTAAAGCCAGAACGGATGACTGCTTTTTTCGCTTCTTCTGTACCATGAGGAATAGCTACACTATTTCCCATATATGTGGAGGTTAAATTTTCACGGTCAATCATCGCATCGACATAACTTTCTTCCACATATCCAGCTTTAACTAATGCATTACCTGCAAAGCGGATTGCTTCTTCCTTTGTAGCAAATTCTTGATTTAGATAGATGTTTTCTTCTAATAATAAATCGTCATTATCATGATTATGATCTACTTCACTCACATTTTGCTGTGAATCTTCAACAATTTCTGTTAAAGGTTCAGATACACCGTTTTGTAAGCTATCAATAAGCTTGTCATATTCTGGGCTTGATAAGAAATTATCAACTGAAATGTGATAAGCATCTGGTAGTTTTGCTTTTGCACGTGGTGTTAACTCTTCCTGTGTTATGACAATTTGTGCATCACTTTGTAAATTACTGATAGCTGAATTTGTTACATGAACATCCAAGCCAGCTTCCTTAACTTTCTTACGTAGTAATGATGCCCCCATAGCACTTGAACCCATACCAGCGTCACATGCGAAAACGATTTTTTTCACATTTTCAGGTAAGACACCTTGCTTATTGCTAAACGTATTAGCAACAGAGCTTTTCTTTCCTTTCATTTCTTGCATTTTTTTCGCTGCTTCTTCGATATTTTCATCCTGCTGTTTACTTGTTTTTAACACTAAGCTAGAAATTACAAATGAAACGATTGTTGCGACAATTACAGCTGCAAAGTTAGCAATATATGCACTTGCTTGAGGAGGAGTAACAGCTGCAATCGCAAGAATACTACCTGGAGATGCAGGTGAAGCTAATCCCCCACCAAGTAGGACTAACGTAAATACTCCACTCATTCCCCCTAATATTACAGCAAAGAACAACATTGGTTTCATTAATACGTATGGGAAGTAAATTTCATGAATTCCCCCAAAGAAGTGGATAATTCCAGCTCCTGGAGCAGATTGCTTTGCAGTGCCTTTTCCGAATAAAGTAAAGGCTAATAGTATACCAAGACCTGGTCCTGGATTTGCTTCAAGTAAGAACAAGATTGATTTACCAGTATCTTGTACTTGTTCTAAACCGATTGGTGAAAGCACACCATGATTAATTGCATTATTTAAAAATAAAATTTTCGCTGGTTCAATTAGAATGCTTGTTAATGGTAATAAACCAGTATCAATTAACCAGTCAACACCTGATACAAGTATTTGCGTAAATCCATCTACTGCTGGTCCAATTGCTAAAAATGATAAAATTGCAAGGATTGCACCGAGAATACCAGCAGAAAAATTGTTTACGAGCATTTCAAAGCCAGATTTAATTTTTCCTTCAATTGCTTGGTCGAACTTTTTAATGACATAGCCACCAAGCGGACCCATAATCATCGCACCTAAAAACATTGGTGTATCAGGTGCACCAATTATTACCCCCATCGTTGCAATGGCACCAACGACACCACCACGTTGATCATGTACTAATTTACCACCTGTATAACCAATTAATAATGGTAATAAATACGTCACCATTGGGCTAACTAATTTGGCAAGGCTTTCATTCGGGAAGAAGCCTGTTGGTATAAATAAAGCCGTAATTAACCCCCACGCAATAAAAGCGCCGATATTTGGTAAAACCATTGAGCTTAAAAAGTTACCAAATTTCTGGACTTTCACTTTTATATTAGATTGAGCCATCATAACTCTTCCTTTCTTTAAAAAAGATAAAAATCATCTTATCACATCATAAGATAGAGAAATCCTTAATTCAAGATTATCGAAAACTAACTTTGTCGCACTTAGTATGACAAAGTTATCTTTTCTCAATATGAAGTTCTTCATTCCTTTTAATATTTGTTATTAGAAGTTAAAATTTAGCCTTCCTTTTTAAGAAGTCTCATATCTAAAATATTGTTGTCATTTATACAATACTTTGCAATGGTTAATAGAGCGTATATGTGAGATTCCAATGGGTGTGTAAAAGTAGTAGACATGTGTTTGTACTGAACCAGTTGCACACTATTCATACAGCAAAAACGAGCACTGCATGAGGAAACAAATAAAAAACAACCAAAGTT
>NZ_CADEPK010000041.1 GCF_902829255.1 Metabacillus niabensis | reverse complement strand
TTCATAATAGTTAAACTCTTGTTCAACGATAAAGGTTGGAAATTGTTCTTTAAACATTTTATATGCAACAGTTTTCTTATCTGAACATTTTTGCAAATAATTTATTGTTGGTATAAAGGTAAGAAGGAAATCAATTTCGTTTTTAGTTAAATTTTCCACATTTAGCCACCCTGTAACTGTTAGTTTTTCCACATTGATCCTCCTTACATTTCCCCATAGATTTTTGTGCTATTTAAATCACAGATAAATTAATAAAATTTGTATAACTCTACTCAATGATTAGTTCAAAAAGAAATGTGAAACCTCTATATTGAAGTATTGCTCCCTATTACTTTATTTACAATACTTTACAATCTATTTTTATCCTTAATATATAAACTCATGAATTCTAACTTTTTATTTTTCTAATTTTAATAGTTGAACAATGTATGATTATTTTTGTTTGTGAAAATAAAAATATTTCATGTTGTAATTTCTTTTTACTCAATGGAACAATTTCATCGTATCCCCAATCATCGAGCCCTTTCCTACCACCAAAGACGATTTTATTTGGGTTGTTACCATAAACATTTCGGGTAATCTCATAATCCATTAAAAACTTACGGACATTTATCCATTGTATTTCATATATACCTCCACCCTCTTCATACTGCTCAACTACTATTTTAATTGTGGTTGGGTCTTTCGTTTTCCCATTCTCTTTATTAAGAACCGTAAGCGAAACAACTTTCCCATCATGAAAAGAATTGTGTTTCAAAAAATTTGCTGTCTCTTTATTAAATCTAGGTAATAGTTTTTTTAATGCTTTAGCATAGCCCATTACATCCCAATGGTCATCATCAATAAAATATTTCATTCAAATCATTCTCCCCAAACCAGATGCCTGTCATTAATTGTAACACCCATAATACATCCTAATTTTACCATAAATGTATCTAATGAAATATCATCGTCTTATATACTTCTTCAAATAAACTGAACCGTCAGGACAAAAAAACGCTAACCCTTCTTGGATTAGCACACTGATAGTTGAAATGTATTGCTGTACAAACTATTACTAAATATTGTATTGCTCCTCATCCATCATGTTTGTCGTCTTCTTGCCATACAATACATTCTTTGGATTGATAATTATGATTAAAACCGCTGCTACTACATAAAAAATTGCGTTATACATGATTAAATCGAGTAAGTTTCCGTTGATTAAGCCAATATAAAAATTAAAAAATAGATGGATGAAGATTGGGATGAGTAAGTTCTGATTTAAATTATAAAATGCTGCCATAATAATCGAAGTTGATATGATGGAAATCATAAAGAATAGAACATATTTAATCAAGTCGATACCTATAAACCCTGTAGTAAACCATATCGGTAAATGCCACATTCCCCACCAGAACCCAATGATTACCGAGGCTTTTAATGGCGAATGCTTCTTTTGAAGCTCTGTTTGTGCAAAACCTCTCCACCCTAATTCTTCACCTAGTGGCCCAGACAGGAGAGTTTTAAAAAAGTAATAAAACAGCATTCCCCATGAAGATTTCGTAAAAATAGAGTTTACTTCACTTATATTCCATACGAGAAACAAAATCAGTAAAAATATGAAGGCTTGGAGCATACTTACAGAAATGACAACAGATAATTTAAGTTTAGTCTGAAATTTATTTTTAACGAAATGTATAAAGCTTTGGCCAGAATAGATTTTTTTAAATAGTATTGCAAAAGCAAAGGTTGAAGACCATGCTGATATACAAAGTACAAGATCAAAAACCCATGTAGGAAAGCCCAATAGCTTTATGGCTCCTACAAGGCAAAAAAGCGGTAAAAAAATGAGATTAGTTAGAAAAATAAAACTTGCTACTGGTTTTTTAAGCTTCTTATTGCTATTCATACAGTTCCCTCTCTTCAAACTAAGTATTTCGTCAATTATATATTTACGAATACCTTCAGCATAAAGCTAGGAGTTACACACAGGTCAATACATATCTGCATTATTTTTCTCGGTTGAATAAGCAATAAGAAACTACCAGTATACTAGATTATGTATGTATTAATTGCGTTCCTTTATCCAGTTAAAGATGATGCAACCACGCTAATTAAATGTTCACCTTATAGGTACATACATTTCTAAAAAAACACGTTCAAGTCCCTCTTCATAAGTAGTAAGCAATAGATTTATATAAACAAGACCCAAAAGTTCATACCCTTTTTCTTTTGCTACTTTTCTTATACTAGCTTCCACAATATGATCAGTATTTTTTCCACCCGTTGACCATCTCCCATCCTCAACAATTGTATAAAGACATCTTGGATGCGACAGAATTTCACCTTCAATTGCTTTATCAAAATCCTCTACTTTTCTTACAATGATAAATTTATCTTCAAGCATCCCTTCATCATTGAAACGTATGACTCTTCTTAAAGATGTGAGAATCACTGCTTTTTTTAACCTGTCTGTGCTTTCTTTTAAAGTGTCATATTCGTCATATGAAGTATAATGCTCCATTTCTCCTTTTATTTCTATAGGCTTCATTTCTTTTACTACGTATACACCTAGATATTTTTTAATTTTTTCGCAATCTTCTTTTACGATTTGAATCTTTTTTAACAGTAGTTTGTTATATTCTATTTTCTCTAAGACCTCTTGTTCTTTCTCCTCTAATAATGATTGTATTCCCTCTATACTCTTACTTTTTCTTAATTCTTGAATTTTTTTTATTTCAATATCAATTTCTCTATAAAAATTTACAGTTGTTATATCATAAATATCTAAATGATTATATTTTCTATACCCATTCTCACTATTTTGCTTAGGATTTAATAATTCCTTTTTCTCATAAAATTTTAAAGTATCTCTAGATACACCTAAAAATTTCGCCACTTGTCCAATTGTGTACATTATACTCTCCTTTATCTTTAATACATATTCTTTATGAAATTTTCAGTACTTCAAAAGATAAAATTAGTTTTATAATTACGTATTTAGAAAGAGGTTTATCAAATATGTCATTGCTGCATCATTGTGGAATTGCCTTTCCCTTGCTCTAGCTCCATTTGAAATCACAATAATATCAAAAACGTGCATTCCCTAATTCAATTAATATAATCAGAGGTTACCTTTATACATAACCTAAATCTCTAGATGATCCTAAGTCAATAATAAAATGCACTTTTTGAAAAAGAATTAAAGAAGAGAGTCGGTAAAGCAACTGGAAAGGCTATGGGTATATTATAAAAGTTTAAATCCCCCTTAAAGAGAGGAGGCCTTTATTATTCTATAATTTTATTTAAACATCTTTGCAAAAGTATTTTTACCAACAACTCCGTCTTGTGTTAATTTATTATTCTTTTGGAATGCGATTACTGCAAAATATGTTCCATTACCAAAAATACCATCAAAGCCTTTAGGATCATATCCTAAACAGTAAAGCATACCTTGAATAACTCTTGTGATATTGCCCTTTGCACCACTAGAAACTGTAAGAATAGCATCCTTTGTCCTAGGACCCCAAATACCATCGACAATTAATCCTGCATTGAACTGTCTGTTTAGTTCAGTTTGTAAAGCCATTAGAGCAATCTTTTTTGTCTTTGGTCCAAATATCCCATCAAGAGCTATTTGATATTTATATTCATTTTTTAACCATTCTTGAAACTTCTTAATGTAACTGTTACCAGAAGAAGCAGGCTTAGATTCTGATGGCTTCGTAACAACCTCAGTTTTCACTTCAGCCTTAGGCGCTTGTACAGTAGTCACTCCTTCTGTTTCCTTACCAGTTAAAGATTCGGCAATTGCCTTACAAATCTCATTAAATTTATTATGATAAATTTCTACATCTGCTTTACTGTCTACAAAACATACTTCAATAATTATGGCTGTTTTCTTAGTATTGTTTAAAAAAACAAGATCGGATCGTTTTTTTGCACCACGGTTTCTTAAACCACTTGCTCTTGCAATGGCATCTGATACTTTTTCAGTAATAACCCGTCCACTTTCAGAAACATAAAGGACCTCTACACCTCGCGGATCATCTGTTTTACTTGCAGCGTTAAGATGGACTGAAACATCTAAATCACGCTCTAGAGAGTTGTGCAAAGCCACTATTCGGTTGATATTATCCCTTTGAGTTTTCGATGTATTATCGTGGTATTCAATTACTTCAACCTGTAGTTCTTTTAAATACTTTACTACTTGCGAGACTACCCTACGCGCTTCATTAACTTCATCAATAAAATTATTAGCTCCCCTTACATGCAATCCGTGACCACTTGAAATAACAATTTTCATAGTTTCATCACTCCTTTTGATATTGTATTTGTAAATCGTTCTCTTTGATAGACCTTGTGTACTTAGTGTTTTTTATCAATTTACTGCACCTCACACCTCCCAGGACATAGAAAAAGAGCCATCGTTTGATGACTCTTATCTTAGATTCATTTTATATTTTAGAAATTTTGTATACTCTTTGGTAATTAGCAAAACATCAATGGGTCCACCACATTCTGCAAAAACATCCTGTAACTTTTGAAAATTCACAGCAGTTGAAACTATAAATTCTGACATTTCAGCTGCATCCAATACTGTCATTAGCTCAAAATCAAAAATCCCTTGGTCTATTAAACCTTTGATTGCAGAGACTAATATTCGTTCTCCAATCCAATAAGACCCAAAATACACTTCATTCCTATCGAGAACATTTATTCTTTCAATCAAACGCCTATTTACAAGAAATACAAATGGTTCATCTTCAGAATATCCTACCAGGTAAAACTCGGTTTCACGAAATGGATATTTATTCAATAAGTATTTTTTTAACTTATCTGCTACTTCTTGTATATCATCCTTATCATTAATACACTCAAGCTCAAAGTCACTTAATAACTTAGTTGTAGATATCTTTCCCTCGTGATTCGTACCGTGAAAGCAAATTCCGTACTTACCATTTGCTAATATAAAAATTTTATCTTGATTATCTGTCATAATGTATTTTTCTGATAAACCATTAGCGTAATTTAAATTTCTTGTTAACCTACTGTCTGCAGCTATTGCTATTCCATCTGGTACATATGTTATAGCTAAAAATGTCATAAAATCCCTCCCTTATTTTAAGATTTATTCTGCATATAAAGAGGAAATTCATTTAAATCGTGCTTACTGCGAAATTTTACCAAAAATTACAATATTTAGGCTCAATGTAAAACTAATATT
>NZ_CADEPK010000040.1 GCF_902829255.1 Metabacillus niabensis | reverse complement strand
ATTTTAAATAGGAAGTATGCAGAGAATGAGAGTTAATTGAAAAATGAAAGCTTTAAAAGATTAATAGGATAAATTATCATAAAAATTAGAACCTTGATTGGCTAAATGCATTTCAAGGTTTCGTTTTATGTATATAGCTATTATGACGAGTAAAGATGTACCCTGCATTCAAATACATGATGAAATGGGAAATCAAAAGACCATTTACATTCTACCTATCCTTTGGTTGGTAACCTACATTTCCTCCTAAATCAACAATTTCTACATCCTCCAGCTGACTTGGATCATCCGTTTGATGCAATCTCTCATAAGCATCATTTGTTACATAAAGTATTTGATTCTTTAGATGTTCATCTTTTTTCATCAAGGCACCTCCTTATTGTAATCGTTGTTATAATCTTGTCTTTGACCTTTTTACATATTTTTATACACCCATTTATAAGAATCCACATGTTTTTCTCTCAAGCATATAGAGGGAAAAATATTCCTGATGATGGTAAAATAAATGTGGTTTGATAATGTCATTCCTAAAAATACATAGTTAGGGAAGGTGCTCACAACATGCAATATCGTCGCTTAGGGAATACCGGTTTGAAGGTTAGTGAAATTAGTTTAGGTAGCTGGCTAACGTATGGTGGGTATGTCGAGGAGCAAAGAGCTACGTCATCGATTGATAAGGCATATGAGCTAGGGATTAATTTTTTCGACACTGCCAATGTGTATATGCGAGGGGAAGCAGAGAAGGTTGTTGGGAAGGCGCTTAGCAAATATGATCGCAGCTCCTATGTATTAGCTACAAAGGTATTTGGAAAAATGGGCGATGGTCCGAATGATGAAGGCCTTTCTCGGAAACATATCATGGAACAATGTCATGCAAGCTTAAAAAGACTTGGGACAGATTATATTGATATTTATTATTGTCACCGCTATCATAAAGAAACACCACTTGAGGAAACATTGCGAGGACTAGACGATCTTGTTAGACAAGGAAAGGTTCTTTACGTTGGTGTCAGTGAATGGACACCAGAACAAATTACAGAAGCAGTTCATCTTGCGGATAAAAAACTATTGGATCGCATTGTGGTCAACCAGCCAAACTATAGTATGCTCCAACGGTATATAGAAAAGGAAATTATTCCTGTCAGTGAAAAACACGGTATAGGTCAGGTCGTTTTCTCTCCATTAGCCCAAGGAGTTTTAACAGGTAAATATAAAAAAGGAGAGGCAGCTCCTGAGGGAAGCCGTGCTGCTCAAGAAAATTTAGGCGATCTTTACGGAGTATTAAATGATAAAAATCTAGATAAAGTTGAAAATCTTAAACAAATTGCTGAAAAGGAAAGCCTCACGCTTTCACAGCTGGCTATTGCTTGGATCCTAAGAAAGCCAAATGTTGCTAGTGCACTTGTTGGCGCTAGTCGACCTGAACAGCTTGAGGAAAATGTCAAAGCATCTGGGGTAAAACTAAGTGAAGATACATTGCAGCAAATTGAAGAAATTTTAGCTGATTAATCTTTCTAAAAGTTTCATAGATGAAAGCAGAAGATCAATTTACTCTCGATCTTCTGCTTTTTTATACGAATCTATGCAAAAAAAAATCCATGAACAGATATTTAGCGTATAATATAGATCGGAATCTTAACTAACAGGAGTATAGACAGATGGATAAAAAAAACAGCAAGTATCGTTGGATCGTTTTTGCTAGTGTATTATTGACCTATTTTATGATTGTCAGTCAACGAACTGCACCAGGATTAATTACAGACCAATTAATGAAAGATTTTCAAGTAACAGCATCAACAATTGGTTTGCTAACAAGTATTCAATTTTTTGCTTATGCAGGCTTACAAGTTCCAGTAGGAATTTTATCTGATCGGTTCGGTCCTAATGTGTTTCTAATTATTGGGACTTTTCTTACTGGTATCGGTACATTGCTTTATAGTATTGCCCCAAATGAGACGGTGCTTCTTTTAGCAAGATTAATTGTCGGAACAGGGGATGCAACAATTTGGGTTAACCTTGTGTTAATTTTAAGCCAATGGTTTAAAGGAAATGAGTTTGTCAAATTACTTGGTATGGCAGGTATGACAGGAAGTCTAGGATTTTTAATGGCGACCGTCCCATTTTCCATGTGGATTGCCTGGACAGGGTGGAGGCCACCATTTTTTACGACAGGAATTGTCCTTTGCTTATGTGGAATCCTTCTTTATTTTGTCCTAGTAAAAAATCCGCGTAAAATGGAAAAATTACATCAGCCAGCAAATTCACAGGCAGCAAAGCCAATTCAAAAACGAGAAAAAACAGGTGTTATTTTAAAAAGGGTTTTCTCTAATCGTCAAGCATGGGCAACCTTTTTATGTCACTATGGAACAGTAGGAACATACGTTGGATTTATCGGATCCTGGGCAGTTCCTTATGGAATGCATGTGTTTGATATGACACGCTCTGGAGCAAGTCAATTTGTGATGATCGGATTGTTCGGTGCTATGATTGGTGCACCTTTAACAAGCTGGATTTCAAGTCGTTTAGGAACAATTAAAAAGCCCTATATTTTTGTCCATATTATCGTTTTCTTAAGCTGGTCAGCATTTTTACTCTTTAACGGGAAGCCACCGTATTTTATGCTAATTGCTCTATACTTTTTAATTGGCTATGGAAATGGTGCGAGTGCCTTAACATTTGCCGTTGTCCGCAAATCGTTTGATGTGAAAGAGGTTGGTGTAGTCTCAGGCTTTGCAAATATGGGTGGATTTATTAGTGCTGTTTTATTACCTAGTGCATTTGGAAAAGTATTAGATCATTTTCACGGTGCAGAAGCGAGTGTAGGGTATTTTTATGGCTTTATGATTCCTGCCCTTTTTGCCTTGATGGGCTTAATCGGTGGTTTATTAATTAAAGAAAAATCTAGTGAAGTTACTCAAAGCAAGGAGATCACAGCCTAGATATCTAATTTTAAAAATTGGTAATGGATTTTAAAGGTCCATTACTTTTTTTATGTAAAAGATATTCTTTTTCATATCAAGAACTTATACTGCAATCATGAAATAGGTAAAGGAATTTTTTTCATGGTATGATAAAGAAAATGATATCCATTTCATTTTTATCATGACTAAATCGAATAACAAATCATTTGTAGCGGACAATAAAAAGAGTTTGGCAAAAAAATTTTTTATGAGATATAAGGAGAACATAATGACTAAGGAAGATAACGTCGAAATTGGATGGAATTTTGATAATAGTTATACGAGTTTACCACATACATTTTTTAAATTACAACTACCTACTGAAGTACGCTCCCCAAAAATGGTCATTGTGAACAGCCGTTTAGCAGAAACACTTGGCTTAAAAGAGCAGGGGCTTCAATGTAAAGCAGGTGTAGAACAGCTTGCTGGAAATGAAATACCAGAAGGGGCATCTCCGCTTGGTCAGGCATATGCTGGACATCAATTTGGTCATTTTAATATGCTTGGGGATGGACGTGCCATATTACTTGGTGAGCATCTAACACCTAAAGGAGAGCGTGTCGATATTCAATTAAAAGGACCAGGAAGAACACCGTTTTCCCGTGGAGGAGATGGACGTGCAGCACTTGGACCAATGCTTCGTGAATATATTATGAGTGAAGCGATGCACGCACTTGGAATCCCAACGACGAGAAGTTTAGCTGTCATTGCAACAGGAGAAGAGGTTATTCGCGAAACGATTTTACCTGGAGCAATTCTTACTCGTGTCGCAGCTAGCCATATACGAGTCGGTACCTTTCAATATGGTGCACAGTGGGGGAAAAAGGAAGAGCTTCGGCAATTGGCTGATTATACGATTGAACGTCATTATCCGGACATTATAAACGATCATGATCGCTATCTTTCATTCCTAAAGGAGGTAATCAAGCGTCAAGCAAAGCTAATTTCGCAATGGCAGCTAGTTGGATTTATTCATGGTGTTATGAATACTGACAATATGACAATAAGTGGTGAAACAATCGATTATGGGCCATGTGCCTTTATGGACACATATGATCCAGCAACTGTCTTTAGCTCAATTGATACGCAAGGACGCTATGCTTATGGAAATCAGCCTTATATAGGAGGCTGGAATCTTGCAAGGTTTGCAGAAACATTATTGCCATTCCTTCATGATGATGAAGAAGAAGCGGTGAAAATGGCTCAAGCTGAAATTTCTCAGTTCACTGAACTGTTTTATCAGTATTGGAACCAAGGAATGAGAGAAAAGCTCGGTCTCTTTAACGAAGAAGCAGAGGATGAATCGCTCATTGAGGAGCTATTAAATCTTATGCAGAAATATAAAGCAGATTATACG
>NZ_CADEPK010000039.1 GCF_902829255.1 Metabacillus niabensis | reverse complement strand
ATCCTTTTCTGTTGTAAATTGATTAATAGTAAATTCTTTAGAAAATTTCGCTAATCGAATTTCCTTTTGTTTAGGATTCCTTATTGTTAAACTCTCTTCTTTTATGTCTATTAAACTCGGTTCCTCCTGTTTTGTTAAATCTACATGTTGGATAATCGTTTTTGATTGATATTGCATTATCTGAATACTATTATCGTTTTCATCTTTTCTTTCTATTAATATTAAAATTGGATAATAATAATCTTCCTCTTCCCTGTTTATTTCAAGATGTTTACCTTCAAAAGGGAATTCCCACTGTTTCAATATCGTAACCCCGTCGATTTTATCTTTATCAATTCGCTTTCCTTCAAATGCAGCCGTTGATAAGTAATCCGCTGCTCGCTTAGCCTTATTTATTTCCTCTTCACTTACACTAAAATTTGCTGAATTACGAACTGGGAGGAAAAAAGATATAGGAACTGATACAATCAAAAGGAAACAATATAATATGAACACCCATTTTACATTTACTTTTTGAATAATGGTTGACCTTTTCGCAAATTTAATCGATAGAAAAATTACTGCGATGATGAGTAAAACTAAAACAAATGGAACAAATGCTGCAACAATCATTGTCTAACCTCCATTCTATTAGAGAGACCGATAGAAAAACAAAATAATAGAATTGAAGTAATGAAAATCTTTAGAAAAAAGATAAACAAAGAATCTTCATTCAAATAGAATTCACCTATTTCAACGATGAGCGTTGTCTCTTCACTAGTATTTGCTGTTAAGAATAAATAACTCAAAAATAATATAGGTAGTAATACTTTAAACCATTTACTTAACTGAACGACAGTTCCAATAAAATATCCAAATGAAGATAGTAAGATCATGTATAAACTTGTGACAAATATCCCTAATATTATTTCTGTTATATTAATATTTGTTAGTATGACAAAACCTTCATCTACGAAGAAAAACATAACAACCTTTAATAAATAGCCAGATAAAAGAGCGGTAATTCCTCCAATTAAACTGGCAAGTATTAAGAAGAAGATATTTGCAAGATTCCTACTTAGGCGGTTTGAAATAAAAGTAAAGTCATCATTTTTATAAGCCTTTGTCGTGATAGTAATCGCGCTAATAAAGCCCCATAGCATTGTAAATATAATGACAATATTTCCAGTGTAATTATTTAGAGATAATGAAAATGCATTTCCAACTGTCCCCATCGAGCTGCTTCCATTCAAAGACATCAGTAATCCAAATACTTGAACTATTAATAATGAGCTGAATATACCAATATAAGCTTTTACTTTATACTTAAATTGGTTCATAACTACATCTGCAAATTTAACCTCTGTTAAATACATCATCAATTCCTCCTTTCGTTTTAGCAGTAAGAAATGTGCTTAAATCATCTGAAGCAACAGAGGATATAGTAATACCATTAAAAC
>NZ_CADEPK010000038.1 GCF_902829255.1 Metabacillus niabensis | reverse complement strand
GTCACATAGATTCTTAGGACTGTCCCTTTGTAAAAAAACTAAAGATATATATAAGGATTTTTTGGCGTAACGATTTTCTCGAAACTGGTCACATGAATAGCTGGTATATACTGTTGATTTTCTTCCTTAACCTTCAAGACGCCTTTGATTCGTACCCAAGTATCCTCCATTAATTGAAGCTCATCGCTATTTGTAAGTATTATTCCACTTGCTTGTGCATCAGCAACACAGTGGGTAACTTGAAATCTAGCAATCACTTTTTGTTTTTTCATCATGTCTTCAGCAATAAACCCTTCTATTTCTATTTGTTTTCCCTCAAAAACCGCTGGATATTTTGAAATAATCCCCATATAATCAGTAAAACCTGTATAATCTAAACGAATAATAGGAAGATTCATTATCCTTTTAATATTTACATTCTCTAAGTCAATATCCCCCGACTTTCTATGATTGAAACTTGAATATTGAATACCACGCACTAGTGCTTCATCAGCCCCAAAGGTTTTATAAGGCATCATGAAACCTAATAAAAGAGTAATCACCATCATTCCAATCGATATTAATGATTTGATGGAAAACTGTTCTTCTTCATGATGACACCCCCAAGGACTGCAGTAAGTATGATCATGCTCAGCTTCAAGTGTTTTAAAAATACGGGGTACTTGAAAGAAAAAAAGAATCAAGAAAATGATTGAAGCGATTTGACTAAAATGTAGATAATTAGGATGGATAAAGTTAGTAATATCACCCGTTTGATGCAAAATAAATATAAAACTGGCGAAAAGCAATAATATAATTGCTTTTATTGCTTGTCTCTTTTGTAGGGTCAAGATCAGTCTCTCCTTTATATTAGCGGGTGAACGAGTAATAAAATAGCAAGCACAGTAGCCGTAATGAGAATCGTTAACGTGATGACGAAACGAAATGTAAAGACAGATAATAACATAATTGTATTTTTTAAATCTAGCATGGGTCCATAGATTAAAAAGCCAAGCAAGGAAGTTTTTGGAAGTATTTGATCAAATGATGCCGCGATAAATGCATCTGCTTCTGAGCATAGGGATAATAGATAAGCAAGTCCCATCATCACGAGAGTAGAACCTAACAAACCATTTCCTTGAGCTAAAATAGATCTTGTAGAGATATACGTCTGTACAAAAGCTGCAAGAAGCGCTCCAATAATTAAAAACTTTCCCATATCAAAAAATTCATCAATCGCATGCTCGATCATAGCTTTTAGTCTCGTTAGTAAGGGTAGGTTTACCATTCTTTGAGCTTCTGTTCTAAAGGATTCCTTCGTTATTTTCAGTTGATTGTGTTTAAAGAGTATACAGATAGCTGAAGTAATGATAAGAGCAATAATTAAACCTAGAACCATTCGTAGCAAAGCCATTCTCCCATCCTCACCAAAAGCCATATAGGTAGAAAAAATAACGATCGGATTAATTAATGGTCCTGTCAGTAAAAAGCCGACCCCTGCAAAAAGAGGCATCCCTTTACTAACTAGACGACGAACAATTGGAACAATTCCACATTCACATGCAGGAAATAATGCACCTACTAAACAACTCATCATGATTGCTAATAACTTGTTACGAGGGATTAATTTACGCATTTGTTCTTCTGAAACAAATACTTGAATGACCCCTGCGATCAAAACACCGATTAAAACAAATGGCAATGCTTCTAGTAATATACTTATAAACACGACATTAAAGGTTAAGAAAGAATTCGAAAAAAGAGATTCGCTTAGCTTTATTCCTTCGTGAAAATAGAATAGTAAAATGCAACATCCTAGGAAAGCGAATCCTATTATTTCGATATTGGTCCTTATCCTCATTTTATAAACCCTCTGTTTTTTCTCTTCATAAGAAATCCCTCCAGTACCTACTAGCTTTTGTTTATTCAATCACTTTTATCTTGATTTCTACTACTTTCAAATTTTATTAAAACAACTTTAAAGCCTATTTTCTCAATTTAGTTAGATAGAGCTAACATGGAGATGTTAGCCCCGAAGTGGAAATCCTCTTTTATTTCCTATTCAGCGTATATCGTCTCTTTAATTGTTCTTTCCCAATCTTTTTTAATTACTTTTATATCTAGATTGACTCCAATCATAACTAAATAACATTCACCTTTAAATTGC
This sequence comes from Metabacillus niabensis, assembly GCF_902829255.1. Lineage (GTDB taxonomy): Bacteria > Bacillota > Bacilli > Bacillales > Bacillaceae > Metabacillus > Metabacillus niabensis. The sequence continues at coordinate 972 of NZ_CADEPK010000038.1, read as the reverse complement.
GAAGGTTCCCAATTAACACGATTCATAACAGATTGCATTAAGTATATCCCATCTGTCATAGGTATATATCCCTTTGCCCGAAGCAAGTCACTTCTCCATTTCTTCAAAAACCTCTCAATTTGTTTCTTTGTTGTATTGGTTGTAAGTGGCAGAGAGATACTCTTTATTCTTGAAAAAGATGCTGGAGCCTTTTCATCTGATGGTTCATCTTTTCGTTTTATATTAAATCTCTTCATAACTGAATGATTAATAGAAAAAATTTCGTTTATGTCAACCTGGCTAAATGTTGTGTAGGTAATAGGTGAGGAGGAATTTTCTTTTCTAAGTAGTCTTTCTACCTTTTTCTTCTTTTCATAAGATACTAAATCAATTTTATTGACAATAAGATAATCAGCAACCTTTATTTGCTTTCTTGTCGTTCTTACAAGATCTCGGTCTGATTCAAACACATTATTATAAGAAAGAATATTTTCTGCATCTACGATCGTTATGACTTTTTCTAAGTATAGAAGCTGTAGAAGTTCAGGTTCTGTTATAGAGTCAACAACCTCTTCTGGATCTGCAACCCCTGTTAACTCAATAAATAGCATGTCCGGTTTGCGACTAAGAAGTGTCTTTAGACAGTTCGTTACTTCACTTTTTTTATTACAGCACATACATCCATCTAGTAATTTTTCGAGATGAGTATTTTTTAACAGCCCGGATATACTTTCTCCATCTGTATCTGTCCTACCAATTTCATTCATTAAAACTGCTGGCTTCATTTTCCTTTCAATACATACTTGTAGTAATTGCTTTAAAAGTGTAGTCTTACCACTTCCTAAAAATCCGCTTAAAATAAAGACTGGTATTGTCTTCATTACTTTCCCTCCTTTTCAACACAATACATATATATCAATTATAAATCGAAATTATTCCTATTTACACAATCGAGTTTTAGGTGTACAATACAAATCGTAATCATTACTATTT
>NZ_CADEPK010000037.1 GCF_902829255.1 Metabacillus niabensis | reverse complement strand
GTAAAAAAGCCTTACGTTTTGGAGGGGGATAAAACTTGGACAGAAAGCAATCTAAAAAAGGGAGAAAAAGAAAATCAAATGTAGAGAAAAACAAATCACAAAGCTACTTAAAAACGATTCGTGGAAAAATTACATTATCTTTTGGGATGTTATCATTTGTATTATTAGTTTCCGCAGTTATTTCCTATACAAATATGACACACCTAGATAAAGAGATTAATTATTTAATTGAAAATGACTTAGAAATTAACCGAAGTTCACAAGATTTATCCGAGATTTTACTTAGAATGGAATCAAGTCAAAGAGGCTTTGTCATTACAGGTCTTACCGATTTAATTTATCCATTTGAAAATGGAAAATACGAATTCACAGAAGAATATGATATTTTACAAGAATTGTTTAAAGATAATAATAAGCAGCTAGAAAAGCTAGCTATTATAAAAGAAAATTATGAAAGTTGGCTTGAATATGCGGATTCTCTTGTGAATACTCGGAAGTTAGAGGGGCTTGAAGCAGCAGCATCAATTGTAGAAGCTGGTGAAGGAACCGCATTTATGGAAGCGATTCAAACCCAGGTAGAATTAATTATATCGGAACAAAAGGAAATACAAGCTAATCGAATAGATGCTCTGAATCAACAGGTTTCTATTTTTAAAGTCGTTACAATTAGCTTAACACTGTTTGCAATTGTTTTAGCCATATTGTTTTCAATTAGCATATCTAGAGGTATTAGGAAAAATGTTACAAAAATCAGCGAATCAATTGTTGAAATAGCCAATGCAGGTGGTGACTTGACAAAACGAATTGAAATAAATACACAGGATGAACTTGGTGGTTTAGCAAATGATACAAATAAATTAATCGATAGTATCGCTGGTTTAGTTCGACAGGTTTCATTAATGGCACAAAATGTAACCGCAACCAGTCAGGAATTACTAGCTTCTGCAGAGGAAACCTCTACGACAATCAATACAATTGCAGCAACATCTAGTGAAATTGCCGCTGGAAGTGATGCGACAAAATCTAAAATGAATCTATCGTCTGAAAAAATGAGCAGTCTTGAAGAAGCAGCGCATTTCTTGAATAACCAAGCTGAAATCGTAAAAGCTAATTCAACTGAAATGCTCCTTGTTGCCCAAAAAGGTGGAGAAACAGTGCAGGCTTCATCTGAAAAAATTATGTCTCTAGAAGAAATTATGTCAAATACTAGTCAAACTGTAGAAGCATTAGGTAAAAAATCGAATGAAATCACTTCAATAATAGGAACAATTACAGATATTGCACAACAAACTAATCTTTTAGCACTTAATGCTGCTATTGAGGCTGCACGTGCTGGTGAGCATGGAAAAGGTTTTGCAGTCGTTGCGGATGAAGTGAGAAAATTAGCTGAGCAATCTCAACAAGCTGCACATAGTGTGAAAGATATCATTCTCTCGATTCAACAAGAAGTTAAAAACATAGTCCAACAAAATCAGCAAGGAGTAATCGAGGTTATATCAGGAGTAGAAATGACAAACCAAACTAATTCCTCTTTAGAGGATATAATCAATCAAACAAAACGGACGACTGTCGTTGTTAACGAAATGGTTGAGCATATCCAAGAAACATTGAAACTAAGCAAAGAAGTTGCAAAATCGTTCGATCAAGTTATTAAAATTACAAATGAAACCGCTTCGAATACTGAATCAACTGCAGCAGCCTCAGAGGAGGGTTCAGCTGCAATGGAACAAATCACAAATTCTGTGTCGCAATTATCCAATCAGGCCGAGGAGCTAAGGAATATTGTCGATAATTTCAAGCTATAAACAGATAGGGGCAGTCGCTAATTCGCAACTGCCCCTATCTTGTATCAAATTTATCATTTATCTCTTTTCAAGCCTTCTATATTGTTAATCATTCTAAGTCCATACACCCCACCTGCCACTTTTCCTTCTTTTGATACAAATTTGACTTCAACCTTCTCCTTTCCATTTGTAAGAGAGAGTGGAATTGGATAACATTCATCAAACAACTTCCCTGGTTGATTTGCTTTCAATATTTGTTGAGCGATTACTGTGCCATCAATTAACAAGGAGAAGTCTCGTTGATATGCTTTTCCATCCTCATGTAACGTTGTATCATTTCCGCTATAAGTAACAAGCAAATACATTTGCCCCTGTTCCACTTTCATTTCATAGCTAAAATATCCTTCATTAATGCTATCTCTCCACCCTTTATTAAAGAGATTTAAATATCCGGATCTTGAATTTTTCTTCTTTATTCCGTGTTCAACCTCTGGCTGTTGTTCATTTGGATTTACAACATCAATTGTTATTTCTCTTAATCTAGCTTGTTCCTCCTTTTCTTTATCAACGAATGTTTGGTACGTTTCTTTATCCATAATATTCCAATATATTGTATAACGTTGATGATGAAGTTTATAAAAAGGAATTAGCTTTATTGAAACATTTCCAGGTTGACCAACTCCATCTGTAATAAATTCTAAAGGTTGATTCTCTACACGCTTTATCCAATTTAACAAATCCTTATCGTCAGTAACTATATCTGGTACATCAATTAATGGATGATTGTTTAATGATAGGTGATCAGCTAAAATATCAGATTTTGGAAAGTCTTTTGTTCCTAAAGCACCTGCTAATACAATTGGGCCATATAAAATTGCAGCCTTTAACGGATCGCTTTTAGATGGAGACAAATACAAGTTCATCGGAAGCTCGATTTCAATCACATCTCCTGAGTTCCATTTTTCATCTATTTTTATATATCCATTTTCTGTACTAACAAATTTCTTTTCATTATTTACTGTTACAATTACCGGACCTGCAGTCCAGTTAGGTACGCGAATATGTAGTGTTATTTGTTGTTGTTTTGCATGTTCAAAGATTAGCCTGGTTTTGTCAGATTCCGGAAATGACGTTTCTTGTTTCAAGTGAATATTTTGTTCAGGTAGTTTAATTTCAGAAGCAATAAATAAATTTACAAACAAATCATTTTGTTTTAAATAATATATAT
>NZ_CADEPK010000036.1 GCF_902829255.1 Metabacillus niabensis | reverse complement strand
TAATAGCGATTATATTATCTCTCATAAAAATGAATGTTAGCCTATTAAATTCTAATAAGCTGGTAATATCTGCTTGTTAATATGTGAATAAAATCAATAAAGCTGTGAGAAATTAATGATACTTTCACTCAAAAAACTTTTTAACGAAACTTTAATGTTCAACTAGAAAATATATGGAAAAATAAAATGAGTGAATAATTTTATTCTTTTGAAACAAAATATATTTCAAATCAGCAACGGGTTAGCCTAGAGGATAAAGCATGGTGCAATTCCAGCCTAACCCACCAAACAACAACTATTCATAAGGAGATGGTTTAACATGGCAAGTAACGGTAATAATTCAAACCAACTATTGGTACCTGGTGCAGCACAAGCTCTTGATCAAATGAAATTAGAAATCGCATCAGAATTTGGCGTTAACCTTGGTGCAGAAACAACCTCTCGTGCAAATGGATCTGTTGGTGGAGAAATCACAAAACGTTTAGTATCTTTCGCTCAACAACAAATGAGTGGCGGAACTCGATAATAAAAACTTCATACACTAATGGCTAAAAAAGGCACCTTTTTAGGTGCCTTTTTCATTCATGAAACGAGATAAGCTGGTAATGATAAACAAGTGGAACTAAATTTATAAGGAGTGAGAGAAATGATTAATGAAGATTTTGATGAGTTTATCCAGGCTGAAGCCCGTCATAAATCCGTGTATCTTGGCTCTGACCAAAAAAATGCGCACAAAAAGGAAATAAAGAAGGATGAAAATTCAAGAGGTAATACAGACTCCTATATAGGTGCAACAGGAAGAGATGTTTTTGATAAATAATGTAAAACGAACAAAAACAGTAGTGACAATGGTTCCCCACTGCCTCTACTGTTTTTTCTTATCTTGCCTTAATAAACATTTGTACCCATGCACCATGATAAAATCCAACACCAATTGTGTCATATTCTGGCTTTAATATATTTGCGCGATGGCCAGATGAATTCATCCATGCATTCATTACCTCTTGCGGTGTTTTTTGACCTTTTGCAATATTTTCACCTGCAGATGAGTAACTAACTCCAAATGTTTTTAACATATCGAAAGGTGAACCATAGTTTGGGCTAGTATGTGAAAAGTAATTTGAATTAATCATATCTTCTGCCTTTTTCTGTGCTACATTTTTCACATCAGCTCGATGTGATAATGCTCTTAATCCTGCTTTAGCTCTTTCCTGGTTAACCAATTGGACAACTTGTTCTTGGAAACCACTAGGACTTTGTGCAGATGCCTTAAGACGAATCACTTCACCTACATGCATATTCCTAGGCTCGACATTTGGATTTAATTGCATTAACTGTCTATAGTCTAAACCGTATCGCTTAGCTATGTACCAAAATGTATCACCTGGAGAAACCTTATAAAATTCAAATGGTGCTTCTTTATAGCTTTTAGTTTGTCCATTTGTCACAGATGGAACGATAAAAAGTAAAATCAATGTTGCCAATAAAAACTTTTTAAACATATCTTTCCTCCTTAGCCAATAAGTTAATTTTCCACTTTTCTAGTTTGGCTAAGTTTCAGAAATGAATGCATAAAATTTTCTCAACACCTTTTTTCATAATAGTTCAATTTACGTTGTTTCTATAACTAAAGAATACAAACAGTACCATTCATATTCTTCCTCTAACTACTTATTCACCTTTTACTTGCAAGAGACTCATACGTTTTCTTTAAAATATCTTGTAAATAGCCGTTTTATCGCTTACTTTTAAAAAGGATAAGTTTAGTAAAGGATGATTGAACGTTGACAAATAATCAAAATCGAATATTGCAATTAGATATTATTCGTGGGGTTGCACTTTTAGGTATTTTCCTTGTAAATATGCCTAGCTTCCACTCTCCACAGTTTATGTACTCATTTTTTGGTCTTTCGCAAAGCTATTCAGAATTTGAAAAAGGTCTAGCAATTTTCCAAAAATTATTTATTGAAATGAAGTTTTATCCAATCTTTTCATTTCTTTTCGGATTAAGCTTTTACTTGTTCCTTTCCAAATATCCTGTATTTTTCTTTATAAAACGAATGATCGTCCTTTTATTAATTGGTCTTTGTCATTTACTTTTTCTTTGGTATGGTGATATTCTTCATGCTTACGCACTAACTGGCATTATGCTAATTCCTTTTTACCGCCTTAAACCAAAACAAATTCTTATATGGTCAATAATATTTCTTTTTACTTATCATCTTATTCTGTTAAGTAGTATATTTAGCTCAATAAAATTTGTTTACGACGAAGGATTCATTAATGAAAATATTAAAGCTTATGTCACACATTATCAAAGTGATTCATATTTTCATTGGTTCTTCTCTCATTTACAAATAGAAGTTATTCCAATCCTTTTTCAATTACCATTATCTATTTTTCCTATATTAGGCTTTTTCTTATTAGGCCTATATGCTGGCAAGAAAAACCTTTATTCCATCTCATTACAAAATATACGATTAATAAAGATACTTATCGTTTGGTGTTCTTTTATTAGTTTGTTATTAGTGATTACAAACTTTATTTTTTTGACATATGACATATTTACTTCACCAATTCAACATTCGACAAGCCAATTTGTCACGAGCTTAAGCGGTGTTTCGTTAAGCATTTTATATATGTGTATCATATCCATATGGGTAACGAAGGAGAAATGGAAAAAAGGACTTCTCCCCTTTCAATATGTCGGACGTATGTCATTAACAAACTATCTTTTCCAATCATTAATTTCTATCGGAGTAATTAGAATTTTCGACTTATATGGAAAGCTCAATTTGATAGAAGGTACTCTAT
>NZ_CADEPK010000035.1 GCF_902829255.1 Metabacillus niabensis | reverse complement strand
AAGGTGGAAATATCACTACCCCGGATAAACCGGAAGAAACAGTTAACGTAACACCGAAAAAGCCAAATCTTGTTTCTGAAAAGTCGTATACAATTCAGGAAAAAGCAGCAGAAAATACAGATGCAGACCATCCTGAAGTAGGAGATACACTTCTTTACACAATCAAGACACAAAATACTGTCGAAGATAGTCTTGTAAAAAATATGGTGATTTCAGATAAATTACCAGCAGGACTTGAATATGTTTCAGGTAGCTTGAAAGTCGACGGAGTGGCTGTATCAGATGCCGAAGATGATGACGATGGTCATTATGTAGATGGCATATTCACTGGACAATTCGGCGATGTAAGAGATACTGCGGAACATAAAATCGAATTTCTCGTTAAAGTACAATCTGGTCAAGCAGGTAAGGATATTAAGAATATCGCAACCATATCAGGTGACAATCTCGAGACACCAGATAGACCAGAAACAGAAGTAAAAGTATATCCACGCCTTCCAGATTTAGAGTCGGTAAAAGAGGCGAAGAATGTAGAAGAAGGCAAGAACACCTTTGAAGTCGGCGACACAATCGAGTATACAATTCAAACTCGTAATACCGTTTCTGAAGGTGTTGTAAAAAATCTTGTGATTTCCGATACAATTCCAGCAGGATTGGAATATATTCCTGGCACATTAAAAGTCGATGGAACAGTCGTAACAGATAGTCAAGATGGAGATAACGGACATTCTGTTGATGGCAAACTAGCTGGACAGTTTGGAGATGTTACTGACACGGAATGGCATACTGTTACCTTCCATGCGAAAGTGAAGCAAGGACAAGCTGGTCAAGTGATTCAAAATAAAGCGACAGTTAACGGTGACAATATCGATACACCAGATGAGCCAACGAAAGAAGTTGAAGTCAATAAATCTGATATCAAATTGTCGAAAGTAGCGGATAAACAATTCGTTCATGTCGGAGACATTGTCACGTACACAATTGAAGCGACAAATGCAGAAACTGGCGCAACATGGAATGGTACGATCAAAGATACATTACCAGCAAATGTAGAGCTTGTTTCAGGTTCAACTGAGTTGAACGGAGCAGCATTAGCTGATGACGATGTATGGAACGAAGGTCAATTAACGGTGAATCCAGTGACTGTAAAAGCTGGTGAAACAGCCACAATTACCTTCCAGGTAAAAGTGCTCGAAAATGCGTTAAACACGACCATTGAAAATATCGCAACTGGACATGATCCAGAACAGCCAATGGAGCCTGAGGAGACAACACCTACTAAAACAGAAGTTGTTCCAAGTGCAGGTGAACTAAATAGCTTCAAAGCTGTATTTAATAGTAATGGCGATGCGATTGATGGCCAAAAAGTAAAAGTTGGCGATGAGCTAACATATAAGATTACAGCAGAAAACATCAAAGCTGCGACAACAATTGTCAACAATGTCAAAGTAATTGATGACATTCCTGAAGGCTTAAGCTACGTACCAGGCACGTTAACTGTGAATGGCGAAGCAAAAGACGACAGCGCAGTGAATGGCCAAGTGGTAACAGTCGATGATATCGGCAGCCTAAAAGGTGGCGAAAAAGTAGAAGTAGCCTTTACTGTAACGGTAACAGAAGACGCTAAGGGTGAAATTACGAACATCGCAACGGTTGAAGGATCAGTACCAGGTGAAAACCCAGGCGATCCAGAACAGCCAAGTGAACCACAAGATCCAGGAACAGAAGTAAAAGTACCAGCAGATATCACGCTAACTAAAGTGGCAGATAAGAAAACAGTCCATGTTGGAGATATTGTCACGTATACAATTGAAGCGAAAAATGCAGAAACTGGTGGTGTATGGAATGGTACAATCGAGGATCCATTACCAGCAAATGTAGAGCTTGTTTCAGGTTCAACGACGTTGAACGGAGCAGCATTAGCTGATGAAGACGTATGGAGCGAAGGACAATTAGCGGTGAGCCCAGTGACAGTAAAAGCTGGTGAAACAGCAACAATCACTTTCCAAGTAAAAGTGCTCGAAAGTGCATTAAATTCAACCGTTGAAAACATCGCAACCGCGTATGATCCAGACCAACCATTAGATCCAGATGAACCAGGAAAAGATCCGGAAAACCCAATCACAACTCCACCAACTGAAACAGAAGTTGTTTCAAGTGCAGGAGAATTAAGCAGTGCGAAAGCAGTGTTTAATAGTGAAGGAAAAGCAATTGATGGCCAAAAAGTAAAAGTTGGCGATCAGCTAACATATAAAATTACAACAGAAAACATTAAAGATGCGACAACGATTGTCAACAACGTTAAAGTTGTCGATGATATTCCAGCAGGTCTAAGCTATGTACCAGGTACATTAACAGTGAATGGTGAAGCTAAGGACGACAGCGCAGTGAATGGACAAGTGGTAACAGTCGATGATATCGGCAGCCTAAAAGGTGGCGAAAAAGTAGAGGTAGCCTTTACTATAACAGTAACAGATGAAGCTAAAGGTGAAATCACGAACATCGCAACGGTTGACGGAACAGTACCGGGTGATAACCCAGAAGATCCAGAAAAACCAAGTGAACCACAAAATCCAGGAACAGATGTCAAAGTACCAGCAGATATTACGTTATCAAAAGTCGCTGATAAGCAAATTGTCAATGTTGGAGATAGGGTGACATATACAATTGAAGCGAAAAATAGTGAAACTGGTGGTATATGGAATGGTACAATCGAGGATCAATTGCCAGCGAATGTAGAGCTTGTTTCAGGTTCAACGACGTTGAACGGGAAAGCATTAGCTGATAAAGACGTATGGAGCGAAGGTCAATTAACGGTGAGTCCAGTAACTGTAAAAGCTGGAGAAACAGCAACAGTAACCTTCCAGGTGAAAGTACTTGAAGGTGCACTAAACTCAACGGTTGAAAACATCGCAACCGCGTTTGATCCAGACCAACCATTAGATCCAGATGAACCAGGAAAAGATCCAGAAAACCCAATCACCACTCCACCAACTGAAACAAAAGTTGTTTCAAGTGCAGGAGAATTAAGCAGTGCAAAAGCAGTGTTTAATAGTGAAGGTAAAGCAATTGATGGCCAAAAAGTAAAAGTTGGCGATGAGCTAACATATAAAATTACAGCAGAAAACAT
>NZ_CADEPK010000034.1 GCF_902829255.1 Metabacillus niabensis | reverse complement strand
ATAATATATATTTGAAAAGTTTGTTACTTGTCGAGTTAAACGATAATTCATACCTGCTCCAATCATCATACTTATTAACGGCACACCTGATATTATTTTTTCCTTCAATAAAGCAATGACTGATAATTTAACAATTTGCTTTAAAAGAAATTCAACATCATAATTATTTGCAAGGTTTTCTTCCCCTTCATAAAAATAAGCTTGAGCTGCTCCTATATGTATTTCATTTTTCAATTCACTCCACCCTACAGATTGGAGATGTTTTGGCATAAGGGATGCATGGAAAACTTTAAGTGATGTCATCATTTCATATGGTGTATTGATTTCATATCCATAGCTCATCGCTATTAATTGAACAGCTCGAAGATTTATGAGGATTTGTGCAGGAATGTCTACCCCTGAAAGTAAGATTCCACCCGTACCAGTCATTCCACCTTGTATAAGCGAATAAATACGATGTTTAGATGTTTGGAGATTTGCTAAATAATGCAGCTGATCAATCGAAAGACTTTGTAAATCCTTTAGTTGATAAATATCCTCTCCTAACGTTTTCGCAGTTAATAGAATTTGATTTCTTGCTTCTTGCTGACCATAAGACCCTTGGATAATTGAATGTAAATGGAAGAAGCACTTATCAAACTTACTAAAGAGGATTCTTTTTACAGAAACTGGTAATTCATTCATTTTTTTATTTATCCATTTATGCAAAGTTCGCTCAACATCTGTACGAATATCTTTTTGTAACTCTTGCTCCCATTTCTCAATTTCTGCTAATAATAATTTTTCGCTTCCACTCATCATATTCAGCTTCTCCTTATTATCGATATGAATGATTTTTTTAGGTGCGTACAAAGAGCAACATTGATTTTTTGCTTTGTTTTTATCATAACATAATGAGGAGTTTCCTTTAGTGGTAGAATTTTGCTCCAAAAAGAAATATTTCGATTTATAGTGAGGTTTTCTTAGGTGGTTTAAATAAAAAGAGGGCGACTCAAAACCAAAGGTTAGCCCCCCTCAAACACAATATACCGACTAATAGTTAGTCTATGTATTGTGTGTAAGTTGGAGGAGTCAGACCCTTTTGAATCACCCTCTTTCACTATTTATTAATGTGTTAGACGAACAACATCTCTTGCAATCATAACCTCTTCATTCGTAGGTATAACGATAACTTTTACAGGTGAGTGTGGGTAACTAATAAACGTTTCCTCTCCTCTTACTTTATTTAGAGAAGGATCCCAATATACTCCCATGAACTCTAGGCCTTTTAATACTCGTTCACGAATCTCAGAACTGTTTTCTCCGATTCCTGCAGTGAAGATGATCGCATCAACGCCAGACATTCTTGCTGCATAAGAACCAATATATTTATGAATTCGGCTAGCAAAGACTTCTAAAGCAATTTTAGCTCGCTCATTTCCTTCACTTGCCGCTTGAATATTGTCACGTAAATCACTTGAAATACCTGACATACCTAAAATTCCACTCTCTTTATTTAATACATTTAATACTTCGTCAACATTTTTACCAGTTTTCTCCATGATATATGGAATCAGCGCTGGGTCAATATTTCCTGAGCGTGTTCCCATTGCAACCCCAGCAAGTGGTGTAAAGCCCATTGACGTATCAATTGATTTACCACCTTCAATAGCCGCAATACTTGCCCCGTTACCTAAGTGACAAGAAATTAAACGAAGATGTTCAATTGGTCTTCCTAATAATTCTGCTGCACGTTGTGATACATACTTATGTGATGTGCCGTGGAAGCCATATTTTCGAATGCCGAACTTTTTATAATAATCATATGGGAGACTATATAGAAAAGATTGCTCAGGCATCGTTTGATGAAACGCCGTATCGAACACTGCAACCGCCTGTACATTAGGTAATACTTCTTTAAAAGCCTTAATCCCAACAATATTTGCTGGATTATGAAGTGGTGCTAGCTCAGATAAGTCCTCAATTTGTTTCAATGTTTCATCCGTAATAATTGCCGAATCATTAAATATTTCTCCACCATGTACGACACGATGTCCAATACCTTCGATTTCATCTAATGATTGAATAATTCTTAAATCCGTTAATTTTGAAAGTAAGATTTTTACTGCGACTGCATGGTCAGGAATATCAGTTACTTCCGTTTGTTTCTCATCATTTACTGAAATTGTAAAGATTGAATCTGAAATTCCAATTCTTTCAACTAACCCTTTTGTTACAACTTTTTCACTTGGCATATCAAAAAGTTGAAATTTTAATGATGAACTACCAGCATTAATTGCAATTACTTTTGCCATTATGGTTACTCTCCTTTTTTCTATCGCACTATGGACGTGTTCAGATGATCAAGACAGATGTTGTCGGAAGAGTTAATCTGAAGGCGAATAAAGTCAATTACTAATTAGTTCCGATTCATATTCCCTTCAGTATTTTTCTTCCTCACTGCACTTTTTATGAAAGAAGCTTCTTCATACCGTTATCCATTTTCATATATATTCTGTAAAAAGCTCCCGATTATTATCCATCTTTTTCATTTAAACACTGACAATTCAACATTTCAAGGTGTAGTTAAGAGTGCAATCGTTTACAGTTAAAAGTCTAATAATTCTTATAATTCGACCGCGATTATTAATCGTTTTCAAAGGGTTATTTTTATAAATTTGGTATTTTTTGTTTTTTGTTCTATCGAGGAAATATGAAAAAAGCCCTTCACTTTTGTGAAAGACTTTTTTTATAGATTTATTTATTTTCTTTAAACCATTCGTC
>NZ_CADEPK010000033.1 GCF_902829255.1 Metabacillus niabensis | reverse complement strand
GTATCAATTATATAACGGAGAAGATATATTTTTGATTGGTTGATAAATTAGAAAAGAATGGGTAATTAAATAGAGGTGAAAAAGCTTTGTATAACGAATTCGATGTCGTACGTTTAAAGGAATTAAGTATAGATGCTACACATGTTAAGGTAGGAGATATTGGAGCAATCATAGTGGTATTTGAAGGGGATATGTACGAAGTTGAATTTGTTAATAATCAAGGAAAAGTCATTGAGATACTGACTTTACATGCGAAGCAAATAGAAAAAATCGATGGATCAGGAAGTTTAATAACGAATTTTAAAAGGCGGAAAAATAAAAATGTATAAAGAGTATAAGAAAGAAATTTTAACGACCCTATCAAAATTTAATTATACAATTTTAGATAATGATTTCATCCAAAACAAATTAAAGCGAATTCAATTAATAGAGGAAAGCTATAATTTTTTTCTACCTGATAGCTATAAATGTTTTCTTTTATTATGTGATAATGTTTTTTTCAAAGATATGATATTGTTTCAACATGGAAAGTCAGAAAGGGTGCTTGAAGAGTTATACTGTTTAACAGGTAATGATAGTCTTATTGAACAGCTTGAAACCTATTTATTTAGAATACCGGAAGCTTTAATACCAATTGGGATGTGCCCAAATGGTGACCAAATTTGTATTGGTGTAAAAGATGAGATGTTTGGCAAAATCCTATTATGGGGTCATGAAAATGAATTGGAAGCTTGGAAAATGATAGGTGGTATAAACTCTGAAGCAGACATTAATTCATATTATGAAAATATTGAATTAATCAGTGCTAGTTTCTTGGACTTTCTACGTTTACTTAAATTAAATGATGCGTTAAATGAAGAAAATTATGATTACGGTGACATTTGGCTACATGAAGACTTACTGAAAGATTAACCACCTATAAAAAACGTATCGCGACTAATCAATAAGGAATTGAAAAAATGAAAAAACTAATACTCATACTCCTAACTTTAGCTGCATTCATCATTGTTTTTACTTTAAACAACACAAATGCAGAGCCAGAAAAGACAATATACGTAGCTAAAAATGGGAATGACCAAAATAATGGTACAAAATCAAAACCATTTCGTACCCTGAAAAAGGCTGCCGCAGAGGCTACAGCGGGGACTACGGTTTTTATACGAGAAGGAACGTATAATGAAAAGCTTGTCATTAAGCATAGTGGTACAAAATCCAAACCTGTTCGTTTTCAAGCTTATCAAAAGGAAAAGGTTGTCCTGAGTGGAGATGGTTTGAAGAATGTTGAAGGTGATACAGCTTTAGTGTTGATACATAATAAACATTACCTGAAGATTAGCGGGTTAACAATACAGGATTTAACGACTGATTTAACAGATGAAACGGTCATGGGGTTCTATGTAACAGGCTCTAGCAGTCATATTACATTAGAAAATAACCATGTTCATCAAATCAAAACCTTTGGGGATGATGGAAATGCTCATGGAATTGCTGTCTATGGAACTGGCGCAATGAAAGATATTAATATTATCAATAACACGGTTGAGGATTTGAAGCTTGGTGCTAGTGAAGCTCTTGTTCTTAATGGGAATATTGATGGCTTTCGAGTTGAACATAACGTTGTTCGTCGAAATGATAATATCGGGATCGATTTAATTGGTTATGAAGGTATATCCTCTGATAAAAAGGCTGATTATGTAAGAAATGGGATTATAAAAAATAATCAAGTTTATGAAATTTCCTCATACGGAAATCCAGCTTATGGAGAAGAATACTCAGCTGGCGGAATATATGTCGATGGTGGGAAAAATATTACGATCGAACAAAATACGATCTATAAAAGTGATATTGGAATTGAAGCAACCTCTGAGCATGCGAAAAAATATGCTGATGATATTAAAATTATCAACAATGTTATTTATGACAATCATTACACGGGAATATCAATTGGTGGGTATGATGAAGAGCGGGGAGGTACGATCAATTCTACAATCTCGCAAAATATTATTTATCGAAATGATACGAAGGGACTAGATGGAGGACAGCTTTTATTACAGCATGATACGAGAAATAATGTGATAGAACGAAATATCATCACTGCTGGACCATCACGCCTTTTTATTGTTAACTATTTCTCGACTAACAAAGATAATCTTCTTAAGAAAAATGTTTTTCATAAGGAAAAGAATAAACAGGGAATATGGGTATGGAAAGAAGAAGAATACACATCTTTTTCGAAGTTTAAAAAGGCCTCAAAAAGTGATAAGGACTCTAGTTATGTAAATCCAGGATATAAAAATGCTAGCAACTATGATTTTGAACTGACGAACGATTCGCCTGCATTAGAAATTGTCGAATAGCTGTTTTTTACATACATTTGATTGTCGGAAATTAAGTAGATAACTTTGTTGGTTAAGTTAATGAAATAAGAGTATACGTAGTTAGTTGTTTTAAAAGATAATCTTTCTTAAAGACGACTAGGATAATATTACTAGAAATGTGGGAAAGAGATGGGAGCTTGGGGAATAGTTTTATGGGAAGATGATTTTCTTGATGGAGCAAAAGAGATAAAATGATAAGAAAATTGATAAGTATCTTGAAGAATCAGGGAACACCGGTTTTTTCATGATGATGTAGTATACGGAAATTATTTAGATATGTATGCAGATGTTCATAATGAAAATATTAAAAAGGAAGAGTTAGATAACATTATAGATAATGCGATTATAGAAGTTAATAATTTTTATAGAGAAAAGGATAAAATAATTGCTGGAGAATTAACATTACCACATAACGTGCAGGAAATTGAAAGTGAAGGGCAAAATCCTATCTATTTATGGATAGTTTCAGCTATTCTCGCACTCTTCGTAATAAATTTCTTAATGAAGCTTTTAATTAGAAGAAAGAAACAATAAATTGTTAAATTATTTAACCTGGTCCTTATTAATAGAATTATCTTACTAGAAAAATGCTCTTATGATTAAATCAGTAAGAGTATTTTTTATTTATACAAAAAACTTCTCAAATGCTTTCCTAAAAACCCCCAGTAAATCCCTCCACATATGTAATGATCTCAATAAACTGAACATATACGTAATAATGTACAAGCTGCCTAATTTGAGGTTAACTCTCAAAATGTAGTGGAATCAGACATATTATTAGGCATTGTGAAATGAAAAAGGCTATAGGAGGTGTGACTGCATAATTCATTAATTCCAGTAACAACTTTGCTTTCATGTTTTAAGCATCATACTATTTTTGTTTGGAGGAAAATCATGTTTAAAAAATCTAAAATTGCACTTGCGACGATCTTAACATTATCAATAGTGTCTGAATTTGTTTTTTTAAAGGAACCTGTTTCTGCTGCAAATGAAGTACATACGGCAATACCAGCTCCAAGTGGAATTGAAATTCCTTCTGTAACAAAGGACTCTATTTCCTTGAAATGGAAGGCTGTAGAGGGTGCTTCAAGCTATAATGTGTATCGGGCTAGATTAGGATATAACGATTATCAACTTATTGGGAATACAAAAACTGTTGATTTTGTAGACGTCAAAGTTGAAAGCGATTCCAGTTATTTGTATAAAATTTCAGCTTTAAATGCTTCTGGTGAAGGGGAGCGATCTCAAGAGGTGTTAGGGATGCCTCAATGGTCTTTTCCAAACCTTGTTACTAAGATTGATATAAGTGCTGCTGGTACTGGGAATCGTATGCGTATTGGCGATATGAACGGGGACGGCCGCAATGATATTTTAATGGTACAGCCAGCATATGAAAGCAGAGATGCTTATAATCCTCGTTATGTCGGACATTTAGCAGCATATGATATCGAAGGGAATTTATTGTGGCAGCAAGGAACAGTCGATCCGCGGGTGACAACAAGTGGTGCGGATGAGCCTGTTCAAATTTATGATATTGATGCAGATGGTGAAAATGAAGTATTAACGGTAATGAAGCTAGGAGAAGATACGGAAAAGTACTTTTATATTTTTGATGGGAAAACGGGTGAGATGGAGAAAAAGTATCAGCTTCCAGATCAAAGAGCACATGATGCAATTTTTATCGCTAATTTCTCAGGTAACAAAACACCGCAAGACATCTTATTGAAGGATCGATATTCAAAGATTTGGGCGATGGACAAAAATTTTAACCAGCTATGGCATTATCCTGGCAATACTGGACATGGGTTGCTCCCTTATGACTTTGATGGAGATGGCAGAGATGAATTAGTTAACAATTATTCCTTAATTTCTCACGATGGCAAGGAGTTATGGAGACATGACTTACCGGATCATGTAGATACTCACTGGGTAGCTGATATCAATGGTGATGGAGAGCAAGAAATCATTCTTGGTGGTTCTGATACATTTGCCTTCGATGTTAATGGCAACCAACTATTTAGAAATGGCGATACTGTGGAGCCACAACAGATACTTGTAGGGAATTATCGTATCGATTCTCCGGGCTTAGAGCTTGCGGGACTTGATCGAATAAATCGAGGAAATCCGGGGCAGGATGGAATGTTCCTTTTCAACTCAGATGGTAAAACATTATACCACGAACAGCGGGCTATGGGTGATTGGGGAACAATTGTACGTCCACTTGATAACTGGACTGGAAGCTATGCACCACTTATTACTGCATACAGAAGAGGAAAGGATGCAGAAAATCCAAACGGAATCGTACCAAAGCTATATGATGGGTATTTTAATCCGATTGTTACCTTTAATGAACATACAGATGCAAAAGAGCAAGTCATGGTTGCTGATATGAGTGGAGATTCAAGAGATGAGCTTCTCGTTTATAATCTGACAGGTGAACTTACCGTATCAATTTATTCTAATGGAACAAGCAATTTGAAGGAGCATATTACTGGTGAACCGCGTATGCCTGATTTTAGAAACTATAATTTCAGCAGGTATGATTCGCGAAGATATGATTTGACAATTAAAAATCTTGTACCTGCTGGGATTAAGGCAGCTGTAACAAACAGGGCAGATATTAACGTAAGCTGGATTCCGATATTAGGGGTAGAAAAATACAATATTTATCGCTCTGCAACACAAAATGGAGAATATACAAAAATCGGGACTTCAGAGGTACCGGAATTTACCGACAATACTGCACCTATCGGAACTTCTTATTATAAGGTAACGGCTGTAAATAGTGAAGGTGAATCGAATTTACCGATCGTACCAGCAAGCGACACGATTCACTCAAGCGGAATTCTTCCACCTGTAAAAACCGATGAATCTGTTACTTATAAGGCAGGTAGAACACTTCCCATTAAGTTCCAATTGAAGGATAACGCTGGGAACTACCTTACTCAGGCTACTGCAAGGCTTTATGTAGAAGATGCTAATGGAGTATCGATAAGTTCAGCTGTAAAAGATAATCAGTTCCGTTATGATGCTAGGGCAAATCAATATATTTTCAATCTCAGCACGAAGTCTATGTCTGCGGGGAAATATCAAATTAGGGTAGAGGTAGGGAATCGTACATTATACTCTTTCAAGATAATCCTTAAATAGGGATATCCCTCCGTTTGTTGATATTGAAAAAAGATGAACAAGAGGCTGTGCCAAAAGTTTGAAACTTTCTGGTATAGCTTCTTTTCTCTTTCTTGGACGATTAATCAATGAACAACATAATGATTAATTGGTATATAAAGGGTTAAGAAATGGACGATAAAACAACTAAACTAGTTGTACATAAACTTTTAACCTGCTAGATCAATTTGCGTTAGATTCGCCAAATATGGGGTTTATACAGCTGGTGTTATTGGCAATGTCGGGATGAATATTTCGTCTTGGTTCGGATTAGTGTTTTCTGCTATTGTCGTTTTTTAGTAGAAAAGGCTTGGAGAATTCCTTCCTCCAAGCCTTTTATGTATATTACAATTTTGCTAAAATTTCACGGATAAACGCAGGCTCATCCTTTGGAGTCCGAGATGTCACAAGATTTTCACTTACAACGACTTCTTCATCTCGATATTCGGCACCAGCCAATTTTACATCATCACGAATGCCAATATAGCTTGTTGCAGCTTTGTTCTTTAAAATGTCAGCGCTAATCATGACCTGTGGTCCATGACAAATTCCGGCAATTAGTTTTCCTTGTTCATTGAGTTCCTTTACAAAGCGGACAACATCGTCATTAACACGTAATGCCTCTGGTGCAGCGCCTCCTGGAATAATAGCTGCATCAAAATCGCTTGCATTTACTTCAGAAGCAGCTACATCGCTAGTATATGAAACGGTGCCTTGTTTTCCTTCGCAAACAATCCCTTTTTCAAGACCAACGATTGTTGCTTCGTGACCTGCCTCCTTAATTGCTTCGTAAGGATTTTTCATTTCGGAATCCTCAAAATAGCTTGCGAGTAAAAATGCAACCTTTGCCATAAACTATCACTCTCCAATTTTTATTTTACTTTCTCTAATTAAACTATAATGGAAACCTTATGTATTTTTCAAAGATTTATTAACACGACAAACTTGATAACCATTTCACTTGAATTCAAATGTATATATAGTTTAGAATTAATAATTCGGGGAATAAATTACCAACAAGTAAATTCATAGTAAGATATGCAATATATTGATAATAAAAAATAGAAAAATAGCTCAAACTATTATGATGAAGTGTATATAGGACCCTTCATTTAGTCGATTTTAAGATTCATCTGAAGGAATAGCTGCATGTGAACGGACAAAGTGAAAAATTCCTATCTTATAGAAGAGATATTTTATAGAAAGGAAAATCAGATGAAAAGAATATCAAATGTGTTTTGGATAACTGTTGCCATTGTATTAGTAGCAGTAATATTCGGTGTTTCGGCACCTGATAGCTTTGAAGAAGCTACAAATAATCTACAGGCTTTTCTAACAACGAGTTTTGGATGGTATTATTTAATTTTGGTTACGATCATTGTTGTTTTTTGTATTTTTCTTATTTTTAGTCCTGTTGGAATGATTAGATTAGGTAAACCTGATGAAAAGCCTGAGTTTTCGAAGGTCTCTTGGTTTTCCATGTTATTCAGTGCAGGGATGGGGATCGGTCTTGTGTTTTGGGGAGCTGCCGAGCCATTATCACATTTTATCGACCCTCCATTGGCAGAAGGTGGAACAGCTACTGCACATAAAGAAGCAATGAGATATACATTTTTTCACTGGGGGATTCATGCTTGGGCAATATATGCAATAGTTGCTTTAGCTTTAGCCTATTTTCAATTTCGTAAAGATGAGCCAGGACTAATTTCGGCTACTTTAAAACCAGTATTAGGAAAGTGGATGGATGGACCTCTAGGCACAATTGTAGATGTGTTAGCTGTTTTTGCTACAGTAGTCGGTGTTGCAACAACCCTTGGATTTGGGGCAGCACAAATTAATGGTGGGTTAACCTACTTATTTGGAATACCTAATAATTTCATCGTACAATTAATAATTATTGTGACTGTTACTGTGCTTTTTATGATTTCAGCATGGTCTGGACTAGGCAAAGGGATAAAATATTTAAGTAACACAAATATGGTTTTGGCAATTTTGTTATTTCTATTAATGTTTATCGCGGGCCCTACAATCCTTATTTTAAATATGTTTACTGATACGCTCGGTGGTTATATTCAAAACATCGTTCAAATGAGCTTTAGGATTGCTCCTCTTAATGAGGAACATCGTGCTTGGATTAATAGTTGGACGATCTTCTATTGGGCATGGTGGATATCATGGTCCCCATTCGTAGGAATTTTTATTGCTCGTGTATCTAGAGGTAGAACAATAAGAGAATTTATGATAGGCGTTTTATTACTTCCAGCGGTTGTAAGCTTTTTATGGTTTGCAGTCTTTGGTACTTCAGCAATCGAAGTTCAGAATGCTGGAAATGTTGATTTAACAAGTTTTGCTACAGAGGAAGTCTTATTTGCAGTATTTAGTGAATTCCCATGGTCGATGCTTCTTTCAATCGTAGCGATTATCCTTGTTTGTACATTTTTTATTACTTCTGCTGATTCAGCAACATTTGTGCTTGGAATGCAAACAACATATGGCTCGCTTACTCCGCCAAATTCAGTGAAGCTAACTTGGGGAATTGCCCAGTCTTTAGTCGCAGTAATTCTCTTATATAGTGGTGGACTACAGGCGCTACAAAATTCGTTAATTGCTGCTGCATTTCCATTCTCGATTATCATTGTGTTGATGATGATTTCGTTGTACCGTTCCTTAACAAAGGAAAGAAAAGAATTAGGATTATATATAAAGCCTAAACCACGTAAAGACAAGTCTAAAAAATAACATTTTTTCTTAAAGCGTGTGTATCCTACTGCAAACCAAATGTTGTTGTACTGATTTGAAAAGCTTCCCGATCTATATGTTTGGGAAGCTTTTTCTATGAAACAAAGGGCTAAGTGGACCTTGTCAAAAGGGCAAGAAATTCATCACAATATGTAAAAAAATATAATTCTTTACCGTCAATTCACATTAAATTTACAATTAAAAATTAAAATGAATTTTGTAATTATTATATAAATCTAGGGAGACGGTAAAATGGTTTTATCCAATAATGGAGGAAAATTCAATAAAAAGCGAAAAGCTAAATGGCCTGTTTTATTGTTAACATCGGTTTTATGTATTCAAGGTGCAACTACAACCTTTGCAGCAAATGTTGTTGATGACTCTGCAATCGAACCGGAAGCAGCAGCATATGGATATTATGTAGACGCGTATCAAAATAATTCAAAGGATAACATGACTCCAGAATCAAACCCGGCTATTGGTGTGCTTTCAAAGTTTCATGAGCTTTGGACACCTGGAACATCATGGGATAACGGAACAGTTTTAAATGCTCAAGTACATAATCACAATATCGATACGGTGATTTCAATTACAAACAATCGAACTGAAGAGGAGGCAGCGGCAGCTTACTTAGATGATCGACGCCATCAGAGCTATAGTGTCATTTCAGGTCTTGGTAATTATTCAGCTAAGTTTAAAGAAGGTGCCAATGCTGGGACAACGATTTCAGATGATATCCCAGAAGATGCGACATCAGTGAAGTATGAGGACGGCGGCAATCGTAATGGGAATTGGGCTGATGAGGATTCCAGCCTTGGTAGTATGGTGAAACTAGTTAATACTTTGCGTGGAAATGCAGCAACTACGAATCCAGCAAAATCCTACTATAATTATAAGCGTCCGTTTCGCTGGAGTGATGAGGTAAGCTTAGTTCCAGCACTAGTCCCAGCGAAAAAGGACGATCCTACTAGTGATGGTGGATTTCCAAGTGGTCATACAAATGCCGCTTATTTAGCTGCTTATGCTTTAGCGTATTCCGTGCCTGAAAAATATGAAGAGCTGATGACGAGAGCCTCTGAATTAGGGAATAGCAGAATCGTAGCTGGTATGCATTCACCGTTAGATGTTATCGGTGGACGAGTTATGGCGACAGCAACAGCAGCAGCAGTTTTAAATGACCCGGCAAATGCAAGCCTGAAGAAAGCTGCCTATCAGCAAGCACATGATGTATTACTTACACAAGAGGGCACGTCAGAAAATTATGAAGCAAACAAAGAAAAATTTATTGAGCGCCTAACTTACGGGTTTGAACAAATTGGTGATACGACAAAACCAATGATCGTACCTAAGGGTGCTGAAGTACTACTTGAGTCTCGTTTCCCATATTTAGATGCGACACAACGCCGTTGGATTTTATATACGACAGGTCTGCCATCTGGATATCCTGTATTAGACGATGCTGAAGGCTGGGGTAGATTAAACCTTTTTGCCGCTGCAGGTGGTTATGAAGCGTTTGAGACAGATGTAACTGTTACAATGGATGCCGCGCAAGGAGGATTTAATGCTTCAGACAGCTGGAAAAATGATATCGCTGGTCCTGGAAAGTTAACAAAATTAGGTACGGGTACTTTAACTTTAACTGGTGATAACAGTTATTTTGGTGGTACTGTTATTGAGGAAGGATCTTTAGTAGCAGATTCCAGCACTGCATTAGGACAAGGTGAAGTGATTAATAACGGTGGTACGTTAAATGAAGATGTAACAAGCAGCTTAAATATAGGTGATGATTTTACACAAGCAGAGGCAGGTACACTTAAGCTTACGATCGGAAACAGTGAGGAAGTTCTTGCGATTGATGGTGAAGCGACATTTGGCGGAACGTTAAATCTGAATTTTGTTGACGGTTATGTTCCTAATGAGGATTCAGCAATTATTACCTATGCTACTTTAGCAAAAGGCAGTACATTCTCATCAGTAGAAATAAATGGTCTTCCAGATACTTACGATGTCGTTTATGATGAACAAGCATTACGAGTTGTAGACACGACTAAGGAAGAACCAGATCAAGATAAAGATACTGATAAAGATACTGATAAAGAAACAGACAAAGATGTTGATAACGGCACTGAAACAGACAATGGTACAGAAAATGAGAAAGATACAGATGATGTACCTAATGTTCCAGTAGAATCAGAAGATGATAAAAATAAAAAAGATAATAAAAATCATACAGACGTAGACTATCCAACTTATGAAGCAAGTAAGCAATCAGAAACGAGTAAACAAATAAATGCGGACGATTCAACGAAAAAAGAAATTGATACAGTTAAAAACCCTAAAACAGGAGATGATACAAACCTAATCCCCTATGTCGTGCTATTAGTTGGTTCAGTGCTTACAGCAGGGTTTGTACTCTTTAGGAGAAAGTTAAAAAGAGTAGATAATTAAAACAATCACATAACAAAATTAAGGAAGATTGCTAGAATATGTTCCCCTTGTGACTATAGACTGTTCATTTTGAGTCTTTGTCTATCAAGGGGCACATTTTGTTTTTACCGAGAAAATTCAACAAAAGAAAATTTTGAACTGTAAAGGTGTGGATTGAATTTGAGGAAAAGGAAAAGACTGAGCTGGATTCAATCATTAATCCTCATCATTTGTTTAGGCACATTTCTATTTTCTGTTATAAAAATTGCGACGATTTACTATGAGTATTCAAAAAATGAAAAGGTTATGAACGAAATTCAAGTAGAGTATCAAGAAATCCAGCAAAACAGTGAGCCAGTGGCAGAGGAAAATCAAATTCGTTCTCCATTCCAAAGTCTTTTAAAAATAAATCCCGATATTGTCGGTTGGCTAACAATTGATCATACAAAGGTTCATTATCCTATTTTGCAAAGCTCAGATAATGAATATTATTTAAAGCGAAATTATAAAAAGGAGGAATCAAAAGCAGGAAGTATCTTTATGGATTATCGGAATCAAGTAGATACACTAAATAAACAGACGATTATTTACGGACATGAAATGAAGGACGGCTCGATGTTCGGGCAGTTAAAGAAATTTTTAGATGAGGAATTTGCTTCACAAAACAAGCATTTTCAGTTTAATACAATTTATGCAAGCTATGATGTGGAAGTCTTTTCAGCGTATGTAACGACAACAGATTTTCATTATATTGAAACTGATTTTGCGAGCGATGAAGAATACAAACAATACTTGAAAGTAATCAAAGAAAACTCAGAAGTACAGACAAATGTCCAAGTAAATGAAAAGGATCATATTATCACCTTATCGACATGTAACAACCTGTCTGACCCAGATGAAGGAAGATTAGTCGTACATGGTAAATTAACGAAGATTGATTAATGTAACATTGTGCAGTGGTAGATTCCTAGCTCCTTTCACTTTAAAATTAAACTGACGAAGATGACACTCATAATCGAGTGTCTTTTTTTGATAGAATAGTAGATAAATACATGAGGTTTTGAACAGGAGAGAAGAAATTCAAAGCCACTTTTAGGAAATAATCCTTAAAAGGAGAGTAGTTTATGGTTAAGGTTCAGGAGATAAAAATTGACGGTGAGGGTCTTCATGTTTTTAATAGTGCAATCTATATTATTGAATCGAGTACAGGCTATACGTTGCAATTAGATGCCGTTGTAAGTGAGGTTGTTGTACTGAAATATCAAAATGAGGAAACCCTACTTGTAGAAATAGAATTACAGGATGGAAGACAAATTACTTCATTTATGCATTTGAAACGATTGTCAGGAGGATTACCGCAGTTAAACTTATTTTGTGAACTAAATGATATTGATGATTTTCATGATTTTCTTATGATAAACGAAAATGATTCGTCTTATCCTAATGTAGAGGACGGAATCACTTTAGAGGAAATTAGAAAATATGAAATGCCAAGTGAAAAAATTACTTTGAAATTAAAATTACCAATTGAGCAAACAGAGTGGTTAAGTGAGCAAAAAACTGGGGATTTATCAAATATCATCAAGGAAGCTATATATGATTATTGGAGAAAATATGAAATGAAATAATGCACTTTCTACCTAGCGAATCTCTATTTAACGATAGAAAAGTAAGACGTGTTGTTGTGACACAATAAGTCAAGAATAAGAAAATGTCTGTAACGTTTTTGTTTGTTAATCACCTTTAAATATCACTTTTTGTAGTTTGTAAAAGACTGTCTATTATCAAATCTTGATAATAGACAGTTTTTTTGTTTTTTAGTATATGTTGAATATTAAAACAAAACAGTATATACTGTACATATATGGAATATACAGTATACACAGTATAGACGCAAGTGTGATATGCTTTTCAATTTTAATGGTGGATTTTGAAAGGTAACAAAAAGTAATCGAAAATAGGAGGATATCTAATGTCTTTATCAAAAATCGGCTCTGTAGTCATTTTGGCTATATCACTTTTCTTTTTACTAGTAGGATGTGGGAGAGGAAAGGCAATTGATGATGCAGCACAATATTTATCACCGGTAGAAAAAATAAATATCCCGGAAAATGTGAAGGTAATTGGCTTTGGAGAGGCAACACATGGAAATAGTGAATTTCAAAAGCTTAAAAAGGATTTATTTGAAACATTAGTATTAAATGAAAAAGTCCGAGTATTTGTCTTAGAAGGAGATTTTGGAGGGGCACAGAAAATTAATCAGTTTATTTTAGACGGTACTGGTTCAGCTGAGGAAGCAGTTTATGCTCTTGATTATAATATATATAAAACAGAACAAATGATTGATCTTGTTCAATGGATGCATGATTATAACCTAACTGTTAACGAGGAAGAAAAGGTATATTTTTATGGTAATGATATGCAGCGCTATGATTACAGTAAGAAAGGCCTTCTCGATTACTATGACATGGTTAATGATGATCGGGCTAAAAAATATACGAAGCAGTTGGAACATGTATCAAATGATACAATGCGTGATTTAACAATGAAGCAACTGGAAGATTTGGAGAATAAAATAGACAACATCATCCTAAATTTGCAGGAAAATCAAGCGACGTATGTGGAAAGCTCCTCTCCTGATGCCTATGCTTTTGCTTTACAATACGCGCAAGTTATGAAACAACGGACACAATTATTTTTAAATGAGAAGGACTATACAAAGCTTCGTGACCAATATTTGGCGGAAAATCTACAATGGATTGTTGATTTCGAGACATCTAACGGTCATGATAAAATATTTATCTCTGCTCATAATGGACATATTGAAAAAACATCGGCATCACTTGCAGACTATAAATCAATGGGGAATTATTTAGATGAGGTATATGGTGAGGATTATTTTGCAATCGGTACAGACTTTATCGATAGTACATTCCAAGCATTAAAAGGTGGTTCAACTGAACGGGAAAATTACAAAGTAGAGAATCATAATGAATTAGTAGATGCGTTCAGTGAAGTAGAGCAAAATATTTTTTACGTAGATTTTAAAAAGGCCCTTGAATCAGAGGAGTTATCAGCGATTATTGCAAAGGAGCAAAAAATGGCAAATATAGGAGACGAATTTAAACCTTGGTATAAATTGATGAAGATGTTTTACACGATAAAAATGGTTCCAAATGAAGCATACGATGGAATCATTATTGTAAAGAAGGCAACACCAACCATTGTATTAGAATAATGAAAGTGTTAAATGACTCTCATAACCGCCAAGGTTTGTTATATGAATATGGATAAAATTAAACAAAAAGGCATCCTAAAAAGCCTTATATCAAAACTTCATTATTCCTTGATATAAGGTTTTTTGGACGTTAAATATTCCTTAGCAACAAGCATCCAATCTTCTAAAAATAATCTCCATAGATTTGGGCGTCTTCTTACAGCTAAAGGATGGTAGGCAGCTGTTGTTTTATAGCCATGTACATGATGAAATTTGCCCCGTAATGACTTCACATCAGCTTCAGGATTGTGAAAAAAGGATTGAACAGCAACGTTTCCTAGGCAAACAATTAATTTAGGCTGCTTTGCTAGCAGTTGTTGGTTTAGGTGGTTCATGCAAATTTGTCTAGTGTGTTCCTTTTCATATGATCGTGTCGGTTTTCTTTTTAAAATATACGTTATGTATAAATCACCTGCTGTTAAGCCAACTTCACCAACTGCTTTTTGTAACGTTTGTCTAGTCCCGCAGACAAATGGCTTGTTATCTCGGTCCTCACGTGCCCCCGGATTATCCAATAGAATCATGAGCGATGCCTCTGGATTCCCCTCACCCCAAACCATTCGTGACCCATGCTTATCAAGACCGCAATCACTGCAGTTTATTTGCTCCTCTGGTGTAGATTCTTCAGGCCATAATGAAGCGCAAAAATCAGACAAAGCTTTTCCTCCTTTGTAAGACGAATAATGTTAATTTGCCCAATAAATATTGAGGTTAATTCGTCTTTTTCATAAACTTTGTTGTTTTTTATTAAGTTTGCGTTTTCGTTGATTTCCAGAGTTTACGATAATCATCAATTTTTTCAAAAAAACAATATTCGGTGTGTCGTTACACACTCTTTTTCTGTATAGTAATTAGTGCAACGAACAAAAGATGAAGTCTCTGTTACTATCTACTTTTATTACCATGGACAGATAGGAAATTTATAGGTATTTTAATTTATAGGTATTTTAATATTATTGTAGTATTGTTTTTAAAGGAAGGAAGTAATGAAAATGGTTGCGTTTATCTTAGTAGTTTTAGCGTTATTTCTTATTCCAGGTCCTGCTGTTATTATCACGATTTCTCAAACGATTAAAGGTGGGAAAAGGAACGGAATCATTACTGGAATCGGATTAGCTGCAGGAGATTTAGTTCATACCTTTGCAGCGGTTCTTGGACTTTCAGCTATTTTAATGACATCTGCATTAGCATTTGAGATTGTAAAATATTTGGGTGCTGCATATTTAATTTATTTAGGAATATGTGCGTTGCTGGCAAAGTCAAAAAAGACAAAAAATCCTGTTGAAAAGGAAGTAACAACGACTGGTTCATTTCGTCAGGCGTTTTTAATAGAATTATTAAATCCTAAAACAGCGCTATTTTTCTTAGCCTTCTTGCCGCAATTTGTTCAAAATAATGGTACTCCTGTTACGATACAGCTATTAATACTTGGTTTAGTCTTTGTTTTAATGGGCATCATCTATACAACATTATTAGTATTTATCACAAGCGCCGTAGGCAATAAGGTTATGGTGAAAAATCAAGGAAATGGCTGGCTTGGGAAAGCTATAGGGGTTCTTTACATTGGCTTAGGTTTAAAATTAGCACTGCAAACACAAGAATAAGAGATGTAAATGACACTTATGGAGAGTGTCATTTTTTTAATCTTCCATTATAAAAGCTGACCCTAATTAGAGTCAGCTATCAGTCTAAATTATTTATGTCCATAAGGATCAATTGTTTGAATTGTCCCATCCTCGTTGTATGTTAGCTCCGTGTATTTTACAGAGCGCTTATGGTTTACTCCGTCTGATAATTCACAGTCATGGTAGAACAGATACCATTTATCCTTATATTCAACAATTGAATGATGTGTTGTCCAGCCGATAACAGGAGTAAGAATCGTCCCCTTGAACACAAATGGTCCCTGTGGATTTTCGCTCACTGCATAAACAATTTTATGGGTTGTACCTGTTGAATAGGACATATAGTAAAGGCCATTGTATTTATGAACCCATGGGCCTTCGAAAAATCTACGGTCTTCATCGCTTGCTAGAATTGGGTTGCCATCCTCATCAACAATCGAGATTTCTTTCGGTTCGCTTTTAAATGTTAGCATATCATCAGTTAATTCTGCGACTCTTGGTCCTAAAGCAGGCTCTGTAGGAGCTGGACCTTCTGCATCTGGATTAAATGTTCCTGTTTGCCACTTCTCTAGCTGTCCTCCCCAAAGTCCGCCAAAATAAACATAAGCTTTGTCATCCTCATCGACTAACACTGCTGGATCAATGCTAAAGCTGCCTGGAATATAATTTTCCTCTGGTGTAAATGGTCCTGCAGGATTGTCGCTTGTTGCAACACCGATACGGAAAATGCCATCAAGATCTCTAGCAGGGAAAAATAAATAATATTTGTTGTTTTTGTAGGCAGCATCTGGAGCCCAAAGCTGCTTACTAGCCCAAGGAATATCCTTTAAGTGAAGAACCTCCCCGTGGTCGACGACTGGTCCGTTTACATCATCCATTGATAAAACATGGTAATCTTCCATTTTATATTGGTCACCATTATCATTTGAAGGTTCATCATGATCAAGGTCATGTGAAGGATAAATATATAGCTTTCCTTCAAAAACATGTGCAGAAGGATCTGCCGTAAAAATATGTGTAACGATAGGTTCGTTTGGTTTAGTTTCTTTTCCCATTTGCTCTCCCCCATATATTAGTTAAAGTGCTTACATTATAAGTATACCGATTTCTCCCGACTTTGTATACCCATTAAACTAACTTTCAGAAGATAACGTATAAATAGTAAAAACCAAAGTGAGATTTACTAACTCCATAATTATATGAAGATTCGATTAATTATGAAACATCAAAATAATATTGTAATATATCGAGAAAGTCCTTATAATAGTATTCATTAAATAGACAATTGTCCTTTCTGGGTGGAATATATCCGATATTTTAGTAGAAAGGTTTATTTTGAAATTTATTAAGCTTTATAAGCTATGTAAGTAGAATGAATTGTTTATTTACTTATAAAGTATGAAATTATCCAGATTATTATATAAATTGAAAATTATTGGAGGATATTTATGAAAAGTATATTGAAAAAGTGGAATAAGCTAAGTATCGTAAAGCAAATCATTATCGGCCTAATCATTGGGATTATCCTAGCTGTAACGGTTCCTGAAGGAGCGAAATTTATTACGATACTTGGCTCTTTATTTGTCGGTGCATTAAAGGCGGTTGCACCTGTGTTAGTCCTTTTCCTAGTGATGGCTGCCATCGCTCAACATAAAAGTGGTCATAAAACGAATATGAAATCGATTATCCTCCTGTACCTTATAGGAACCTTTTTGGCTGGTTTAATTGCTGTAATTGCTAGTTTTATTTTCCCTGTAGAATTAACACTTGCAGAGAGTCCTGAAGGTTTCACATCACCTGAAGGCGTAGGGGATGTTCTTAAAACATTATTGTTAAACATTGTTGATAATCCAGTTAATGCGATTGTTAATGGAAATTATATTGGAATTTTAACTTGGGCAATTCTCCTTGGTTTTGCTCTAAGAAGTGCTCCTGATTCGACAAAATCAGTCATCATTCATTTTTCAGATGCGGTGTCAAAGGTTGTTACGTGGGTAATCAAGCTTGCACCACTAGGGATTATGGGGCTTGTGTTTGAGGCGATTGCAACAAATGGATTAGAATCATTGCTAAGCTATGGAAAATTGCTTCTCGTTTTACTTGGCTGTATGTTCTTTGTAGCGTTAGTGGTTAATCCAATTATCGTCTTTGTCATGATTAAGCAAAATCCTTATCCACTTGTATTTAAATGTTTAAAGGAAAGCGGCATTACAGCATTCTTCACACGAAGCTCTGCTGCGAATATTCCTGTAAATATGAGATTATGTGAGGACCTTGGGTTAAACAAGGATAATTATTCTGTTTCTATCCCATTAGGTGCTACGATTAATATGGCTGGTGCAGCTGTTACGATATCTGTATTGACGCTTGCAGCGGTTCATACACTGGACATTTCAGTCGATATTCCAACTGCGATCATTCTTAGTGTAGTTGCAGCAATATGTGCTTGTGGTGCTTCTGGTGTTGCTGGTGGTTCATTATTGTTAATTCCGCTAGCATGTAGCTTATTTGGAATATCAGCTGATGTTGCGATGCAAGTAGTAGGGGTAGGATTTATCATTGGGGTTTTACAAGATTCATGTGAAACAGCACTTAACTCTTCAACAGATGCGCTGTTTACGGCGGCAGCAGAATTCAAGGATTGGCGAAATGAAGGGAAGAAAATAGAAATTAACAAACTGGCATAAAATATAACAGCTCCTCTAGTATTAGTAACGTAAAGGACTAGAGGAGCTTTTTTATTTATTCCCTTTTTCTACTTGTTGAATTCTCTCTGACGTATAGTGCAGTTGCTTTGAAGCCCATTTAAAAAAGAAAATGTGAAACGTATATACAAGAAGATAGACAACAACTGAGTATAGTATATGCCAATGATGATAATGAAAAACGCCAAAATGGATTGATATCCATTCGAAAATAGTACTAGAAACAGCCCATATGACAACATGAAACCATGAATGTAGTTTATAATATTTATCATAAGCATAATAAAACAAATAACCGTAAAATGAATAAACGATTGAATACGTTATCTCATCAAAAACCTCATGTGTGTTATCGTCAAAGCTACTGTAAATATCAAGAGGGTGTGTTGCAAGCGTAGTGTCTACAGTGCGTCCGATAACAGAGTTTATTAAAAATAGCAAAATAAATAATTGGATTGGAAACCGTTTTGGCAAGATGAGTGATAAAAGAATTAATCCGCATGCAACGAATAGCACGAATATTTCATTTTCATCAAAGCTTTTTGGAAATGTTAATACTTCCATTCATAATTCCTGCTCTCACTAACAATTTTCGATAACTAAAGACAATGAATACATTGAGGCATAAAATGACGGCCCAATATAAAATTGAAGGATAATAAGACCAGTGAACGAGCTTTACTAACCCAAGCCCATATCCAACATATAAACAGGAGCCGTGAATGAGCAACGAAATCATGAAAAGAGCCATTCTCATCCATGTTGATTTCAAGCTTATGAATAAGGATAGAAAACATAGAGTTAGCATTGGTATTAAATAAATATTCCCTATTAGGAAAGTGATAGCTGAAATAGGTTTATTCGACAGTTGTATTAAGTCTAGGTTAACTATAGTGATAAGAATAAATACCTCATTAATCATCGCATTAACCATCCAATTTAAAACGATTTCGACAGGATGTAATGCTTTATTCCAATTGATTAGTAAGAGAATGGTTGCTAATAAAAGAGTTAAAGTAAGTACTAGCAAGTATTTCTCCTTTCTTCAATCTGATTTTTAGGAAATGATAGTTTATTTTCCCCAAAACAATTATAACTATTCCCTTAATTGCTTTAAAAAGATATCATTGAGTCAATTTTTATGTATTTTTTTAGATTTCTCATGATAAAGATGGTAACGTAAAAGGATGAAAAACTTATAGATTATGAAAATGAGCATTGTAGGCATTGCATACAAATAGAAGATAACAAGATGTAGAGGAATGGATGATATGAATCAGGAACTTATTGAAAATGCGGATAAAAGCTATAAGCATGCTGAGACGCGGGCAGGGGAATATTTTCAAACACTTTTTACTTATGTTGAGAAAAAAGCTTTTATCCCAATCTTAACAAAGGACATCCAAGCATGGAGACAGAATCATATTCGCAGGTCTTCATTGATGTCCTTTTTATCACGAGGAAAAAGGATATCTGCTTCAGACGGTTATCATAGCTACATTAAGTGGTTAAATTACACTGGGAAGCTTGAGAATTATTTGGATCGTAGCTTTTCGTATATATTTCTACGGGATTTAGGGAAAACGTTGAATTCATCAGAGTCGCAAAAGAAAATTCAGCAAGTAGTAACCAGTGTCAAACAGCGGCTTTTATCAAACATGGATAACGAAGCGGATCCGCTTAGTATTGTCGAGTTATATCGATGGGCACAGAAGGAAAACGTCGAAGCTGCAATCATTTGGCTAATGGACAAATTAAAAAAGGTTTCTTCCATCCTTCCTCAAGGGATGGATGCTGATCAAGCGCAACGTAAGCTAATTAAGCTTATTGCCGGTGTTATGATGCATGTGATAGAGGAGATGGATGACAATATCACAGCAGAGGAGCGTGCCAGGCAACTTGATGCGGCGATTAGGTTAGGTTATTCCTATGGAGTAACGTATCCATTTATAGATGATCTTTTAGATGCGAATGTGTTATCAAAGCTGGAAAAGCAACGATATTCCAATTTGATACGCACAACTCTTATTACAGGAACAGTACCAAGTTTGGGGAAATGGACTGGGGAAAACGGAGATTTCATTCGAGCTGTTCACAACGAGCTTCGTGAAGCCTTTCAATATATAAAGTCAGAGCAGCATCCTAAGCAAAGAAAAGGATTTTTTGAACAAGCATTTGTTTTTTTCCAAGCGCAAGAGGTCGACCGGATGAAGGAGATCTCAGACGCAACCTATACGAATGAGGATTTGTTTATTCCGGTCATATTAAAATCATCCTTTTCACGATTAATAGCTCGCTCCGTTATTAATGCCCCAGAGGACGAGGGCTTTGATAACAGAACGTTTTTATACGGGATTTATAATCAGCTAGCAGATGATTTTGCCGATATGTTTCATGATCTGGAGGCTGGTGCGGTTACGCCGTATACGTATTATTTAACATATCATCGAGAAAGACCGGATTTAATCAATCCCTTTGAATTGTACTGGACAGTTATCGCTAATTTAATTCACAATGTGTACGGATCTGATACGAAGACATGTGAAGTCATGTTGAACCGAGCTATAAATGGCTTGAAACGGTTTAAAGAGCGAATTGGAGCGGAGAAATACAATGATGTGATGGCGCTTTTCACGAAAGGGATGCCAGCCTTTAATCAATTAATTCAAAAGATGGTTGAGAAGGCAGATGATGTTGATTTCTTTGATAAGCTTCTGCGTGACCAAATCTTATTAAATTTAAAAAAGGAACGAAAAGAGCGAGAAGAATTTTTTCAGCAATTAAAAACAGTTCGTGAACAGATAAATCATAGTCTCCCAATTTCTAATAGTGAAAATAACTCAATGGATGATCCGATTATTGAGGCAGCAAATTATAGCTTGGAAGGTTCCGGCAAGCGATTAAGACCAATTATTACCTGGGTTATCGGTGTGAAAGAATATGGTTTGAGTGGTGAGGCGATTATGCCACTTTTAAAATCATTGGAGTACATGCATACAGCATCACTTATTTTTGATGATTTGCCATCTCAGGATAACGCAAAAATAAGAAGGGGGCGCCCGACTCTTCACCAGATTTATAACAGTGCTGTAGCGGAATTAACCGGTCTTTTTCTTACTCAAAAGGCGATTGAAGAACAAGCATCACTAAATTCATTTGAATCAGAAGCTGTCCTTCGCTTAATCCAATACTCAGTCCAAGTTACA
The DNA here is from genome assembly GCF_902829255.1 of Metabacillus niabensis. Lineage (GTDB taxonomy): Bacteria > Bacillota > Bacilli > Bacillales > Bacillaceae > Metabacillus > Metabacillus niabensis. The sequence continues at coordinate 79,457 of NZ_CADEPK010000033.1, read as the reverse complement.
GCAGAAATGTGTAGAGGCCAGGCGATGGATTTAGATTCAAAGGGGAAGCAGTTGACTCTCGAACAATTAAATACGATGTGTTTTTATAAAACAGGGATAGCGTTTGAGGCTTCTCTTGTCATGCCTGCAATACTCGCAAAGGCGGATGAGGAGGAAATAGAAGCATTGAAAAACTATGCGCGTCATTTAGGCATTGCTTTTCAAATAAAAGATGACCTTTTAGATGTTGAGGGTAGTGTTAGTTTACTTGGAAAAGCTCCTGGTAAAGATGAAGAAAATCATAATGCGACCTTTGTATCAATACTAGGTGTGGTTGGTGCAAAGAAAGCAATGTGGGATCATTATTGTTTGGCGATGGAGGCTGTACGTAACGTATCACACAATACGACCTTTCTAAAGCATTTAATGGATTATATCGTAAACCGAGATAACTAACAGTTAGTAAATCAGAATATGACATGATAAGTAAGAAGCACTACATTCAGATAAATAACTGAATGTGGTGCTTTTTGCTGTACCTTTATGATAAAGTCTGATTATAAGTATGTCGAAAACGTTGATACCTTCTGTTATTTTCGTAATTTTAAATCCGAGAATAACATCCCATATACAATGCTATCTGTCCATTCACCCTTATTCCAAAAATCCTGAATAAAATGAGCCTCTTTTCTCATACCTATACGCTCACACAACCTTTGTGATGCTTTATTTCTTGCATCAAGGTTGGCTTGTATACGATGCACAGCAAAATCAACAAATAACTTCTTGACTAAACTACTCACGGCTTCAGTTGCATAACCCTTTCCTGATGCTTCGTTAGAAAAACTATAACCAATCTCAACAGTATCTTTCATATCTGTATACCAAACGGATAAATCACCAATGACTTTCGTATCGTTTACTACTGCTAAACTTAAATTTGTTTCTTTTGTGAGTACACGATTTTCTAGCTTTTTATTAAATCTTTCATGCATATTTTCATGTGTCCACTTATCATGCAAGAGATATTTACACGTATCATCGTTATTGTATATGGTAAATACATCTTGTAAGTCATTACGATTAAACGGTCTAATTGTTAATCTTTCAGTGCTAAATTCCAAAAAAACTCCTCCTTTGATTACTAAATATTAATTGCAAATTTCATTCCTCTTTCATTATAAAGGATCAATCTTTTTTATATAGCTGGATTTGTAAGTTTATAGGAGTAGGGAACTGCATGTATGACTATTTGAAAATATTACCTTATCAATAATAAAGGATAAGTTTATAATATTTGTATTCTATTTATTAATCGATATTATTTTTGTTTACCCATTCCATTGAGGTGATTTCTTGAATTTTACTCTTTTGAAAAGTATTCGGCTCGTTATGTTTGTTTTAATCAGCTACATCTATTACTTTAACCTTGGAAGTCATACGACGATTCAGTTCATTTTTGTTATGGTTGCGTCTATTGGATTTTGTATCAATCACATTATGTTAATTACCTCGTTTGGAAAAAACTATTTTCCTATCTTAATTGTAATGGATTCGATCTTAACTATAGGCTTTGTCTTTCTTTTTCCGGGATCAACATTATATTTAATTTTATTTGGAGTGAACGCAGTAACAATTTTTTTATTTTCTGAAAGTCAGAAAGTAATTACTCGTTTCTCCGTTGGTTTCTTTCTCGTATGGGGGGGATGTATTTATTACACGTACTATGCAACAGGCGTAATTGATGTTATGAGCAATATTGTAAACTTTACTTTTATTCTTTTTTCTGCAGTTGTCGGTCGGTTAATTCATAAGCTAGAGCTTGCACAAGTAGAAAATGAAAAGCAATATGAGGAGCTTCAAAAAACGCATGATGCCTTGAAGGACGCTCATCAACAGCTACATCTTTTTTCACAACAAGTAGAGGAATTGACACTTATTCGAGAACGGAATCGGATATCTGGAGAGATTCATGATACGGTCGGACATAAAATGACAGCACTACTTGTTCAACTACAGGTAGCAAAGGAGCTTCTGGATATACAGCCGGAAAAAAGTAAGCAGACGGTGCTGTTATGTGAAGAGCTTGCGAGAAATGCTCTTCAGGAAATTCGATTGTCTGTTCGCACGTTAAAAGACACGGACAAACCGCAATCCTTTATCACAGTAACGAGGAAAATCCTTGAAGACTATCAGAAGATGACAGGCTTGAAATCTAGCTTTCAATTACATGGCGATGCCTCGCGTATCCCAATATCTATGCAGCTAGACATAACACGAGTAATCCAGGAATCGATTACAAATGCAGTTCGTCATGGGCAGGCTACAGAATGTCAAATTAAGATTGAAGTAACCGATATGGCGGTAGAGGCGATGATCAACGACAATGGGAAAGGTTCATCAGAGATAAGTCCAGGCTTTGGCTTGAAGCATATGAGAGAACGAGTCATTGAGCATGGCGGGAGAATTGTGTTTGAAGGCATGCCTGATACAGGTTTTATCGTGAAAGCAAGCTTTCCTTTAAAGGAAATTAGGTGGCAGATAGGTGGGGGACAATGATTAAGATAATAATTGCAGATGATCAAGAACTAATGCGTGATGGGCTTGCGACAATTCTAAATCTTAAATCTGATCTAGATGTTGTCGATGTTGCAGTAAATGGACGAGAGGCGTTAGAGAAAGCGATGCAGCATCGGCCGGATATCGTGTTAATGGATATTCGCATGCCTGTTGCAAATGGGGTTGAAGGGACAAAGCTGATTACAGCCGCCCTACCAGATTCGAAGGTTTTGATGTTAACAACCTTTAATGATAGTGAGTTAATTTTTGAAGCGCTTGAAGAAGGAGCTAGTGGCTACCTGTTAAAGGATATGCCTACTGACACGATTGTTCAAGCGATAAAAACGGTCCAATCAGGTGGTATGGTCTTACCAAAAGAATTAACTGCAGATATTGTTAGAGAAATGAGAAGGAATCAATCATCTGATGAGACTGTCACTGATGATGAAGTACAAAAACAAATAAGCGAATTAACAGAGCGTGAACTACAAGTGTTACATAAGCTCGGTTTAGGCTTAAATAACAAGGAAATCGCAGCTGAACTGTTTATTTCAGAGGGGACGGTTAAAAATCACGTATCAAACGTTATAAATAAACTTGAGCTAAGAGACCGTACACAAGCAGCTATTTTTGCTGTTAGATATAACATTACAACATTTTCATCATGACTTTCGGCATAATCGACTCTATGACATACAGCTAACATAGCTGTATTTTTTTATGGAAAAATCTATCTAGAGAGAGATTTGTAAAGAGAAGTTAAAAGCTAAAATTTAAACATCAAGTGAAATGTTAATACTCAAATCAACAGAATCGTTCAAAAGGATGTGGAAATATGTTAGAGGTTAAAGAGCTTAAGAAAAGCTACGGGAATAAAGAAGTAGTTAAAAATGTTTCCTTTACAATTGATAAAGGGGAATCATTCGGTTTGCTTGGACCAAATGGAGCTGGCAAATCAACAACGATCTCAATGATATGTGGCCTTCTCCCATATGACCGAGGAGAAGTGCTTGTTAGCGATCGATCTGTTAAAAAATTCCCCATGCATATTAAGAAAAAGATCGGAGTTGTCCCACAGGAAATTGCGCTCTATCCTACAATGTCTGCTAGAGATAATCTGCTATTTTGGGGGAAGATGTACGGGTTAACAGGGACGAAGGCGAAGAGTCGGGTGGAAGAAGTGTTGGATTTTGTGGGACTTACCGACCGAGCAAAGGAGCGAATCGAAACATTTTCAGGTGGGATGAAACGGCGGATTAATATTGGTGCAGCCTTGATGCATGAGCCTGAGCTGCTGATTATGGATGAACCGACAGTAGGGATAGACCCGCAATCACGAAATCATATTTTAGAAACAGTCAAAAAGCTTAATGAACAAGGAATGACGATTATTTACACAAGTCATTATATGGAGGAAGTAGAGTATCTTTGTAACCGTGTTGGCATCATTGACCATGGTGAGGTTATTGCCATTGGAACGAAAACGGAGCTATGCAGCCGTTTAGTTGGTGGCTCGGTTGTGCAGCTAACAATTGAAAAAGCTTCGATTGAAGCAGTAGAAGCGTTAAGGAGCTTAGATAATATTAATCAAGTTGTGACGAAAGAGGAAAGCGATGTCGTTGAGGTTTTTGTACAAAATCCTCATGAGACATTAGGAAATATTATGACCACTGCTGTTAATCATGGAATGAAAATTGGTGCCGTTGAAGTAAAAGAGCCTAATCTAGAGACGCTCTTCTTACAGTTAACAGGGCGTTCATTACGAGATTAGGAGGATAAAGGATGAGTTTTTTCACAATTGCGCTGAAGGATATAAAAATTCGCCTGTTCGACCGAAAAGGATTTGTGATGATGCTGCTTATGCCGATTATTTTAACAGCTATCCTTGGTTCAGCACTTAGCGGTGTTTTTGGAGAGAATGGCTCGATTCCGAAAACAACGGTCGGTATCGTCGTATTGTCACCAGATGATCTGTTAACAGATCAATTTATACATGACGTATTGCAAGGTGATGAATTAAAAGAAAGCTTAACTGTTAAGCAAATTGATTCAAAGGAACGTTTACAAGAAGAGGTGGAGCAGCAGAGAGTGGATGTCGGGTTATTCCTTCCTGCTGGCTGGGGAGAAGGTCTAGCAAATGGTGATGTACATGATTTAACAATTTATCATGATCCTGAGAAGGAGATTCAGTCGAAGATTATTCAGACAATCACGACATCCTTTGTAGAAAAAGCGACATCTGTCTCGATTGCAACAGGAGTCTTAACGGAGGAGCTAGCAACGGCAGTTCCAGCGTCTAATCAGAAAATAAACATTGCTGACATATCGATGCAAATTGCTGATGAGCTTACTAAAATAGCGTCTTCTAAAGTCGATGCGGTAACAGCTGAGAAGGATGGAAAGGAGCCTATTTCAGGAATGCAGTACTATGCAGCTGCGATGGCGGCAATGTTTTTATTATTCAATATAACGATTGGTGCAAAATCGATAATTCAAGAGAGGAAAACTGAAACATTAGCTAGATTATTGAGCAGTCCGATAAGATATTCCTCTATCATATTTGGGAAGTTTTTAGGAACTCTCTATTATTCAATCATCCAGTTTTTCATATTTGTTCTGACTACCCATTTTTTATTTGGTGTTAATTGGGGGAATAACCTATTGCAAATCGTCGCCATTGGTTTAGCTTATTCCATTTCTGTTGCAGGCTTTTCAATGATTATTGCAGGGCTGTTGACAGAAGAGAAAACGGCCGATTCAGTTGGTGGACTTGGTATTCAAATTTTGGCACTTTTAGGCGGGTCAATGGTTCCACTTACAGCTTTTCCTGAGGGTCTACAAAGACTTGCGAATATTGCTCCTAATAAATGGGCTCTTAATAGCTTTTTAGAAGTAATGAACGGAACGACCTGGAATACACTTGCTTTACCTATTGCAATACTTATTTTAAGTGGATTAATCGCCTTGATTTTAGGATCGCTTAAATTAAAGGTGAGCTAAGGAGGAGAAACGATGAGAAAGATTGGTGCTATTACATTATTTGAACTAAAGAGGATTTTTCAGAAGCCGCAATCATACCTCCTTATGTTTGGCATGCCTTTGTTATTTACGTTCATTTTTGGGGGGCTCTTTTCTAATGAGGAAGAGGAGGAAAAGCCAACCATTGCTGTCGTTGATCTTGATCAGTCTTCTTTTTCGGAGGCATTCATTCAAGAGATAGAGAGTAAGGAGATCATGACGATAAATCTTGAAAATCATCAGGAAGCAAGTGACAAATTCTCTGAACAAAAAATAACAGGGTATATTCAGATCAATGAAGGCTTTGAGGATGACGTTTTGCAGATAGAGGTTCCGGAAATTACGTTTATCGCATCACCTTCATTTGAGGGTGCGGCGATAATTGAGCAAGTCATCAACGATAGTATCGTTAACCTATTGATGACGGCAAAGGCTTCAAATACGTATCATAATGTGACAGGGGATGATTTGCAGGTAGTTCAAGAGAAAGTTTCCAAAGAACTTGCCACAACCCCAGATGGAATTGAAATGGTGTCAATAATGAAAGGTAAAGAACTTGAAATGATGAATGATATGACTGCCCGTTCCGCAGGCTTTTCAATTATGTTCGTCATGATGACAATGCTTGTAAGTACAGGGGTAATATTAGAGGCTAGACAAACTGGTGTCTGGTATCGAATGATGTCCACTCCTACAATGAAAAGTGAACTGTTGATTGGGTATTTGTTTGCCTTTTTCGTAATTGGCTGGATTCAATTTGGTATTCTTATGCTCGTCTCGAAGTTTGTATTTCACGTCGAGTGGGGAAATGTAGTAGGTAACATTATCCTTGTATCAAGCCTATTACTTTGTACGATTGGATTAGGTCTATTCATCGCTAGCATTGTTAAATCATCAGAGCAACAATCTGTGTTTGGGAATCTTATTATTGTTTCGACATGTATGCTTGGAGGTGTTTATTGGCCCCTTGAGATTATGCCAGACTTCATGCAGCAGCTCGCTAAGTTTGTTCCGCAATATTGGGGACTTGAAGGCTTTGCAGAGCTTTCGGCAAGGGGAGGAACAGTATTGGACATATTAGTACCAGTTGGGATTCTTCTCGCATTCACTGCTGTTTTTTTAGTGATAGGAATGACAAGAATTCGTTTTGAATAAATGTTGCGATGAAAAGAGAAAACATAGTAAAAGGCAACCGTTATACAGTTGCCTTTTTACGTGTGTTACTTTTGTAGTGAATCAAATATTAAAGTAATTTCTAAGTATAAAAGAAGTCCATTTACAGTGTGGATTGTTTCTTATGTTTTCTAATAATCCCTTTGTTAGTGCCCGGCCTAGTTTAGGTTCTACTAATTCTTCCTTCAATATAAGGAGAGATTCTTTTTCGATTGATTCTTCCATAACTTCGAGGTTTCGATCAATCATTTCAATGATTTGTTCTTCTGAGAAGTGCTCCTCTAAAGGCTGGTTTATGATTTGTATTAGCTCATTCGTAATAAAAGGGATGGTCACATGTTTCGCTAATATCTCCGTTTTTTCGGTAAGTGACTTTGCTAGAGCTACTAAATCTAGAGATATATTAGTAAATAATAGTAGTGGTAAATAAGTTTGAATAAATCCTTTTATGCAATATACTAAATCATATTTTGAATGTTCGACGTTATTGCCATATAATCTTTCGACCATCGATAAAATTGTTTTATCTTGTAGTTGATTGTAACCGTGAAGCTTCGCTAGTAACTCCTCGTTAAGCGTATGAGTTTGTTCTTTAATAAATAATTTAGCGAAATTTGAGTATTTACTTAGTGCATGAAAGCTTGAATAGTAGAAATCATATAAAAGGCTTTCATTTTCTATCGTTCTGACCTTGTAGTCAATTTCGCTGACGATTTGCGTCATGAAATGGTCTATTAATGAAATGATCAGCTCATCCTTAGATTTAAAGGACAAGTAAAATGCACCTTTTGAAATGCCGCAGCGTTCGGTTATTTGTTGTACTGATGTTGCTTCAAACCCTTGCTCTGCAAATAGTTCCAAGGCCTTTTCCATAATTAATTGTTTTTTCAACATTCTATCTCTCTCCTAGGTAATGTTGTTGACAAATGACCGATTAGTCATTAGTATAAATAAATAGATTGATTAAGTCAAATAGGGTAGGTGTAAAGGTGAAATCTATAGTAAATTTTGTACTGAAAAATAAACTTGCGGTATGGTTACTTACGATAATTATTACGGTTTCAGGTATTTATTCTGGTACACAGATGAAAACAGAAACGATACCAGATATTTCGATTCCATACTTAATGGTAACAGGTATTTATCCTGGTGCAACACCTGAAAAAGTAATGGAAGATGTGTCCATGCCGATTGAAAGGGCAGTAGAAGGACTAGAAGATGTAAATGCAGTTTACTCAAATTCATCCTCTAACTTATCTAGTATTCAAGTTGAATATGATTATGGTGTTGATATGGATGAAAAGAAACGCCAGCTTGAATCAGCTTTAAGCAATGTAACTTTGCCTGAGGATGTAGAAGAACCTACGATTTCGGCAATCAGTATGAATATGATGCCTGTCGTTGCGTTAAGTGTTAGTAGTACAAAGGAAGATATTGTTGAGCTTACATCAACAGTAAATGATATTTTACTTCCGAAAATTGAAAAGCTCGACGGTGTAGCCTCAGCAACGATTTCTGGACAGCATATCGATGAAGTTCAATTAACGTATGATAAGGAAAAAATGGCCCAATACGGTCTAACTGAAGATAAAGTAAAGGAAATGATCCAAGCTAGTGATATGGCTGTATCATTAGGTCTTTACGAGTTTGAAGAAGGTGAACAAGCCGTTGCGATCGATGGTAAGTTCATGACAGCAGATGAACTAAAAGAAATGGTTATTCCTGTAACTCCTTCTGAAACAGTCCAAACACCTTTTGTTAAGCTTGGTGATATTGCGAAGATTGAGACGGTTGGTAAGGTTCAATCTGTTTCACGAACAAATGGTGAGGATGCAATAGCGATTCAAATCGTTAAAGGTCAGCAAGATAATACAGTTGATGTCGTAAATGAGGTAAAAGAGTTAGTAGAAGAAGAACAAGAGAGAATTGATGGACTTGTTATTGATATCTCACTTGACCAAGGTGAGCCAATTGAGAAATCAGTCCATACGATGGTTGAAAAGGCATTGTTTGGTGGTTTAATCGCTGTATTGATTATTTTGCTATTCTTACGTGATTTTAAGTCAACAATTATCTCAATTATTTCTATTCCAGTATCGATTTTCATGGCGCTCCTGCTATTGAACTGGCTTGATATTACACTAAATATCATGACATTAGGTGCGGTAACAGTTGCAATCGGTCGTGTTATCGATGACTCGATTGTTGTTGTTGAAAATATTTATCGACGGCTTCATTTAAAAGAAGAAAAATTATCAGGACGTGCGCTTGTACGTGAGGCAACAATTGAAATGTTTAAACCGATCTTATCTTCAACATTAGTAACGGTTGCGGTATTTGCACCACTAATTTTCGTTGGCGGTATGGTTGGTGAATTGTTCATGCCATTTGCTTTAACGATGACATTTGCGTTAGGTGCATCGTTAATTGTGGCGATTACCATTGTTCCTGCTTTATCACACTTCCTATTTAAAAAGCGTTTATATAGTGAAAAAACAGAGGGTGGCCATAAAGAGCAAGGGAAGCTTTCAAACGTCTACAAGAAAGTGCTTGAATGGACATTAAATCATAAAATTGTGACATCACTTGCAGCGATCATTCTTTTAGTAGGAAGCTTAAGCTTAACTCCGTTAATTGGCTTTAGCTTTATGGGTAGTGAAGAGGAAAAGGTCATGTATCTAACGTATACTCCTGCGACAGGTGAGCTAAAGGATGAAACGTTAGAGAATGTCGCTAAGGTTGAGGAAGAATTATTAAAACGAGATGATATCGACATTCTTCAGTTATCTGTTAATGAAGAAGCAGATGTGCAAACGGCTATGATGGGTGGCGGCGCTGGTGGCGCATTAATGTATTTAATTTTTGATCCTGATATGGAAAACTTCCCAGAGGTTCGTGAAGAAATTGAAGATTATGTTTTCAATATCGGTCAGTCTGGTGAATGGAAGAGCCAAAACTTTAGTTCAATGTCGGGTTCAACAAATGAGGTTAGCTACACCTTCTATAGTGAAGATTTAGATAAGCTGAATGAAACAGTTAAAAAAGCTGAAGACATTATGAAGGATAACAAAAAGCTTGAAGATGTTTCATCAAGTGCAGAAGATGCATATGTCGAATATGTCTTTAATGTAGAGCAAGATCATTTGCTGCAATACGGATTAACTACTGGTCAAATCGTCATGATGTTAAGTCCGAATAACACAAAAGACGTATTAACAACTGTTGAAAAAGATGGAGAAGCAATTGATGTGATTGTTCAACAGGACCAAGAAGCAGAGCCTAAATCAATCGATGAAATGTTAGAAACACCTGTTCAAACACAGGCTGGAGCAATGCCTTTATCTGAGCTTGTGACGGTTGAAGAGGGCACAACAATGAATACACTTGCTCGTAGTAAAGGTGAATATTATGCAACAGTATCAGGTACTGTTATTGGTGATGATATTTCAAAAGTATCATCTGAGCTAGACAAAAAGCTTGATGATATTGATTTACCTAAAGGAGTAACAATGGATGTTGCTGGGGTTACTGCTGATATGCAAGAAACCTTTACACAGCTAGGTGTAGCGATGCTTGCAGCGATCGCGATTGTATACTTCATCCTCGTAGTTACATTTGGTGAAGGGGTTGCGCCGTTTGCGATTCTATTCTCGTTACCATTTGCGGTTATTGGTTCCTTTGTCGGTCTCTTAATCGCAGGAGAAACAATTTCTGTATCGGTTATGATGGGTCTTCTCATGTTAATTGGTATTGTTGTAACGAATGCGATCGTACTCGTTGACCGAATCATTCATATGGAACGTGACGGTATGTCAATGCGTGAAGCGATCCTTGAAGCAGGAGCTACGCGTCTACGCCCAATCCTTATGACAGCTATTGCTACAGTTGGTGCATTAATTCCATTAGCAATTGGCACAGGAGGCGGTGGAGGTTTAATTTCGAAGGGACTTGGAATTACCGTTATCGGTGGATTAACAAGCTCAACGTTATTAACATTAATAATCGTCCCAATCGTGTACGAAGTTTTATCGAAGATGTTTAAGAAAAAACGGAATGAAGTACAGGATAACTAAAATCAAAGGTCTAACAAGATGTTAAGTCATCTTGTTAGACCTTTGTTGTTTGGATGGTATAAATGTTGTTTTGCTATGAATCATTGAAAAATTAAAGGAGCTGTTTCTACTTATGAATGAACGTTGGTTAGAAGTGTTGAAACTGATAGAAGGAAAATTAAGTAAGCCATCCTTTGAAACATGGTTAAAGGCAACTGATGCAAAAATAGAGGGGAATAATTGGACAATTATTGCTCAAAATGAATTCTCTAGAGATTGGTTAGAATCAAGGTATATGGGCTTAATTGAAGAGACAATACAGGAATTAACGAGCGAAATTCCTTTCGTAAAGGTTATTACTGATAGACAAGTTGGTTTAGATAAATTACAGGATAATCGAATAGAACATATTATTACACAAATTAATGCACTACACCCTTCTGAAAGGAAAAAACTCATTTCAATTCTGGGTGAACAAGGCTATGCAATTGAAAAAAATAGTACTATAAATTCCTCTTCTGCTGACCATAGTGAAAGAGAATCAACTAAAGAAGAGACGGAAGGGAGAATTGAATATTTAGAAAGGGAATGGAAGGGAATGAATGAAAGGTTACATAAACTAGAATCAAAAATAATTGAACTAATAGAAAAGCTCTAAATGTAAGAAGAAAATGTTTTATTTTCTTCTCTATGTACAATAAAAGGCCGTCTCATTTATGTGAGACGACCTTTGCAAGGTGAAAGCTTAACTGGCAAATTCATTTGTAAATTAGATAAAACTACTGTTAAGTTTTTTAGTAGTTTATTTTAATTTAAACGTACTCACCATTGTCTGAAGCTCCTCAGCCATTTTAGCTAATGTTTGGGCAGAGGCTGTAATTTCCTCCATTGATGCAAGCTGTTCTTCGGCTCCTGCTGCTACTGTTTGTGATGAAGAAGCAGAGGTTTCTGCATTTTTGGAAATTTCTAATATGCCGTAGGCTGTTTGTTCAACACTTGCAGACATTTGCTGTGCTGCTGCAGTTACTTCCTCGGATTGCTTCGATACGTCTGTCGCGGAGTGAAGAATTTGGTTAAAGGATTCCCCTGTTTGATTTATCAAGTCAAGGCCAGCCTTCATTTCTGTCATACATTTATCCATTGCCTCGACTGCATTTAATGTATTGTTTTGGATTTCTTGAATGAGTTGTGTGATTTGCTCTGCAGAACGATTCGATTCCTCGGCAAGCTTTCTAACCTCATCAGCTACAACAGCAAAGCCTTTCCCGTGTTCTCCAGCCCGAGCAGCTTCAATTGCAGCGTTTAAGGCTAATAGATTTGTTTGATTAGAAATAGTAGAAATCATCGCAACGATGTTCTCGATTTCCTTTGAACGTTGCCCAAGGTCTTTTATAATGCTTGAGGATTCAAGAACTGTTTGGTTAATAGAATCCATTTGATTAATTGTTTTCTTAAGAAAAACATTCCCCTTTTCAGATTCTGCAGTTGTTGTATTTGAATGCTCTGATACGAGTGAGATAGACTCTGTAATATGATTAATGCCCATTGCCATTTCTTGAATCGAGGTTGATGCTTGTTCCGTTTCTCTTACTGAAGTTTCAGCAGATGACGCAAGGACTGTACTTGCCTCAGCTATATGCTCTGATGCACGATTTGTTTCTTCGGCACTTGTCATTAATTGTTCAGATGCAGCTGCAACATGGTCTGAAGATAATCCGATTTTTGAGATTAATTGATTTAATTGAATAAGCATGTTATTAAAGGATGTAGATAGAGAACCGATTTCATCCTTTGATTGATAATCGCTTTGGACAGATAAATCTCCGTTTTCGGCTCTTTTCATCAAGCCTTCCATCTGTTTCACAGGTTTATAGATAAGACCTGCGATGATTAAGCTAACTAAACCAAATAGTATAATGCAACCAATCGTAATGCTGATCATAATGATTGTTGCATATTGAATATCCTTACTGTTTTGATTATTAACTGCTTTTGCAAAATTACTATTTAATTCAATTAAATCTGTATAAGTTTCATCGATTAATTGCAAAATTGGATCTGTTTCAGCAACATAGAGCTCATAAGCCTCATTGTTTTTATTAGCTGAAGCAAGATCGATTACTTTTGCTACGGAATCAGTGATTTGGTTAGATAAATTTGTCACCCTGTCTAGCTTTTCTAATTGATCTTGGTCATTCGTATGATACGTTTCTAATAGCTTCTCATTTTCCTCTAATTTGGCAGTGAGTTCAGCTAATAATTCCTCGTTTCGGCTTTCATCAGTATTCACCATTAATTCAATAAGGTTTTGTTGAGTATATTGTAGATTTGATTTTATCTTACTTACTGTTTCGATCGGTTTTAGATTATCCGTGTACATATCATCTAGCTTATTTCCCATATTTCTTATTTCGCTAAAACCTGTTAATCCTACAATGACAATACCGATTAACGAAATTACTGCTATAATGGTAATTTTAAAGATGATTTTTAAATCCTTAAGCCATTTCATAGATATAGTCTCTCCTTCATGTTGTGCCAATTCCTCGATTAAACTTATCAATAGTTTTTATATCGACATAATTTTGAAGAAATTAATAATGAAATGTTTATCTTAATGTGAAAAATTCCAAAAAAATCTATTTGTTACTTAAAATAGCGATATTAAAAAGAGCAAGGAAGTATCCCTGCTCTTCTAATAAACGTTAAAAATAGAGTTATTTTTCTAGTGTTTTTACAACTTTAATCGTAGAGTGGCTTTAAAAATTATAGAGACAAAATAAATGAGGGAGACCCTTTTTGAGTCATCCTCATTTATAAAGTAGAGAAAGTAGTTTTTGTGAATACATTAACTATCATATTTTTCTATTTTATTTTAAACATACTAACCATTGTTTGAAGCTCTTCTGCCATTTTTGCTAGTGTATGTGCAGAAGCTGTGATTTCCTCCATTGATGCTAGCTGCTCCTCGGTTCCAGCGGCCACTGTTTGAGATGTAGAGGCGGAGGTTTCGGCATTTTTAGAAATTTCTAAAATACCATATGCTGTTTGTTCGACACTTGCCGACATCTCTTCAGCAGCTGCTGTTACTTCTTCCGATTGCTTTGAAACATCTGTAGCAGATTGAAGAATGTGATTGAAGGATGTGCCAGTTTCATTAATTAGTTCGAGGCCAGTCTTCATTTCCTGCATGCATTTATCCATTGCATCTACTGCATTTAAAGTATTGTTTTGGACTTCTTGAATAAGGTGAGTGATTTGTTCTGCAGAACGATTTGATTCCTCTGCAAGCTTTCTTACCTCATCAGCAACGACGGCAAAACCCTTTCCATGTTCGCCAGCACGAGCTGCTTCGATTGCTGCATTTAAGGCTAATAGATTTGTTTGATTTGAAATGCCAGAAATCATTGCGACTATATTTTCAATTTCCTTTGAACGTTCACCTAGGTCTTTTATAATACTTGATGATGACAGGACCGTTTTGTTAATAGAATCCATTTGATCAATCGTTTTCTTTAGTGAAATATTCCCTTTTTCAGATTCTGCAGTGGTCGTATTCGAATGCTCAGATACGAGTGAGATAGACTCGGTAATGTGATTAATACCCATTGCCATTTCTTGAACTGCTGTTGAAGCATTTTCAGTTTCTCTCACAGAAGTTTCAGCAGAAGTAGAAAGGACTGTGCTTGCCTCAGCGATATGCTCTGACGCACGATTTGTCTCTTCTGCACTTGTCATTAATTGCTCCGATGAAGCGGCAACTTGGCTTGATGCTAATTGAATTTTTGATATTACTTCGTTTAATTGCCTTAACATATTGTTAAAGGATTGTGAAAGGAAACCAATTTCATCCTTTGATTGGTACGTACTTTGAACACTTAGGTCCCCATTCTCGGCTTGCTTCATTAATGACTCCATTTGCTTAACTGGCTTAACAATCAATGCTGAAATAATCCAGCTCACTAAGCCAAAGAGAACCAATGAAAGGATTGTAATACTAATGATTAAGATGATTGAAGAATGAACATCACTTTTATTTTGTTCATTTACTGATTTTGCATCATCCCGATTAATCTGTATTAAATTTGTGAAATTGTCATCAATTTGTCTTAAAATTGGTCCTGTAGTCGTTACATAGATTTCGTATGCTTCTTCATTTTGATTACTAGCAGACAACTCCAGTATGTTTGGAAAGGATTTTCCGATTTCATCAGATAATGCTGAAATTTTATCTAATGTCTCTAGTTCCTTTGTGTTATTTGTTTGATAGGAAGCTAATATTTTTTCTATTTCTGTTAGTCTTTTTTCAATATCAGTTAATAAATCTTTATTTCGTGTGTCGTCCGTAGTAATCATCAGCTCAATTAATGATTTTTCGATAATTTGGTTATTCGTTTTTAGTAAGCTTACAGTGTCTATTGATTGAAGCTTATTTGTATACATATCATCAAGCTTATTTCCCATATCCTTTATTTGTACAAAGCCTATTGTTCCAACTGCTAATAAGCTAATAAGTGAAATAATGATTAAAACAACAATTTTATAGCTAATCTTTAGATTCTTGAGTAACTTCATTGTGTTTGCACCCCTTTAATTAAATGGTAATAGTGTTTTTTCGACAAAATTCATCATTATTCCTTATATCGTCATATGTATGAAATATTTAATATAAAAGCAGTCAGTTTATGTGAAAATTTCATTATCATAAAAAAGAAAAGAGCGAGGAATAACACCCTCGCTCTTCTTAGCTTATTAATATACTTTATCACCGTTAAAAATTGAATTTTTTACGATCACATAATCAACATTACGGATTGCATCTAATCTCTTTCCACCTGCATAGGAAATTGACGATTGAAGGTCTTGCTCCATTTCGGTTAATGTATCTTGCAATGAGCCTTTATACTCAACATACATTTTCTTACCTTCAACATTTTTCTTTTCACCTTTTTGGAATTCTGATGCAGAACCAAAGTATTCTTTATAAAGTTTTCCGTCTTTTTCAATTGTTCTTCCTGGTGATTCCTCATGACCTGCAAATAATGAACCGATCATAACCATGGAAGCACCGAAGCGAATTGATTTAGCAATATCACCGTGAGTGCGAATTCCGCCGTCAGCGATAATTGGTTTGCTTGCAGCTTTTGCGCACCAACGAAGTGCAGCTAATTGCCAGCCTCCAGTTCCGAAGCCAGTTTTAATTTTTGTAATGCATACCTTTCCTGGTCCAATCCCAACCTTTGTTGCGTCAGCACCAGCGTTTTCTAATTCTCTAACTGCTTCAGGTGTTCCAACATTCCCTGCGATGACAAAGCTAGTTGGAAGGAGCTTTTTGATGTGCTGGATCATTGCAATAACAGCATTAGAATGCCCGTGTGCAATATCAATTGTTATAAATTCAGGAATTAGCTGTTCACTTGCTAATTGTTCAATAAACCCATACTCTTCCTCTTTAACACCTACACTAATTGATGCGATTAAACCGCGTGATTTCATCATATTAATAAAATCGATTCGCTTTTCTGGTTCAAAACGATGCATGATATAGAAATAGCCATTTTCAGCTAAATAAATTGAAATCGTTTCATCAATAATTGTCTGCATATTAGCAGGAACTACAGGTAATTTAAACGTATGTCCACCTAACGTTACGGTTGTATCACATTCAGAGCGGCTGTTTACAATGCATTTTGCCGGAATTAATTGAATATCTTCATAATCAAATACATTTTCCATGAATAACACCCCTAAACACGAATATTTATTTTTAGTTAAACTAAAAATGTTCGCCCATTGGTACTTTACATCATTTTCATTATATTGTCAAAGCTTTTCATTAAGGTATGTAAAAGTAGGTTTTTTTAAAGCTGCAGCACCTAGCCTCACGAGTCATAAGTCACTCTTGAATAGAAGACAATAAGCACTTCTTTGAGCTTGAGACACACCAGGGAAGAGGTAAGCAGCTCCTCCTATATTGATGTGTCTAAATTTAACACCTAGCTGCTTAAAGTATTAAATGCCTTGCTCCTCACAATATTGATCGATGAGCTTTTCAATTTCGCCTAAATTTGGAGCTTGTCCGGAAAATGTGAAGGGAAGTTCTTCAATAAAGGTTCCTTTTTTGTAGACATGGATTGCACCATTCTGTTCAATAACACTATACTCAGGTTCAAATCGATAACCACTTCGTTCAATTGCACCCATGAAAAAATTGATACCCCCAAATTGTTAAAGTTGTTAATGTTCAATAGTTAGTATGACTTGAAATGGTAATCTTAGTCTTTAGGGGGGGAAGTAGAAAGGGGGTGCTTGTACAAAAATAGTACAAACACCCCCTATAAATAAGGATTATTTTACTGATTCAAAGATTTTACCGGCAATTTGCATCGCTTGTGTTGCCTTTGGAAATCCTGCATATGCCGCACATTGAATAATGATTTCTTTGATTTCATCTTGGGTTAAGCCGACTTGTAAGGCTGCGCGGATATGAACCTCAAGCTGGTCAAATGCACCTTGGGTAATAAGTGCTGTTAGTGTGATGATTTCTCTTTGAGTTAAGGAAAGTCCTTTTCTTGAATAGACTTCACCAAATCCGAAGCCGACAATCATTTCCCAAAAGTCTGGAGATACCTTTTCCATGTTTTCCATCATTTTAAAGGTTTCTTCAGGAACCATTTCCTTTACGGTAGTAATTCCTTTTTCAAATCTATTGTTCTGTTCCATCTTACTGCCTCCCCATCGTTGGTGGAATTTCTTCGCCGTCAACGATTACTTCCACAACAACTGGCTTGTTTGTATCGGCAATCGTTTGTAAGGCTTGGTGCAGGGCAATTTGTAAATCGTTAGGATTAAAGCATTTAAAAGATTGGAGACCCATTGACTCTGCAAAGGCTGCTACATCGAGCGGGGTTTCAAATACTGCTCCAATCGACTTTCCAATCATTTTCCGCATTCCTTTTTCAACCATATCTAATCTACCGTTATTTAATACGATGAATAATACAGGTGATTGATAGTTTAATGCGGTAGAAATTTCTGTTCCATGCATGAACATACAGCCATCACCAGCTAAACAGACAATCGTTTTATCTGGAGCAGCTAGCTTAGCGCCAATTGAATATCCGATAGCATGTCCCATTGCACCGAAAACATCGTCGAAGAAAAACGTACCTGGTGTATAGATATCAAAATATTTTATACCAAAAAAGGTATGACTTCCATCATCGCCAAAAATAATTGCGTCATCAGGAAGGGAATTTCTAACGACCTTTAATGTAGTTTCTGCAGTCATTCGTTCCTCAGCAGAGTTATTTTCCACTTGATTTAGCTGCTTAGGCTTTATAAATTCATTATGCTCAGTTGGGGAAACATCCTTCAGGATTGCCTGTAAATTAGAGCGGATGTCACCAAGAACTGGTGTTGTTGGGACATTGAGTGTTTTTCCCATAAAGGTTGGATCGTAATCAAAGTGGATAATTGATTTTGGATACATTTCTTTTGATAACCCCGCAACTGACATATCACTTAATTTTGTGCCAATGACGATTAGTTGATCGACACCTTGTTTAAGATAATCACTTGCTTCTTGTGTACCTCCTAATCCGAAGGCGCCAAGAGAAAGAGTGTGGTTGGAAATAAACGTCCCTTTACCACCAGGAGTTGTTATAACAGGGATGTTCCAATGCTCAGCTAATAAACGAACTTCTTCATAAGCTTTACTTGAGTGAACACCTTTTCCTAAAAACAATAGAGGACGCTTTGCAGAATTTAATAATTCAACAACTTCGTCGATATGTGGTGATACCATTTCGTTTGACTCTGGTAGATCAAGATCAAATGGTTCAATTTCTTCGAGCATGATATCGAATGCAATCGATAAATGTACAGGACCCTTTACTCCTGTTAATGCTTTTTCGAGTGCATGCTGTAAGTAGATTTTCAGCATATCACCGCGTTCGACTCTTGCGCTAAATTTCGTAACAGGCTTGAACATTTCCGCTAAATCTGTACCAAAGATAGAAGAATCCTGTCCTAATGCTTTACCAGTATCCTTTAATCCTGGATGGCCAGTGATGATCAATAGTGGAATATTTGATGATTTTGCTTGTCCTGCAGCAGTAAGCAAGTTTGTCCCACCTGGACCAGAGGTACCAAGCGCAACACCGATTTTTTGATTCATCATTGAATAGCCTGTCGCTTCAAAGCCTGCCCCTGATTCATGCTTGCTGAGAACAAATTCAATATCATGCTTGTCCGTAGCAAAAATTAAAGGGGACACCGCTTTTCCTGGAATACCAAAAATATGGTTAACTCCCCATCTTTTAAAATTTCTGACTAATACTGATGCACATGATTCCATTGTTAAAGTTTCTCCTCCCCATTTTCTCTCTCTTTTTTGATAGTTATGAAAGAAACCCCTGCTCAATTTGGCTCGATGTAAGTGGTTTACTAAAAATATACCCTTGGATGTGATCGCAATCGTTTTTCTTTAAAAATTGCAATTGTTCGTTTGTCTCAACCCCCTCTGCAATGACTTGAAGATTAAGATTATGCGCTAATGTGATGATGGCTTTTACGATATTTGCATCATTTTCATCATCATTTATATCCCTGACAAATGATTTATCGATTTTTAAATAATCGATCGGGAATTTCTTTAAATAACTAAGGGAACTATAGCCTGTTCCAAAGTCATCGATGCTAATTCCAACACCAATCCCTTTCAATTGTTCAAGGACATTTAAGGAATAATCAAAATCCATTGCCATTGACTCAGTTATCTCTAATACTAAGTATCTAGGATCAAGCTTGGTTTTGTCTAATACTTTTTTCATAAATTCTACCAAATTTTGCTTTAAAAACTGTTGAGTAGAGAGATTAACAGATACTTTAATTGACTTTAGTCCGGAATCTTGCCATTTTTTGTTTTGTAAGCAGGCATGCTCAACTACCCACTCACCAAGCTGAATAATTAATCCTGTTTCTTCAGCTAATTGAATGAATTTATCTGGATAAATAATCCCTAATTTAGGATGATTCCAACGAATTAATGCTTCAACACCTACTATTTCTCCTGTTTTAGAGCAAATTTGTGGTTGGTATTGGAGGAAAAACTCATTCTCATTTAATGCCCTTTTAAGGTCAGACTCAAGCGTTATTTTCTCAGTTAAAAGATGAATTAACTCATCTGTATAAATGGCATACCCATTTTTTCCTTGTTCCTTTGCTTGATACATTGCGTTATCAGCATAAATCATAAATTCTTCAAGATTTAATGGATAATCTGGGTATATGGCAATACCGATACTTACAGATGTATGTATTTCAATCGATTTAAGGCGAAACGGCTTTGAAAACTTCGCCAATATTTTATCAGCTAATTTAGTGATCTCCTGCGGATTTTTAAAATTAGTGATGGTGATAATGAATTCATCTCCACCCATCCGTGCTAATTGAGAATTCTCGCTTATACAGCTTGATAATCTTTTCGCCACTTCTTTTAGAAGGTGATCACCTTTTGAATGACCGAAAGTATCGTTGATGACCTTAAAGCGATCTAAGTCTAAATATAAGACAGCTAACGACTGCTTTTTCTTTTTGTTCGCTTTAATAAATGCTTGTAGCTCTTTTTGAAAATATCGTCTGTTTGGTAAATTTGTAAGGTCATCATGATAGGCTAAATAATTATATTTTTCTTCTATTAAATAGCGGTCAGTAATATCCCTAAATTGACCAAAGGCACCAATAACTCGATCGTTTTCATAAATAGGTTGAGCATCAAATAAACAAACAATAAGGTTGCCTTTTTTACCAGTATATTTTAGTTCAACATTTTCAAATTTTTCTTCATGTTGTAATACTCGTTTGAAGTATTCGCCTGTTATGCCTGATTCGTAAATACATCTTCCAATTACCTCATTTTTATAAAAAGGAGAGATTTCTTCAGCGAAATCATTAAATTCAGTTGTAATCCCTTTTTCATCGGTAATCACAATTCCATTACGTGTTCTGCTGAGCATAATTTGATTCATAATATTTAGCTTTCTATTTTGCTTTCTTAATAGCAGCTCTCTTTCAATTGAATCAACAACATGTGCGAGCATTGTAAGGAAAAGGGGATTTTGAAGGGCAATTGGCATCATTAAACAAACGCTGCCTAATAAGCTATTTTCATCTGTATAATGAAACGCAGCACCGTAACACGCAATTCCATGGAGAAATGAATGGAAATGGTCTTCGCCAATTAATCGAATAGGATGTTTTTGCTGTAAAGCGAGGCTAATTACATTCGTCCCAGTGTCTTCTTGTGTAAATAGACTGCCGATTTGGATGCCGAACTGCTCGACAGTGGATTTAATCGTTTCATCACCAACCATTTCCAACAAGAATCCTTTCTCATCAGAAATGACGATTAAGATAGGAGTACCTTTCAGTGAATCCAAAAGCTTTTTGGAGAAAAAACTAACAACAGATAAAATCTCACTGTATGACTTTCTCTTACTAGCTAGTTCTAGTTCGGTCATCTTCACCTTCGGACTTGCTATAATATCGGGATCCATACCACGTTCTCGACATAATTGTTTTGATTCAGTTATATAGTAGGGTTCTTTTTCATTCATTAAACAGCACCTCTAAAGTATGTACTAATCCTAATTATTTTTATTTATATTACAATTAGCGTTTAAACGTGGAAAAGCGAGTTCCCATCGAGAAGCTTAATGAGAGGATATCGTTCAATCTATACGATTTAATATGATATTGGTGATTATTTTTCTCGGCTTTTTCCAAGAATATTCGAGCTGTAGAATAGATTACGCGAATAATAAAAGACCAATCATTATAGGTTGGTCTTAAATTATGATAAAAACAAGCCCTTACTAGTATTATGTTAGAATCAACAGATTGTGTAAAGGCTTTTACGGTGTTTTTTTTGCTATATTTGTTCAAAATTCGACAAATCTTGAGCATTTGATTTTAGCTTCTTTCTGAAGACAACTTTGCTTAATGTAATACTTAATTCATACAAAAGCAGTAAAGGTATAATAACTAGAACATCAGATATAAAATCTGGAGGGGTAATAAACACTGAAACAATTACTAAGACGAAGTAGGAGATTTTTCTTGCTTTAACAAGCTTGAGAGGATTGATGATCCCTAATTTTGTAAGGAACATCACAACAGCTGGCATTTCAAATAAAAATCCAAAGGGTAATGTTAAGTTCAACATAAATTTAAAATATTTTTCCGCAGTAAAAAAGGTTGCAAACTGATCGCCAATAAGGCCTGTTAAAAAGGAAAGAACAATTGGAAATAAAATGAAGTATCCGAATGCGATTCCAAAAAGAAAGAGAAAAAATAATCCCGGGATAAAGGCTAAGGAGATTTTTTGCTCTGAATGAGTAAGGGCAGGCTTAACAAATCTCCAAATTTGATATGCAGCTACAGGAATCGTACAAGCTATTGCTGTTACACCAGCAATCACCATATAAATCCAAATAATATCTCCAGGACCAAGCAAGGCAAGCTTTCCAGACAAGTCCTTTACTAAAAATTGATAAATATCCTGTACAAAAACGAAACCTAGGATAAAGAAAAGAATGAAGGTAACTCCGGTAATAATAATTCTCTTTCGTAATTCTTCTAAATGATCGGTGAATTTCAATTTTGTCTGATCCATAACATGTACTCCTTTATTAATAGAAGAACGATATAAGCTACTCTAAAGCTCAGTTGGCCATTTTACATCGTTCGCTTTCTTATCGAAAGGCTGTTTACTTAGCGCTTGTTAGTCATAAGAGGCACAAGAATAAACAGCTTCTATTCTTGTGCCACATTTTTGTCATAGGGTATGCAAGCTACTTCGCTTTTTCTTAACTACCCGTTTTTGTTTCGGATTTCTCAAGCTTGACTACTTCTGCTTTTTCGTTGCTTTTTTTCTGTTCGCTATCACCGTTTACTAAATCATTTGTTGCCTTTTTAAATTCCTTAAGTGTATTTCCGAACGCACGCCCAATTTCCGGTAATTTGGATGGCCCAAAGATAATGAGGGCGATGACAAGAATGAGTATTAGACCTGGTATTCCAACGTTTGGCACGATAGAACCCCCTTAACTAAGATAGATTTTGCTTCATAATAAGTTTTGATAAGAGTAGATACGGCTAAGGTCACTTGCCTTATGATCAGCATTGTATAGGAATTCAGTGTAAACACCTTTTATTCTTATACGTTTTATAGCTAAAGGCTAAGCAATGAGCTTCAAGTTTTCCTTATTAAAGGATAGGCATTCCATGACGCTCAAGTGCAGCTGCTTCTAAGATAGACATTCCTTGCTCATCAGCAAATGCTGTTAGCTTATCTGATACATCTGGTGCTAGACTAGCAGGTGGTGCTGCATGGTTCATTGCCCGTTGGCGCGCTACATTGCGACGAGCAAATGGCCCCCAAATCGCAAATGTAATACCAGGTGTTTGCATATTGACAAAAAGCGTCTTTCCATCAGGAGAGAAGGTAGGGCCAGCAAACTCTGAACCATTCATTCGATTTTCTGCAAATGTATAAATATTTCCTTCAGGAGTTAAACCAACGATACGGTCATTTCCACCACCGTCTTCGGCAATCCAAAGATCTCCCCAAGGAGCGATCGTAATGTTATCAGGCATTTCTAATTCATTTTGTGATGTTGATTCGTAGAAGAGCTCCAATGTATTTGTCGCAGGGATGTAACGATAAACGCGACCAAGTGCTTTACTACCTGCACTTGTATCATCAAACCAAAATGTTCCAGCAGAGAAGTAGGCACCTTCTAAACGGCTAAATTGTATACAGCCTAAATCCTTTGCATCCTGCTGAGCGCGCTCTGGGTTTAACTGTTTCCAAACGATCCCGAATTTTTGCCCACTATTTAACTGGCTTGGAGAGGTTGTAGAAATTTCATCAATCGCTGCAGCCTCTAAAATTCCACCTTTTTGAAGGGAACCTAGCTTTTGACTGCGATCATGTGGAGTGAATCGATAGAGAAAGCTTGGACTGCTATCTTCTGTTAAATACCAAATACCTGTTGTTGGATCAACAGCACATGCTTCATGTGAAAAATACCCCATATCGCGAATCGGTGTTTTTGACATTTCATTTTCTGGATCAAGTGGATTTACTTCAAAAACAAAGCCATGGCCTAAATCACGTGTTTCCTCACATGTTAACCAAGTACCCCAAGTAGAAGGGCCGCCAGCACAATTTCGAATCGTTCCAGAATTGGTAACATATTCATCAATCACATTTCTGTTTTCATCAACAATCAGTGCTGTTGTACCGCCAGCAGCACCTTTGCTCCATGGGTTTTTTCCATTAACAGGATATTGAGAGTTTGTCCCATTTTCGTGGTTGCGAACAAGGATGGTTGTGTTTTTTTCACCTTTAAATGCAGCCATACCATCAAATAAAGCTGGAATTAAGTCTCCATTTGGCATTCTTTCACCAGTTTGAGAAATGATCTTATAATGAAAGCCTCTTGGTAAATCGAGGATTCCATTCGGATCCTTTACGAGTGGTCCATAGCCAGTAAAGCCACTAGTTGCGGCAACACCTTCTTTTGCCCCAGTAAGTGATAATAATCCAGTGGTACCTAAAGTCAATGCAACTGTACCTAATCCGCCAACCTTCAGGAAGTCACGCCTGTTTAAGCCATCTTTTCCAATATTCATTCCCGTTTTCCCTCCAAATTTTGATTAGTAACGATGTACAAATCTATGAAACTTGTTCTACATGAAAAAGGTATCAGTTTACTATAAAAATTCTGTTAAGCAAAAGTAAATTTATTAAATGTGAGAAAAAATAAGCTAAAAGTGGCTGTTTTAAAGAACAAAAAGGGAAAATTATGTGAGAAGGGTAAGTCTAAAGAATGAAAAATGAGTCTACACACTGTAATAAAATAGAAGAGAAGGGTAAAAGTAATGCAAAAATAGTAACGAAATAGTACTAAAAAAGATTAAGGGAATTATGAAGTCTATGTTAAAGGAAACCTCATTTATTAATGTGAGAAACTAGTATTTATTTCGAATTCAATACGTATTAAATATCTTGAGATTACTAGATTTGTTCAGGATAGCTTGTGAGAAAAATCTACAAAATTTTTGTAAATCATACGTAAATTTGCATATTTTTCTTTACGGAAAATTAACGAAAAATTCCGAAAGCTGAGTTTTGACGAGGAAAAAGAAGGAAATGAGAGATAATTGTTCTTTTTAACGAAATTATGTCGTGTTTTACGGTTTTTCTAGTTACCTTTAAATTTTCTATACTTCATGTGAGTTGTTCGTCGATTCGTAAAGGTGTGGAAGGGAGGAGAAGATAACTCTTTTACTATTCTAGTAAACAATGATAGTAGAGTTGGCAATGGATTTGGTAACCAAATTTCTAGGAGGAGAAAACATTGAGTATTAAGAAAAATATTGTAACAGGTGTAGCAACGGCTGTTTTAGGCTTAGGATTAATTGGTGGCGGAACATATGCGTATTTTAGTGATACAGTTGCAACGACTAATACGTTTGCAGCAGGAACAATAGATCTTTCTGTAGACCCAGAGGTAGTTATTGATGTTGAGGATTTAAGTCCGGGGAACTGGATGATTCGTTCATTTGATTTAGTCAATAACGGCTCACTTGATATTACACAAGTACTATTATCAACTAGCTATCAGGTTGAAGATGCAAAGGGCGATAATACAGATGATTTCGGTAAACATATTCGTGTTAACTTCCTAGAAAACAGTGATAAATCTGAAGAAACTGGACCTAACGATATCATTTTCTCTACTACTCTCTATGATTTACAGCAAA
Organism: Metabacillus niabensis; assembly: GCF_902829255.1. Lineage (GTDB taxonomy): Bacteria > Bacillota > Bacilli > Bacillales > Bacillaceae > Metabacillus > Metabacillus niabensis. The sequence continues at coordinate 53,841 of NZ_CADEPK010000033.1, read as the reverse complement.
TGACACCAGATGCGGTAGAAAAGAAGGTAATTGGTTTTGATAATGAGATTAGTGGACTTCCAGCTGGAACAAAGGACACAATGTATGTTGAATTTGAATTTGTTGACAATGGAGAGGATCAAAACCAGTTCCAAGGGGATAAATTAAAGCTTAACTGGTCTTTCGAGGCAAGATAATTGATAAATTCTTTTTGAATCGATGAGGGGGAACCTCCCCCTCCACTGTTATAAAATGCTGCCTGCTATTGCGATAAGCCACTAAGAAATGGAAGAAACAGTCTCTTCAATTCCTTAGCGGCTTATACTATAACGTCAATAAGGATTATTTAGGAGGAGAACGTATGGGTGTAAAAGGAAAACTTTTAACAAGCGTTGCTATTGCCTTATGTGGACTAGGTCTTATTAGTGAAGGAACAACAGCGTATTTTCAAGATAAGGAGCCGACAACCAATACGTTTACGACAGGTGTGCTTGAGCTTGGGATTAATAAACCAACGATTATTGATGTCAAAGGGTTAGTGCCGGGTGATACGGTTCATGGCAATTTTGAGCTGACAAATGATGGGAGTGTCGATATGAAGGAAATACTCCTTCACTCCTCCTACGAGGTGATTGACAAAGGGGATCCTAATAATGGTGATGATTTAGGTGATCATCTTGTTGTTGAGTATATTTATAAAGTGAATGAGCGAAAAAATGTAGTCATACAAAAGAAATTATCAGAGCTATCGGGAGAGCCGATAAAGGTGAGCGATGAATTTCCATCTGAAGGCAAAGTAGAGAAATATGCAGTTCGTATTAAATTTGTTGATAATGGGCAAAATCAAAATCACTTTCAGGAGGATGAGTTAAAGCTAAAATGGGAATTTGAAGCTGTCCAACGAGATGGAGATTCTGATTTTTAAAAATGACATGGCAGCATAGAGAGGAGTGAAGGTATGATGTTCTGGCTTAAAAAGCAAACGAAGCAAAAGAAACATCTTACAAGCGGAATTCAACTCATTTTTCTTGGCTATTCTCTTGTCATGGCTATCGGCCTTCTCACTTCAAATACATATTCATACTATCGTGACGAAAACGAAGCGAGCATTGGGATAACAGTTGGAAGCTGGGCAGATATAGATGATGCCGATGGGCACGGAACAGAATTGGAAATGGAAGAGAACGAGCTATTATTAGAAGATAAGGAGGAGGAATAAACAGTGAAACAGATGATGAAATGGGTAAATCGAATGGTTACAAGTATCCTACTTATTTTGTTAGTAAGTATAGCAGGGATCGTCCTCTCTACTAAACTAACGAATGGTGAGCCACAAATATTCGGTTATCAGATTAAAACCGTCTTATCAGGATCTATGGAGCCTACGATATTAACAGGTTCTGTTATTGCTGTGAAATCACTGGATGAAGCGGAACGTTCTAGCCTAAAAGCAGGGGATATTATTACTTATTTGGATGAGGAAAGACTAATAACTCATAGAATTACAGATGTGTTAGCAACAGAACAAGCTGTCCGTTATGAAACAAAGGGGGACAATAACAATTCAGCTGACTCAAATCCTGTCCTAGCAGAAAATGTTATCGCAAAATATGGAGGGTTTATGATTCCATATCTAGGTTATCTCATTAATTTCACGCAAACAGCGAACGGAAGTGTCTTATTTATGATTATACCTGGAGTTCTAATGCTAGGCTACTCAATCGTTACGATTTGGAAAACGATAAGGGAATTAGAAAGGAAGCATGTTCTATTAGAAAAGGAGTGATTTCTAATATGTGAAGAGGCTGATTTGTATCAGCCTCTATTCCTTTATGTTTTGTCCCATTATGCCATAAAAGAAAATTTTCGTGATATCCTCTGTTAAAGGCAAGACTTTTGAATAAACATCATCACGTTGAATATATTCCTTCAACATCTTGATATAAAACATAATCGCTTCATCTGATGTGTTAGGGTCAACATAGCCCTGTTCTTTCCCTTCTTTTATTAGGTCAGTAAATAATGGAATTGTCTTCTTAACATAAATCTCTTCAATATAATTTCCTTCCGTTGTATATTCGTTCATCAAATATTGATAAAACTCTTCATGAATTTGATTTGCAATTTCCCCCTTATTAAATAAAATGGTTTTTATTTTTTCAGGAAAGGAGATATTGGCAGTTACAGTTTTCTGAAAATCATTAATTGCTGTATCTATAAAATAAATCATTACCTCATTGATAAGTGTATGTTTATTTTCAAAGTAATTATAAATCGTTACTTGTGAGACATTCGCTTTTTTTGCTATTTCACTAATCGAAACCTTTTGAATACCGTATTCCAAGAATAACGAGAGTGCCGCTTTTAAAATATCAAGTTTTTTCTGTTCTCTTCGTCGTTGAAATCCGTCCATGTGATTCACCTCATTTATATTTTAATGAAAAAAATGTAATAAAACAATTAATATAGTTCATAAATTATTGTCAAAGGCAATTCTTTTGTATATTATGAACTAATATGATTAAAATATTTCAAAATTAGAGTTACTTATATTAAGGGGGAGGAATATAAATTGATCGTCTACGTTACAAATTTAAAAAAGAAGTTTGGGAAGGTGCAAGTTTTAAACGGACTAAGTATGCAAGTAGAAAATGGTGAGATATATGGTTTTATCGGTCCGAACGGAGCAGGGAAATCTACAACAATTAAAATACTATTAGGGATATTGAAAGCGACAGAAGGAGAAGCAAAAATTTTCGGGAAGGATGTCTGGAGAGATGCGGTTGATATTCATAAGCATCTTGCATATGTACCAGGGGATGTTAATCTTTGGCCAAATTTAACAGGAGGAGAGGTGATCGATTTATTTATGAGATTGCGAGGAGAAAAGAACAATAGGAAACGTGACGAATATATTGAAAAGTTTCAACTAGACCCATCTAAAAAATGTAGAACATATTCCAAGGGTAATCGGCAAAAAGTTGCGTTAGTTGCTGCATTTGCCTCTAATGCAAAGTTATTTATTTTAGATGAGCCAACTTCGGGCTTAGACCCTTTAATGGAAAGGGTTTTTCAAGAAGCTGTTTTACAGGTGAAGGATGAAGGGAGAAGTGTCTTACTTTCAAGTCATATTCTATCAGAAGTAGAGACGCTATGTGACAAGATTGGTATTATCCGACATGGAGAAATAATCGAGACTGGAACATTGAATGAATTACGTCATTTAACAAGAACGAACCTACTTGTTGCAACGAAGCAACCAATCCAGTTATTAACAGAGTTAGAAGGTGTTCATCACATAGAAAGAAAAGGTGACCATACCATTTCCATGCAAGTAGATTCACAGTATTTAGATGAATTAATGAAATACATTAGCCAATTTGGGATATTGAAATTGGAGAGTTCACCTCCTACATTAGAGGATTTATTTATGCGCCATTATGAAACGAATAAAGGAGGGAATTAAAAAGATGCTTCAACATACGGGTAAGCTTTTTCTTTTTATTCTTCGTCGTGAACGGATAAGATTACCGATTTGGCTACTAGCTTTATTATTCATAACTATTCTTACTGCAAATGCCTTTACAGACCTGTATCAGACAGAAAATGAAAGACAGGCAATTGCTGAAACGATGAAAAATCCTGCAATGATTGCAATGGTTGGACCTGGCTTTGGATTAGACAATTATACAGCAGGTCCAATGATGGCTCATCAAATGTTACTTTTTACTGCAATCGTTGTTGGCATTATGAGTATTTTACTCACTACTTACCACACTCGAGCTGATGAAGAGGAGGGAAGGCTAGAATTAGTTCGTTCGCATCCTGTTGGTCGTTTGGCAAATATTGGTGCAGCTATTTTTGCTTTTTCTGGTGTGTTTGTAGGGTTAGCTCTTTTAATTGGCTTTGGTTTAGCGACTTTACAGATTGATAGCATTGATTTACAAGGTTCGTTACTATATGGTACTGCTTTAGGTGCGACTGGCATTTTTTTCACTGCGGTTACTTTGTTGTCCGCTCAGTTTATGGAAAGTGCGAGAGGAACTGTTGGGTTGTCGATTTCTATTTTACTTTTATCGTATCTTGTTCGGGCGATAGGTGATGTTAGGAACGAAATGCTTTCTTGGTTATCACCGTTCGGTTGGGTTGTAAGGACGGAAGTGTATGTAAGTAATCAATGGTGGCCTGTTTTATTATTGTTGGGATTTTCAATTGTTCTAATCGTTTTCTCGTTCGTTTTGCAGTCTGTTCGTGATTTGGAATCAGGGTTAATACCTTCGAAGCTAGGTAGAACAAGTGCCTCTCGTTTTCTTAAGGGACCATTAGGACTTGCATTAAGACTGCAACGTACAAGTATTATTGCATGGACAATTGGTACGTTTGTTTTAGGAGCATCATATGGATCTGTTTTTGGTGATCTAGAATCCTTTTTTTCTGAAAATGAAACGATACGGCAACTATTATCAGCAGTAAAGGGTAAATCGCTAACAGAACAATTTTTGTCGATGCTTATGTCCGTTATTTCAATGATTTGTACGATTCCACCATTGTTATTTATTTTAAAGATGAAGGGTGAGGAAAAGGCAAATCGTGTTGAACACTTTATATCACATGCCGTTTCCCGAACAAGAGTAATTGTAAGTTATTTGTTTATCGCACTTTTTTTCAGTGCTTTTATGTTAATTGTATCTATTTTCGGGTTATGGCTATCTGCAGCATCAGTTACAGAAGAGATAATTTCATTTTCTACAATGGCTACTGCTGGAATTGTGTATCTACCTGCAATAGCAGTATTAATTGGAATAACTATATTTTTCATTGGTTTCGCGCCGAAGTTTACTAGTTTTATATGGTTATATCTAGGGTATTCATTTTTTGTCGTATATCTTGGTGGAATCATGAAATTACCTGAGTGGTTAAAGGCATTATCACCATTCGGTCATATTCCTCAGCTACCTGTTGAGGAATTCGATGCTTTAAGTATTACGGTTTTATTATGTCTTGCTATGGTCGGTATGTGTTTTGGAGTAATTGGTTATAACAAACGAGATCTACAAGGATAAATGATGAAAGGAACCTAAAAAAGCGATGATGCTACTTTAGGTTCTTTTCTTTGTATATTAAATGCGGACGTTAGTTACAAGATAGTTGATTGAGCGTTTGATGAAGATAGATAAATATATAAGCAGAAATGAAACAGTAAATGAAAACGGGAGGCTGAAAGTGACTGGGAGCTCAATGCCTTTCCAGATTGACAATTTTATTTGTTCATAACCGACTGTTCGTAAAATACCAGCAAGGATTGAAACGATTGCGCTAACTATTAATCCAATATACAAAACAGATAGCACTGGGATGCAAAGTGAGAATAAAAAGGCTTTTATCATTTTAAAGATTTTCACTTTCAGTCGCTCCTCTTCATAATTTGTTTAACTGTAGAATGGCGAGAAATGGTGTATGATTCTTTAAAAGTTAACTTTTCAATTACACATTTTTCACCAATTGTGACCACATCTCCTTCAACGTTTTTAGCTGATGTATGAGAAAGGTTAATGTTGTTTCCCGTTATTTTTCCACATATTAATTGTTTCTTTTGTAATGAGAGTGTTTTTTTCTCAGAGTGTACTTCGATTGTATTTGCATGAAGCTGTTCAATTTGACTTTTACCTGACAATATTAAATGAAACGCTTTTGTGTTTATTTTCTTAGCAGTAACTTTTCCGAGTATATTAATCTGGTCTGCTTGTAGTGAATGTTGGATCGTCAGCTGTCCTGTAGAATTGACTTCTTTTATTCTCACCTTTGTTAATCTCATAGTGCCTGCACTTGTTAGCTTTCCTATTCCACAGTTATTTTTGATGTTACAAACACCAGTACTACTCAATCGGTCTGCTATAACGTGATAATTAAATGAACTATATCCGTGTGTTGGTAGCTCTGTAACGTGTATCTCCTGACAAAAGCGAACAGACCCTCTAGTATTTACTTTTTCATATTCTGAACTTAAATTTCTAATTCGACCGCTTGTAAAGGTTATACTTCGTAATGATTGCTTTGCTTTTTTCAATATGTCACCACCTTACTTTAATAAATATATATTTTAGTTATTAAAATATATATTTATTAAAGTATATTTTCAGCTAAATTGTCAAGAACCTAGAAAAGCACTCGTGATGAATTTTGGGACAAAAAAATAGGACCCAATTAATTGGACCCTTCGAAAATAGTACTCATTAATTTATTTACCTCTACAAGCACCTTTGTCATATCAGTTAGTTTTTCATTAGGAAACTTTAAAAAAATGCTTTTTACCTTCTCCTCACCGGCATTTGTTAGCATCATTTTGACCACACGTCTGTCATCTTTTTCTCTTATTCTTTGCACCAGGTTCATGCTTTCTAGCTTATCGCACATTGATGTAACTGCACCAGGAGTAACATTAAAGAAGTCAGCAATTTCTGTTGGCTTCATTCCACCTTCAAATTTGAGCTGAAGAAGCAAAATAAGTTGATTTTGTGAAAGTGATTCCTGATCAGATAGGAGCTGGACAAACATTTTTGATTTTTGTTGAATTTCAAGCATTTCCTTCATAATCGTTTCTACATTTTGCATCTGCTTATTATTTGACATCCCATCACAGCCTATATGAATATTTTACTAATTAAAATATATGGTAAGTATAATAAGTGGAATTGTCAATTTTCTCAAACGTTAATCCATTTCACTAATGATAACTTTCTTACCTGTCTTGGCACTTTGGACAGCACCAAATACCATTTCCATGCTTTTAATATTATCTCGACAATCCGTTTCGGCTAGACGATTTTCTTCTAAAGCTTGGAACATTTCATCAAGACAGCCCCAATGCCCTTCGCGAATAGCCTTTTCACTTTCGATATTTATTTGCTTAACAGGAGTAATAAATTCAATTGGTTTTGTTTCATCGATCACTTCACATATTGGATTGTTCGAACCATCCCATCTTGCACTGCCTTTACTTCCGGTTACACGCCAGTCTGATTCCCACGATGTTTGATTTCCAATGGCACTCCATGACCCGCGATATGAAAAAACAGTTCCATCTGTCATTTCAAAGATACAAATAGCAGAGGCGTTGCCTTTATACCAGGAGCCTGTTGGATTATATTCATGACAATAAACTGATACAGGATCCTTTCCTGTTAAAAATCTAGCCTGGTCAAACGTATGGATCGCCATATCGACGATAAGGGGATGATCCATTAAATCACGAAAGCCACCAAAGTTAGGTCCAAGGAAAAAGTCTGCATGAATTGAGCCGATTTCGCCGATTGTTCCGTTAGAAAGAATCGTTTGAAACGTACGGATTTGATTTAAATACCGACGATTTTGCATGACGGTGTATGTATTTCCAGTTTTTCTTGCAGTACGGAGGACTTCCTTTGCATCTTTTAATGTTTCTGCCATTGGTTTTTCGCCAAAGACATTACATCCAGCCTCTAAAGCAGTTATCACTATTTCTTTATGTGCAGCTGGAATTGTGATATCAAACACTAAATTTGCATCCGTTTTCATTATAGCTTCTGATAAATTTGTAAATGAAGGGACTCCTAGGTCTCGACGTTCTACCATTGCTTTTGCTGCCTCTAAGTTAACATCAACAACCCCAACAATTTCAGCATTCTCCCGCTGTGATACATAATCAAACCAAGTATTTGACATTCCACCACATCCAGCAACGATAATTTTGTGCTGCTTTGCCATGTGAACACTCCTCTTTTTTCCTATGTTTTTAGTGTATTAATTTATTATATATGAGCTATGTCTCCAACTTATCATACTAGTAAGTGCCTGTCTAAGGTGGAAAGAACTATATAAAAAAGTACTTAACTGAAAAAAGCTGAAGTTAGATGAATAAAAAAATCTGGTGAATTTTCCCTTCAAAAAAGTTTTTATGAAAGCGTTGACAATGTGTTGATAAGGTGTTAAATTAATCTCAACAATTAAATATTCATAAAGGAATGTTACCTTTAGTGGGCATAACCTGAACTGATTTGGAAAGAATAGTAGCGCTGTCTAACGGACGCTGTGTGTCTATTTCTACCAGATCGGGTCAGGTTTTTTATTTGCCAAAAATAAAAAAAGAAGGAAGGGTCAATGATGAAATATGAGCAATTAGCTAAAGATATTATTCAAAATGTTGGTGGAAATGAAAACGTTATCAGTGTTGTTCACTGTGTAACGAGATTACGCTTTAAGCTAAAGGATGAAGGAAAAGCAAATACTGATGTCCTTAAAAATATGGATGGTGTTGTAACCGTTATGAAAAGCGGTGGTCAGTACCAGGTGGTCATTGGCAACCATGTCCCAGATGTCTATAAGGATGTGTTAGCTGTTGGTGGATTTAAGGCAGAGGGGCAAGTTGAAGAGGAAGAAGCAAAGGGCGGCAACTTGTTTAATAGATTTGTAGATATCGTATCAAGTATCTTTACACCAATTCTCGGTGTGTTAGCTGCAACAGGGATGATTAAAGGGCTTAATGCATTGTTTTTATCATTAAAGTGGCTTACCGCAGATTCAGGAACATATCAAGTATTAAATGCAATCGGGGATTCATTATTTTACTTCTTCCCAATTTTCTTAGGATATACAGCAAGTAAGAAATTCGGTGGTAGTACATTTATTGGGATGGCAATTGGAGCAGCGCTGGTGTATCCGACGATGTCACAGCTGATGACAGGTGACCCGCTGTACACATTATTTACAGGAACGATGTTTGAATCACCAGTTTATATTACATTCTTAGGTATTCCAGTTATTTTAATGTCTTATTCATCTTCTGTTATTCCGATTATTATTGCCGCATATTTTGGGGCTAAAGTAGAAAAAGGCTTTAAGAAAATTATTCCTGATGTTGTAAAAACATTTTTAGTGCCATTTTTAACATTATTAGTAGTTGTTCCATTAACATTTATGGTAATTGGTCCAATTGCAACATGGGCTGGTCAACTACTAGGTCAAGCGACTTTATGGATTTACGGCTTAAGTCCAGTTATTGCAGGTTTATTTCTTGGTGGTTTTTGGCAAATTTTTGTTATCTTCGGTTTACACTGGGGGCTTGTACCAATCGCGATCAACAATGTTTCAGTAAATGGTGCAGATCCAGTCTTAGCTTTAGTATTTGCGGCTTCATTTGCGCAAATAGGGGCAGTACTAGCTATCATGCTTAGAACAAAGCAACAAAAGCTAAAATCATTAAGTATCCCAGCATTTATTTCAGGTATTTTTGGTGTTACTGAACCGGCAATTTACGGTATTACACTTCCACTTAAAAAGCCATTTATTATTAGCTGTATCGGTGGAGCAATAGGTGGAGCAATTATTGGTTTGTTTGGAACCCAAGGATTTATTATTGGTGGACTAGGTATTTTCGGTATTCCTTCTTATATTCACCCAACAGAAGGGTTAAATCTTGCATTCTGGGGCTCAGTTATCGCCATTATAGCTGGTTTTGCAGTAGCGTTCATCTTAACTTTGTTATTCGGTATGAGTAAAGATAAAACTCAAGAAACTAGTGAAACGAAAGCCCATGAAAAGAAGGAAGCAGTTATTGAAGTAAAAAATGAAATGATTACTAGCCCATTAGCTGGTGAAGTCAAAGTATTAAGTGAAATAAGTGATGAAGCATTTGCATCAGGTGCATTAGGAAAAGGTGTTGCCATTGTTCCGACAGAAGGGAAATTATATGCCCCTGTTTCAGGTATGGTTGCTGCACTATTCCCAACAAAGCATGCGATTGGAATTACAACTGAAAATGGTGCAGAGATTTTAATCCACATTGGACTCGACACTGTTCAGCTAAATGGTAATCATTTTATTACACATACAACAGTAGGCTCTAGAATTGAAAAAGGACAGCTATTGATTGAGTTTGATATCAATGCGATTCAAAAGGCTGGCTATGAGGTAACAACGCCAGTTATTGTGACAAACCAAGATAAATTCGATGTAGTGACACTAGGTGGTAAACAGACAAAGGTTGGAGAACAACTATTTGAGCTAGTTGCAAAATAAACTAGAACTAAATAGAAAGGAAGCGATTAACGTTATGCTTCCTTTCTTACATAACGGAGGTAATAAATATGTCAAAATCAACATTTCCTGAAAATTTTCTTTGGGGTGGTGCGATCGCAGCTAACCAGGCAGAGGGAGCTTATCTTGAGGGAGGAAAAGGCTTAACAACAGTTGACCTTTTGCCAACAGGTCCAAAACGTTTTGAGATTATGTTAGGTAATTTAGAATCATTTACACCGATTGAGGGGGAATTTTACCCGTCACACGAAGCGATTGATTTTTATCATCGCTTTAAAGAGGATATTGCTCTTTTTGCTGATATGGGCTTTAAAGCATTGCGTGTATCAATTGCATGGGCACGGATTTTCCCAAATGGAAATGATGAGAAGCCAAATGAAGCAGGTCTGAAGTTTTATGATGATTTATTTGATGAATTATTAAAGCATGGTATTGAGCCGGTAGTAACGATTGCACATTTTGATGTCCCAGTCCATTTAGTGAAGGAATATGGCAGCTGGAGAAACAGGGAGCTTGTCACATTTTTTGAAACATATGCAAAAACGATTTTTAAACGTTATAAAAACAAAGTAAAGTATTGGATGACATTTAATGAAATTAATATGCTTTTACATCTACCTTTCGTAGGTGCTGGTCTTGTCTTTAAAGAAGGAGAAAATAAGAAGCAAATTCAATACCAGGCAGCACATCACCAATTAGTTGCGAGTGCGCTTGCTGTTAAAGCATGTCATGAGATGATTCCAGATGCAAAAATTGGATGTATGCTTGCCGCAGGAATGACATACCCATATACTTGTCATCCAGATGATGTCTTTGATGCGATGGAACGTGACCGTGAGTCGTTCTTTTTCATCGATGTTCAATCACGTGGGGAATACCCAGGTTATGCGAAACGATTTTTTGAAGATCACGGCCTAACGATTGAGATGGAACAAGGAGATGAAGAGCTACTAAAGGCGAATACGGTTGACTATATTGGCTTTAGCTATTACGCTAGCCGTGCAACAAGCACTGATCCTGAAGTCTTAAGCAAACAAACAGCTGGAAATGTCTTCGCATCTGTTGAAAATCCTTATTTAGAGAAATCAGAGTGGGGATGGACAATCGATCCGAAAGGCTTTAGAATTACGGCAAATCAATTGTATGATCGTTACCAAAAGCCGCTATTTGTTGTTGAAAATGGACTAGGTGCTGTCGATGAATTGTCAGCTACAGGCGAAGTGGATGACGAATATCGTATTGATTATTTGAAAAAGCATATTGCTGAGATGGGTGAGGCGATAAAGGATGGGGTCGAAATCATTGGTTATACAAGCTGGGGACCAATTGATATCGTAAGTGCTTCATCCGGAGAAATGAAAAAACGATATGGCTATATTTATGTTGATAAAGATAATAATGGAAATGGCACGTTAAAACGATATAAAAAGAAAAGCTATGATTGGTACAAAAAGGTCATTGAATCAAACGGTGCAGAGCTATAATAGATTTTGGGATTTAAAAAGGCAGTTAGAATTCGTTCTACTGCCTTTTGTATATATTCAGTTGCATTACTATGAGTCTTGTGCAACAGCTTTTCTGTCAATTGCTTCAGGCTGTTTTTCTAACCATCCATGTTTTACCATAATATTGTAGCAAAGGGTTCCAGCCTCCATTGCATGGGTAAATACTTTGCTGTAATTTAAAATAATGTCTGATCTTAATCTGGACCCGATCGCAGCACCATAATAGGAAAGTGCTGCATTCACTAAAAACGCTGCGTGAAACATTATCAATTTATCTGAAAATGGACTTATAGTAGAATCAGTAATTTCCGCATCCCAGCTTTCAGGTGTTGGCAAATGTTCTTGTTTTAAAAGGTTGTTGAAGCTATCAGCATCTTTCCCTGCTAATTTCACATTTTTTAACATGAAATTACGAACATCTTCGTTCTCTGCAACTTGACTAAATCCTAAGCTTAACGACCTAATAAACCCAGTTTTCTTTGCATTAAAGAAAAGGTTACTAATTTCTGAGCTATTAAGTGCTCTTTTATCACCTATTAAATTAGAAATAATTCCTGTCGAATTTACAAGCTCATTCCTATGTGGAGATGGAATAGTTGGAACACTTGAAAACATTGGCTGTGTTTTAGCCAATTCCACTATTTTTTGAAACAATTCTTTAGATGTTACCGTACTTTCAAGAAAATAATCTTGGATATCCTGTTGCTCTGATGTTGTAATCGCTAAGCTATAAGCAGTTATCCCGTGTATTGTCATAATGTAAGAATAAAAGAGTAAAAACTGGTCAGAAAATAGTCGTGGGGCATTAAGATTTACGTCATCATCTGTAAATCCTATTGGGACCTGGAAATGATCATCTTTTAAAATATTGGCGATTTTAGATATATGACCTTCAGCTAGCTTCAATGCTGATTCTAAAATAGGTTTTATATCAGAATTTTCAACAATTTTAAGAAAATACTTGTAAATACAAATCGCCATGCTATCACCCATATATTGAAGCCAAAGGGCAGATACCTCTGAAGCAGTTAACGGGTTTTTCTTTGCTTTATTAAAGATTCCAAAGGAAATACCTCCAATTGTCGTCAAAATTTACATATTGTCTATGGAGTTTCAAAACGAATCGGAGGCGCATTTCATGTAAATAGCGCTCAAGTTCTTTTTGAATGTAAATACGAAAAAATCCTTTTTGTATTCATTTCGTAAGCCTTAATGTAAAGAATCAAACGTTTAATTAGTCTAAAAAAGCCTTTGATACCATGTAGGGATAAAAAGAATGTCATTTGAATAAGTACAAACTGGTCCAAGAGAAAAATAACTAATTTAAAATGACACTACCTCCGATTTATATTAGTTTTCCAAATCGATAAAAAGATATGTGAGAAAGGTTATCAAATTTTAGGATTGTAGGGTTTCAATATATCGGCTAAAGGCAAGTGAGGCTTTTGATGAAGAAAAAGGATAGATATACAGGTGATTTCTCAAGTATATCTATCCTTCTATTTATGTTATTACATATGTATTAACTTGCTTTTTCCTTATTGTTGACGGCCATCATCATGACTAAGCTGCCAGCCGATGCCAAATTTATCTGTTAATTTTCCGTAGCATTTACTCCAGAACGTTTCTTGGAGCTCCATTTCTACTTTGCCGCCTTCTTTTAACTTTTCATATGCATTTTTGATTTCATCGATATCCTTACTTACAACAGCAAGTGTGATATTGTTTCCTGTTTCAAAAGGTGAGCCAGGGAATGTATCAGAAAACATAATCGTACTACCACTGACTGTTAGTCTCGCATGCATGACGCGATCCTTTGCTTCATCTGGCAGTGGGAAATCAGGATTTTGTGGTGATTCACCAAAGGTCATGATTTGTGATGCCTCTGTATTAAAGGCCTTTGCATAAAATTCAATTGCTTCTCGACAATTTCCATTAAAAACAAGATACACTTCTACAGCCATTTCTATCACTCCTTTATCCTATTTTAACCAATATACCACAGTGAATAGAATAAAAGAAAAGGTTTGAAAAAATTTTTTACCTATTCGTGGTTGAACGATAAATTGGTTTATTTCATCAAATTGATATATCTTATCTATTATTAGAGCAAATCTCCCTTTTCACTAAAGACAGAAAAAACTATTTTATAAAAACATCATTAATACGAAGTAGGAGCAAAGCAATGAAAGATAATCTTTACGATAAATTACTCAATATAAAAACGACAAAGAGTCAACAAGGTTTTCATAAATCGTTTCATTACCATCGATATGAGGCAACACCCTATGAAGCGTTAGAAACGTTAATTAGCCAGTATACCTTTCATAAACATGATAAGATTGTTGATTTTGGCTGTGGAAAGGGGAGGTTAAATTTCTTCCTTCACGATCAGTGTCAAGCAGCGGTTACTGGTATTGAAATGAATGAGGAGTATTATCAGGAGGCATTGGTTAATCGTGACAGGTACTTAAAGAAGCATGCAAACCAAAAGGATAAAATTCAGTTTTACTGCTGTTTAGCAGAAGAGTATATCATGGCACCTGAAGATAATCGTTTCTATTTTTTTAACCCGTTTTCCTTACAAATTTTTATAAAAGTTATTCAAAATATTCTAAAGTCAGTTGAAGTGTATAAAAGAGAGGTTGAGTTAATTTTGTACTATCCATCTGAAGACTATGTTTACTATCTCGAAAATCAAACTGTATTTGAATTAAAACAAGAGATCCGATTAAAGGAGTTATATCCACAAAACGAAAATGAAAGGTTTCTCATTTATCAATTAGTGCAAAAGTCTTGAAATTTCCTATTGCTTTTATGGAAAAATATTAAATAATTTCATTTTTTACTGCGAAACTCTAGACATTTAGTATTAAAGTTTATATAGTTATAAGTGCCTAAGTTAAAAAACAACTAGTTTAATAGTCATAAAAATTACAACAGGAGAGGTATTTATCGTGTCAGAAAAATATAGCATTGTTATTAACGCAGCAAAAAAAGTAATTAACATGAAGGTTGTTGGAACCTTTACACCTGAGGATGTCCAAAATTTCGTGAAAGATTATCAAGCAAAAGTTAATTCCATTGAAGCATCTGCTTATACATTAGATGTAGACTGTACAACTATGGATATTTTAAAGCCAGAGATGGTTTCTTCATTAGAAAATTCATTTAAAATGTATAAGGAATCAGGATTTGGAAAGGTTCTTTTTACGATAAACAAAAGTGCAATCTTAAAAATGCAGTTAAACCGTATTGCAAGAAATTCTGGATTAACGAATGCCGAGGTTGTTGAACTCTAATAAAGATGAGAAAACAAGGCTGATAAGAGGATCTAGCCTTGTTTTTGCATATAAAAATCCCTATAAAAAGGCAGAGGAGAATTCAATAAAATGAAGCATATAAAAATAAAAGATGTAGCAATCTATCATCCCGAATATATTGTTGATAATGAATTTTTCCATCAGTTTTATCAGGAAAAGGGGAAAGATGTTCGTCATTTTTTAGAAACTATGGGAAGAAAAGAACGATATGTCATAAAGGATGAAGCGGAAAATGGATTAACAATGGGAATTGCCGCAAGTAAAAGAGTCCTTGAACGGGCGAATATGTCAGGAAAAGATATTGATCTTATCGTCTTTTCAACTCAAGTTCCTGAAACAACCTTCCCAACAAATGCGATGTTCCTCCATGATGCGATTGGAGCAGACAATCAAACAATTGTGATGGATTCAAATGCTAATTGTGCAGGAATGACTGTTGCAGTTGAACAAGCTTCATATTATATGAAGGCAAATCCTAATGTACATACAGCACTTATTGTTGGTTCTGATTATAATTCGTTAATTAGCAATGAAGAAGAAGAAATTACGTATGCAAACTATGGTGATGCTGCAGCTGCTGTTATTTTGGAAAAAACAGATGAGGATACTGGATTTATCGATGCAATTTATTTCACGGACTCTGTTAATCGCGATAAAATTCTGTTTCCGCCGGAAGGGTTATCTAAAGCTGTCAGAGGAGATTCTGAAAATATGTTAATTAAGTGGCTTCCATTTGATGGTAGCATTGCCCTTCCTCCAACGTATGAAATAATTGAAACTCTGCTTACACGAAATCAACTAACGGCAAAAGATATAAAGGCCTATTGTTTTTCGCAATTTGCATTAGGGAATATTTTGAAAATACAAGAGCATTTTCAGCTCGAGGATAAGCAAATTATTTATGTTGGGGATAAATTTGGCTATACTGGTACTAGTAGTCCATTTATCGCTCTACATGAGGGGATTGCATCAGGCCGAATTCAACGGGGCGATCATGTTCTTTTTTGGACAATTGGAGCTGGCTACCAATTAGTTGCGATGCTGTTAAAATACTAGGCACTTTTACTATGACTAACTTTAATCTATTTAAACAAACGATAGTTTTTCAATTCTACTATTGTAATTCTAGCTAAAGAGCCAATGGATGGCTCTTTTTTTATTTGCTTTTTTAGGGTGGTTCATTGTCAAAATCCACCTAAATTTGACAATTCGCTATTGTAGTTCGCTTTGCTTTGAACTATAGTAATAATGGATTAAAAAAGTTATATAGAAAAATAGAATCGGATAGAGAGGTTAGCTATGGCGGATAAACGAGAGCAATGGTCATCTAAAATCGGATTTATTTTATCGTCTGCTGGAGCTGCTATTGGACTTGGCGCGATTTGGAAGTTTCCATATGTTGCAGGGATGAATGGTGGAGCAGCTTTCTTTTTGCTCTTTATATTGTTTACGGTTTTAATTGGCCTTCCAATGCTCATTTCAGAATTTATTATTGGTAGAGGGGCAAAGCGTGAGGCAGTAACGGCATATCGAAGGTTAGCTCCAAAAAGTGGTTGGAATAAATTAGGGATGCTTGGAGTAGTTGGTTGCTTCTTATTACTGACATTCTATTGTGTTGTCGGTGGTTGGGTATTAATCTATACCATTTTATCAGTTATTGGGAAGGTAATTGATACTGGAGTGAATTATGGACAATTATTTGGGCAGGTTACGAGCTCCCCGAGTATAACTCTTCTCGGCTTAGCTTTATATTTATTGATCAATATTATCGTTTTAACTTTTGGGATAAAAAATGGGATCGAAAAAGCAAGCACTTATATGATGCCTCTATTATTTATTTTCTTTATTGTATTAGTCATTCGCTCATTAACATTAGATGGAGCAATGGAAGGAGTCCGTTTCTTTTTAAATCCGGATTTCTCAAGTATAACGAGCGATGGAATTTTATATGCACTTGGACAATCGTTCTTTGCGCTTGCAGTTGGTTTTTCTTGTATGGTAACGTACAGCTCGTATTTAGGGAAAGATGTGAGCATTCCGTCTTCGGCATCATCAGTTGTTGTGATGAATATTTTCGTTTCACTGCTTGCGGGCTTGGCGATTTTTCCAGCCGTTTTCGCATTAGGCTTAGAACCGACTGAAGGACCTGGTTTATTATTTGTCGTCCTGCCAACTGTTTTTTCACAAATTCCATTTGGGGAGCTTTTCTTAAGCTTATTTTTGCTGTTATTTTTATTTGCAACATTAACGTCGTCGTTTAGTTTATTAGAAATCATCGTCTCAGCCTTTACAGATGGAAGGAACCGATCAAGAAAATCAGTATCATGGATATCAGGTATTGCTGTTTTTATAGCAGGGATACCAGCCGCATTGTCGATGGGTGGACCTTTAAGTGATATCGTGATTTTCGGGAAAAATATCTTTGATGCAACAGACTTTCTTGTGAGCAATATTTTATTGCCATTAGGTAATTTCTTTATTGCTATCTTTATTATTTATAAAATGGATAGATCCCTGGTAGAACAGCAATTTCGCTTAGCTAATACATATTCACCAGCCCTATATTCAATATGGACGTTCTTAATGAAATGGATCGTTCCTATCGTTATCATCATCGTCTATCTACATACATTAGGATTATTTTAATAGAGTAAGGGCCAGTCCCCAGATAGTTTTGGGGGACTGGCCCTATTTTCATTATTTTTAATAATATGGTGAAATCATGAAGTATACTAATACGCCGGTAAAGCTTACATAAAGCCAAAGTGGCATTGTCCAGCGGGCAATTTTTCGGTGTTTTTCAACCTGCATATTTAATCCGCGTCCAAGTGTAATAAGGGCAAGCGGTACAATAACTGCTGCAAGAACGATATGTGTAAGAAGGACGAAATAGTAGATTGATCTTAATATTCCTTCACCACCATAGCTAGTCGATTCAGCCATTGCATGATACGTTAAATAGGAAATGCAAAATAAGAACGTTGTTGTAAAGGCTGCTACAATAAAACGTCTATGTACAGGAATGTTTTTCTTTTTAATTGCAACTAGTGCTGCAACTAGAAAGAGAAAGGTAAATGTGTTGAAAATGGCATTTAGCAATGGTAAAACCGTTAAATCAATGCCAAAGATTGTTCCATCATTACTTTTTGGCAAGAAATAGGTTCCAAAAATGACTCCGACTATGACAATTGATAATACCCAAATCAATGGGGTGTAATTTCGTTGTTTTTGGTCAGTTTGATTATATGTCATCTTTCTTATACGCTCCTTATATTTTCTTCCTTTCTTCATCATAAAAAAATGCTAAGCAAAGAGCAAATATAAAAGGCCTCCTTTTATTAGGTAAAAAGGAATTGTCAAACTCTAGACAAATATACTTGGAGAATTTTAGTAGTTTTACATACTTTTTAGATTATTGAACAACATAATGAGGATCTAAAAATGAAAGGTTGGTTAGATGAATAAAATTTTCATTTCCTTATTATGTTGGAGCATCATTTTATTCTCATGCGGATTTCCTCAAAATGTTGGGGCAGAGGAGCCGATAACAATAAGTGCTCGAAATAACGCGTTAACAGCGGCTGTGAACTATTTAAGTGCCAAAAAGAACTGTCAAATAGATAAAATGGAGCAATTTTCCTTGCAGATATTGAAGCATGACGAAGATGAACGTACATGTCAAAAACATCAACTTCAGAATGCAGAGGTCACAGATTACATAATGGCTTCAAGTGACTTAGCTTTAGTATCGACAAAATTAGATTATCCAGACAAAATTGTCGTTCAAACATCACCAGTTGTCAAAGTGAGTGGAAAATGGAAATTCGTCGCTGGCATTAACAATCATCAGCCAGTTGTAACAACAGAAAAAGTAAAGCCGGAAATTGTAAATGGGATTAACAACTATTTAAATAGTATTAAAACAGCTAATCAAAAAGGAATGGACATGTACGGAAAGAAGCTTGGTGGCGTTGAGGAAGAACAGGATGGTATGCTCGCTGCAACGAAATCGGCATCCTTCGAGTTTAATGTTGCAGCAGTGAAGATGATAGCAGAAACGGTTGCGATTACTTCGATTAAGACGAAGATAAATGGGAAGCTGAATGAGCAAGTATATGTAGTTTATCTAGAAGACAATAAGTGGAAGGTAATATCAGACAGGTTTTTACTCACAGCCTCAATTCCTAAAAATGAAAATCCAGTTAAGGTTGATTAAGATAAGAAAACACCTCCTGCATTATTGCTAAAGGTGTTTTCTTATCTGTTATAACGAATCACTTGTCAATCTGGAAATATTTCATGAAAGAAAACTTGGATTTTTAGAGAATTAATTAAACTTGAAAGAAGACGAAATAAACGTGCAAATAAGAATTCATCATTTATTAATAACATAATTGGATAAGTGCTCCTTACTGGATTTTTTGCTGGGCTAAAAATGCAGTTTTGTAATACTTACTTGCTTCTTTATAAAGAATGTTTTCCTCATAATGACGTGCGAGTATTTCCGCATATTCAACAACATAATTCCATTGTTGCTTTTCACGAAAGTATGGAATGACCTCATGTTTAATGAAGTTTCTCTCGCTTGATAAATCATCTCTTTCGGTTAAGTAAAGCATTTTATAATGATATTCATAGTCTTGTAATGGATATTTTTTTAATAAATCCATTCCTTTATTTATCATCTTGTGCATATTTTCTGGCTGATTTAATCGTTTGTATTCTTTGGCGAGGCAGTAATAGGTTGAAATTAAGCTTTCTACCTTTTCCGTCGGTGTATAGTGTAGGCTTTCTAAATAATATCGAATTGCATCTGTAGCTCTTCCTTGAAGGCTATAAAGGTATCCTATATTGTGATGAATGTTACCAAGATAGTGATGTATGTGGGAAAGCTTAGCAATCTTAAGTGCGCGCTCGTAATAGTCTAAGGAGTTTTTAAAATTTTTGATTCTTCCTTCATTAATTCCTAGCACAATATAAAGCTTAATTTGTTTCTTGTAATCAAGCAGCTTATCAACGATTTCAAGACTTTTAAAGGCGAAGTCCCTCGTTCGATGTGTATGACAAAGCTTTCCGTGACAGAGGGATAAGTGATAATAAACGTCCGCTAATTCAAATTGGAACAAATCTTTGTTTTTTGGAATTAGTTGGAGTTTTTGCAATGACAAAGTAAGGTGTTGCTCGGATTCAGTCAACTTGTTCATGTAATAATAAGCACAACCAACAAAATAGTGATAATAAAATAAAAGCTCAGTTGATAAAAAAGCTTGAAACCTGTCCAATTCCTTTATATGTTGAAGAATTGTTTCATATTGATTGGTTATAAGAAAATACTTGATTTGAAATAATTCATATTTCGATGACAAATAGGGGTTTTGGATATGATGGAATTGTTTAGCAATCTCATCATAAGTCAACTTAACAGTTGAGCAATCCCTTTTCATTTTGTCATACCAATCATCAAGTTTCTTCTCAAGCAGCTTTATGTCTTCTTCTACAACCACAGTTGGAGATATCCCCATTCTCTCACATAATAATCTTAAAATTTCATCACTTGGTTCCATATTATTATTTTCTACTTTACTTAAATAAGATGGAGAACAAATACCTCTGCATAATTCTTCTTGGGTGAGTTCAGATTTCATTCGATAGTATTTAATACGACTACCAGTCACCATGACTCCTCCTTTTTCGACTTGAGAAAGTTTGAAAAAAGACCCCATTTATCCAGTAGCCAATTGCGATCACTTTATCAATAGGTAAATGTAAAATCCTGTGGTAATTTAAAAATAGATGAGAGAAAACCAAGATTCTTATCAAATGATGAAGTATGAACATCGCTCTCTATCTTTTACTCATACTATTTTATTATCTTTTTTTCTAGGGTTTTTCTGTATAAGGAATTAATCCTGTTTTTCCATGATTTTCTTTATTTTTTCTAGTTCTTTTGTCGCGTTAATGCGGTAAACAAAAAGAAGGAATAAAGAAAAGCTGCTACACAAATTGTCGTTATAGGAGGGATTCCGCTTGGTAAGGGTTGTAATCACTGGTTTAGGAGCAGTTACCCATCTCGGATTCGGACATGAGAGCTTGGCTCAAGGGTTAATGAGCGTTGAAAATCGCAATGCTATGAGATGGATTTCTTCAGAACAACAGGTTGAGCTAACAGGCTATCGGATTGATGATTCGAAGCTTGCGGAGCATCTGGTGCCATTTAAAACACGTAATATGGACCGGTTTGCCAAAATAAATATAGCTGCAGTGCAACTAGCTTTAGAGGATGCGAGTCTCAATGTAGATGATTTAGAGGAAACAGGCTATATCATGAATACAACATATGGGCCATGGGAATCGACAAATAGATATACGAAGGAGCTTGTCGAAAGTGGACCTGCCTTTGCAAGTCCGAGATTGTTTCCAAATACAGTCGTTAATTCCGCACAGGGACATGTGTCTATAACATTCAAAATGAAGGGGCCAACCTCAACTATAGCTGGTTTGTCGGCGATTCCTTATGCGGTTAGCCTGCTTACTAAAGGTGAAGCAGAAAGAATAATCGTGGCAGGAGCAGATGAGTTGAATGAAAACATAATGGAGGCATACAAGGAATTAGGTAGTCCGGTTATTTTTGGTGAAGGTGTTGGTGTTCTTATCTTGGAAACGTTCGAGCATGCAACAAGAAGGGGAGCACAAATATATGCTGAGATTGGAGATTATGCGATAGGATCTGAACCTACAATGAATCTTTGGTTTGAAGGGGCTGATGCAACAAGCCTTATTTATGAAGAGCTAGTAAGTGAAATTTCCCTAAACCGTGAAAAAGAGAATCTTCTCGTATTGTCATCTACAAATGGATCGCAAATCGTTGACAGGCTTGAAGAGAATGTCATGCAGTCATTGAAACATACATATCCGAAATTAGAGATTTTTTATCCAAAGCATATATTAGGTGAAACATTTGGAGCGTCTAGTGTATTAAGCGTTATTAGCGCCATTCACCTGCTTAACAATCATACCGAAATAAATGAAGCATTATTGCTCAACAATGAGATAGGTGGAAATCATATCGCTCTCATTATTAAAAAGTGGAATGATTAAAGGAGTATGAAGGACATGAAGAACGAGAAAAAGGTCGCGATTGTAACCGGAGCATCAAGGGGAATAGGGCAAGCAATTGCTATCGCTCTAGCGAATAAAGGATTTAGCGTAGTCATTAATTATCACAACAGCCATGCAGGTGCTGAAGAAACATTAGCAAAAATAAAACAAAATGGCGGAGAAGCGATTTTACATCAAGGCTCTGTAGCTAATGCAGAGGATATGAAGCAAATGGTTGAAAATGCTATTGAGCATTTCGGGACAGTTGATGTATTAGTCAATAATGCGGGCATTTTAATTCCAAAATATTTGATGATGACAAAGCCTGATGAATGGAATCAAACGATTGAAACGAATTTAACAGGTGCATATTTAGGGATAAAGGCTGTACTAAGACCGATGATTGAAAAGAAACGCGGCAGAATCATCAATATTAGCTCGGTTGCTAGTATAAGTGGGATTGCAGGACAAGCTGCATATGCTGCTAGTAAGTCAGGGTTAAATGGAATTACGAAGGTATTAGCGAAGGAGCTTGCACCTTACAATATTTTAGTGAATTCGATTGCTCCAGGATTTATTGAAACAGATATGACGGGAGATTTTCCTGAAAGAATGCTTGAGGAATATCGTGATTCAATTCCATTAAAAAGATTTGGGCGTCCTGAAGAGATTGCGAACTTTGTTACCTTTCTTTCCTCAGATGAAGCCGAATATGTAACAGGACAAATTTTTGCGATAGATGGCGGCTTATCTGTGTAAATGTTAATCAAGGCAACCGTTTCTACTTTCTATCTGAATAAATGAAACGGATTCCTATATTATATTTTTTCAATATTTAGACTATTTATTTTAGGAGGAGTTTCATATGACAGCTGAAAAAACATTAGAGTACAGAGTAAAGGAATGCATTATTAATCGTTTAGATTTAGAGGTTACACCAGAAGAAATCGTTGATAGTGAACCATTATTTGGTGATGGATTAGGTCTTGATTCATTGGATTCTTTAGAGCTAGTTATTGCGATTGGAAAAGAATTCGATGTAACGATTGGTGATGATGAGTATGAAGTGTTGAATACAATTGAAACAATTTGTGAATTTATTCGTGAGAAAAACAGTCAATTAATTTAAAGCTACCTAAATAAGCGTTTGCTAAAAAAGGCTTGCTGCTATGTTTCGATTACATAGTTAAGTCAGCCTTTTTTGTATGAAGGAAAACAAAAGGGAAATCTTTAGAAAAAAGATTAGGAGAAATAACTGGAGGTGTAAATGGTGAAACGAATTGCAATTACGGGAATTGGTGTGCTTTCTTCAATTGGAAATGGAAAGGATGAGTTTTTACAAGGGTTAATGGAGTGTAAGCTTGGGGCGCGTGATGTTTCATCATTTGATGTTACAGATTACCCTGTAAAAAAAGGTGCGGAAATTCTTCCGGTTGATTTACATGAAGATGAGACCTATCAAGATGAGGTTGTTCAGAAAGGGATTGTCGCTGCAGTAGAAGCGGTTAGCGAATCAGGGATACGCAACGTTTATAAGCCAAGAGAAATAGGCGTATCAATTGCGACATCCTTAGGAGGAGTGGGCTCAAGGGAAAAGTATTATCTTTGGCAAAAAGAGCGGGGAATCGTTGATTATCAGCTTCTTCTTAATGTACCGACAGCTTGCTTAGCTGGCTCATTAAGCCGGCATTTTAACTTTAGAGGGCCAAATTCGACGGTTGTTACAGCGTGTGCGGCTGGGGGAAATGCATTAGGAATCGGTGCTGACTTTATTCGGGAAGGAAGAGCAAAGGCGATGCTAGTTGGTGGAGTCGACCCGTTTTCTACAATATCGTTTAGCGGCTTTTCTGTCCTTCGCTCACTTTCACCACAAGTGACAAAACCATTTAATGAGCATCGTGATGGACTGACATTAGGTGAAGCTTCCGCCTTTCTTATTTTTGAAGAAATGGACGCTGCGATAGAAAGAGGAGCAACAATTTATGCGGAGTTTTTAGGATATGGAATTAGCAATGATGCGTATCACATTACATCTCCCGACCCGAATGGTGGAGGGGCGATCCGTTCGATGAACGCTGCATTAAGAGAGGCGAATGTAAGGATAGAAGATGTCTCGTATATTAACGCTCATGGAACTGGAACACCTTATAACGACAAAATGGAAATTAAGGCGATTAAAGAGTTAATTGGTGAAAAAACGGAAACGATTCCGATTAGTTCATCTAAATCACAATTTGGTCACACGTTAGGAACTGCTGGTGCGATCGAGGCGATTGTTTGCACATTGGCGATTAAGCATCAGTTTATTCCGGCAACGATTAATTTTGAAACAAGCATTGATAACAGCTTTGATTTTGTTCCGAACGATATTCGTGAGGGGGAAATTCAGTATGCTTTATCAAATTCGTTCGCATTCGGTGGAAATACGGCATCGATTCTTATTGGAAAGGTAAATGGTGTGTAAAGGATTGGTGTATATGAATTTAGGAGACGGTTTTTCAACGACGGTTACTGTGCAATTTCATGAAGTGGATTCAATGAAAATTGTTCATCATAGTTACTATATTTATTGGATGGAAATCGCGAGGTTTCAATTTGCAAAAGAAATGCTCGGCTTTACCTTTCAAGATTTTGAATCGATGGGAATCTTTTTACCGGTCACGAAGCTTGACTGTAAATATATCCGTTCAGCGTTGTTAGGTCAGAGCATCGTCATTTATTTAAAGCTAGTAGAGCGCGAGGAAGCAATCGCAACATTTATTTATGAAATGAGAGATCAAAAGACGGGTAAAAAGCTATTTGAAGGATGTACAGAGCATGCATTCGTAAATGAATCAGGTAGGCTGCTGCTTCGTTATCCAAATGAGTGGGTACAAGCATTAGAGAAAATTCATAAAAAGCATGCCTCTTACATTGTGTAAAGTGTCAAAAGTGATTGCTGTGCAGTGCTTTTTTGAGCTAGTGGTACTACTAAATAAGGTGCTATTGCTTTTCTAAAAACTGGAGGTTTGTATGTTTAATTATGTCATTCAAAATATTCGTAAAAGGAAAGTTCGCACGATTTTAACGATTTTAGGGATTTGTGTTTGTATCCAAATGTTTACGGTAATCAATTCAATTATAAATTATACGATTGCTGATTTAGAGGGGGAAATGGCCAAGTATGCTGGCCAAATGTACGTGAAAAACATTAATGCTTCTGCTAGCAGTGGTGTTGAATTCCCGCCAATGAGCAGTACGATTTCAAGCCAAACCGGTGATGACATCTTAAAGGATTTGCAGTCAGATGTAAACCAAGAGCTAAGCACCCCGATTATTTTTAGAGAGATTGCTGGACCAACAGCACCGAATATGCCATCACAGGCGTTAGCGGTTGGGGTTGAAGCAGGTAAGGAAATGGCATACACAGGTGAAGAGGTCAAGGTAAAGGAAGGTGCTTTAGAGCTGAAGGAGGGCGAGCAGCAA
Source organism: Metabacillus niabensis (assembly GCF_902829255.1). GTDB lineage: Bacteria > Bacillota > Bacilli > Bacillales > Bacillaceae > Metabacillus > Metabacillus niabensis. The sequence continues at coordinate 28,400 of NZ_CADEPK010000033.1, read as the reverse complement.
GTTGTTCTTGGAGCAACAGCAGCGCAGTTTTATAAGGTTGACAAAGTGGGGGATAAAATTGAAATTTCCGGTCAATCTTTTGAAGTTACAGGTCTTCTAGAGGAGGGGAACCGCGTAACAGATCCAATGGTGCTTGCTTCTATTGACGAGCTGCAACATGTTTTTTCATTGCAAAACACGTATTCTACTTTGCTATTAACAATGAATAAAATCGATGATATTGATAGAGTTTCAGAGAAAATTGAATCAGGTTATCAAGGGGTCGAAGTCATGACTCAAGGGAATATTTCTGAAAATATTAATCAATCGCTTCAAGGAACAAAGATGTTTATGAGTACGATTTTAATAACTGTCATTGTTGTTGCGATCATTGTTATTTTAATTGTTATGACGCTTGCCATTATGGAACGCACGAAGGAAATCGGGGTTATGCGGGCGCTAGGGGCTCAAAAGGCAGATATTACGAAGTTTATTATCTTTGAGGCTCTCTGTATGAGCCTGCTAGGTGGTGTGCTCGGTGTATTAGGTGGATATGGTATTCTCCGTTTTATTTTTTCCGCACCGGAATTTATGACGGCTGAAATTGGGATAACATCGTTAGCGATGGCGGTTCTTGTCGGCGTACTATCAAGTTTATATCCAAGCTTAAAGGCAGTAAATATTCAACCACAGGAGGCGCTGCGTTATGAATAACTACTTACTTGAGGCAAACGAATTATCGAAAACGTACAAGATGGGAAAAGTGGATGTACCCGCTTTGAAAAATGTTAGTTTTACGATTGAAAAGGGGTCATTTACAGCAATAATTGGTACATCAGGCTCAGGGAAAAGTACGCTGTTAAATTTGCTCGGAATGATCGACAATCCAACAAGTGGCTCACTATCGTTTAATGGTACACAAATTAGCCAATTGACAAATAAACAACAGACGAAAATGAGAGCAGAGCAAATTGGCTTTATTTTTCAAAGCTTTCATTTAGTCCCTGTAATGAATGTGCTAGACAATGTTGCCCTTCAGTTGTATTTTTCGCGCTCGGATAAGAAGCGAAGAAAAGAGGCTGCTATTCATGCTTTACAAAGTGTAGGGTTAGGATCTCATCTACATCATTATCCTGCGGATTTATCGGGTGGTCAAAGGCAACGTGTATCGATTGCCCGTGCAATTGCCAAAAATCCAGAGGTCATTCTTGCCGATGAACCGACAGGAAGTCTTGATAGTAAATCAGGTGCTGAAGTAATTGACATATTTAAACAATTACATAAGCAGGGAAAAACGATCATTATTGTCACACATGATCTAGAAATTGCCTCGATCGCAAATCAGCAGCTCATTTTACGAGACGGTGAGCTCAAGGAGACGAGAACAAGCAAAATTCAGGAGCTTAGACAATATTACTATAGCAGCTAACGGGAGGAGGAAGTGATATGAAAACTGTACAAGTTGGGATCATTGGCTGTGGTGCTATTGCAAAAATCCGTCATCTTCCTGAATGTAAGGAACATGAGAATGTAACGATTTATGGTGTTTGTGATGTAAATGGAGAGCGGGTGCAACGATTTGCTAGAGCATATAAAACAAAAGCATTTACTGATTATCATGAAATGTTAGCAAGTCCTGAGTTAGATGCTGTCATTATTTGTTTACCACACCATCTGCATGCAATGGTAGCAATTGATGCTGCAAATGCCGGAAAGCATATTTTAGTTGAAAAGCCGATTGCTACAAACGTAGAAGATGCCCGAGAAATGGTCAAGGCTGCAGAGGAAAATCGTGTGAATTTAATGGTTGCTCATAATCAGCGATTTGTTCCCTCACATGTTAAAGCAAAGGAATGGTTAGATAGAGGTGAGTTAGGAAAGGTCTACTCCTTTCAATCAACCTTTGGTCATAACGGCCCGGAAAATTGGAGTATCGATGGGGAGAAATCCTTTTATATGCTTTCAAAGGAGGAGGGCTTTGGTGTTTTAGGTGACCTGGCTATTCATAAAGTCGATTTACTTCATTTTCTTCTCGGAGTTGAAGTGAGTGAGGCACATGTAATAACAGGATCAATTGCTAAGGATAATAGTCTGTTTGAGGATAATGCACTTCTTTCCTTGAAAATGGAAAATGGAGTAATTGGTTCAGTAACCGCAAGCTGGAGCTATGTTCATCCCGACTTTTCCACAGTGATTCATTGTGAAAAGGGGACGATTCATATTGAAAATGACCCAACATATCCACTTATCATCAAATTTTCCGACGGAACAGCACTCAACTATGATATTCCATCATTGCTTTCCTATGAAAAACAGCTTCCAGGAAGAAGTCAGGTCGTTTCCTCTTTTATAGATAGCATTGTTCAGCATCAAGCTCCACCTGTAACAGGAAACGATGGTTTACAGGCATTAAAGGTTGTTTTAGAGGCTATGAAGAAAAGTGAAAGCATTCTGACATGAAAAAATCGGGCATTTCTTTAATTAAGAAAAGAGAAAAGAAAGAGCTTATTATTTAACAAAAGTAATCCGTTCAATAAAAAGAAGAAAGAAGGTAAGTTTCGGATGAGTAAGTTAATAGAGTTTGAAACACATCGTTTAGGATTGAACTGCGGTTCGGCACCTATCCGAGATATGCTTGAATATAATGGCTTTATGTTTACGGAGCCTATGTGTTTTGGCTTAGGCAGTGGCTTGCATTTCGTTTACCATCATGGCGGAGAAGAGGTTGTTGATAGACAATATCGTGCACCGCTAACGGTAATTACAGGACGAACGGAAACTCCTTTTGTTGAGCTATGCAGTGTTCTAGGTATTAAGATTACCTTGAAAAGAACACATGATAAAGAGATTGCTTGGAAAACTGTAAAGGAATTAATCGATCGTGATATACCTGTTGCATGTGATATTGATGTTTCAAAAATTCACGATACAAATCCGATTGCCGAGCAATTTGGCTATTCAATGGGAGGACATAAGGCAATATTAATTGGCTATAACGAGGAAAGAAATGAAGCGGTTATCGTTGAAAATGTTATCGAAGAGCCTGTAACAATTCCGTTAGATGCGTTTCATATGATTAGAGCCTCTGCCGATTTATATCCTTCTGAAAATGAATGGTTTTATATTGATCCACCGCAGCAAATTCAGGATATTTCTGTTGCGATTAAAATGGCTATTCGAAAGAATGTCCAATTAATGAAATATCCAGCGTTTTCCTTATATGGGACAGACAAGGAGTGGAGTGGGCTTCCAGGACTGCGCGTTTGGCATGAGGAAATTATGAAGTGGCCAAGTATTTTAGATAAAGATCGTTTAGAGCTTAGTATTTTCACAGCATTTATTCAAAATAGCATTTCAGGCGGCGGGTTATTTCGGAAAATGTATGCCCGATTTTTACGAGAAGCAGATGATCATTTAAATGAACCACAATTAGTACAAGCATCAAATATGTATCGCAAGCTTGCTAAAAAGTGGGATGCTCTTATCGATATGATGATGAACGGCTATCATGCGAAGGAATACAGTGTCTTTTCCTCATTAGAATTCAAATTGTTAACAGATGAGATTTTAATAATGGAAAATGAAGCGATTCAGCTATTAGATGAGGTATCGAAAAAGTGGTTTTCATAACAAATGATCGAGTTCATCATGAAAAAGGCTGTCATCCACAGCTAAGTCTATTAAAGACATTATTCCTATTTCAGCAACAGCAGTTTGGCAAGCTGACTAAGCTATCAATTTCCGAAGCTTTTCTATTTAGCATCTCATCTGGACCTGGATTTATATATAAGTCAGCAGGGGAGGATAGGATTGTAGTTGCAACCCACTCTTTAAATAGTTTACAAGATTTAGCGACGAGTACGGGTACGTGGATTAACCGTCGATTCTCAGCGACAGGAGAGCAGGCGCTGATTGAAATGGCAGACTATTTATCTGTTTGGAAAGCACCGGTTTTAGTAACTGTACCGCAAAGCCTTTTCCCGAGCAGTTATCGTTTTACAGAGGAGATATTTTATGAAGATATTGAGCCTGTTACGAAATGCTTGGTGACTCATATCAATGAGAGCGGCGTAGAATGTAGGATTCATAGTGAAAACGAAGCTATTGTCGTGGACAGGAACAAATTTCTTGAAGCAATAACCAGGTATCGTAATCGTTGGGTTGATCTCATTTTTCCGAGTAAAGATATCTCGCTTAACTGGATTTATAAGCATTCATTAAGCAGGCAAATTCATCGTGTTGAGGCAGGGTGGCAATCCTTTGGTACGCCAAAGCAAAATATGGAACAGTTCTTTCACGATTTTGCTAAAGATCCAAACGCTAAATCGTGGCACGATGTATTTTCCTATGCAAGCTCTTTAGCTGATGACTTTGGACGAGCATGGTATGCAGCCTTTTTAAGGGAGGCTAGTAATCAGCTTGAAAGCCGAGCTATTGAAGAAGCAGCTTCTATATATGAAAGGCTATCCCTTCAGTGGAGGCTTTGCCTAAATGAGATGAGAAAGGGTCGATTTCCTCAAGAAGTGACGGAACAGATTTTATCATTAGAAGAGGAAGTGACCATGCTGCTAAAAGAGAGCATGAAAAGAAAGGAGGAAGAGCAGCTTGTCTACAACATATCCTCCTCCGTATAAGCATGATAGAGGCATACATTGTATAACAACGGCAATGACCAATATTCTTCATCATAAAGGCATTGAGATTTCCGAAGAGCTTTGCTTCGGTATTGGGAGCGGACTCGGCTTTACGTACACAAGAGGCAGGAAATTAGAGCAATTTCTTGTTTTTGGCCGCAGTGATGACCTTGAGCTTAACCTTTGTGAAATGTTAGGGATTTCCGCAAGACTTTGTCAGCATCCTAATAGCGATGTTGCCTTAGATAAGGTGTTGAAGCGTTTTTCGGAAAATCAACCAGTGATTGTTGATTTAGATATTAGTAAGCTACCATATTTAACTCAAGCATTAATGTGGCCTGAGACATCGTCACACGGCGGGCATAAAGCGGTATTTGGCGGGTATGATCAAGCATCGGATGAAATTATCCTATACGAGTATTTATGGGTCGAGCCAAAGCGGATGAAAAGGGAAGCATTTTATCAAGCTTGGAACTCATTTAATGGGCTAGCACCTGCGTGTAATTTATGGTATGAATTTGAGTTTCCTATATCCATTTTTCCACTTGAAGAAGCGATTAAAAAGGGTATAGAAATGAATGTCTTTCGCATGCTTTCGCCATGGAACAAATTTCACGGTGTATCTGGATTAAAAGCATTTTTAAGAGAATCGCCAAATTGGCACTATCTTTTTAATGAGGAAGCAAGAGTAAAGCTGGCATATGCTTCCTATATTTCGTTAGAGATCGGTGGGACAGGGAAAGGTGCCTTCCGGAAAATGTTTAGTCGGTTTCTTAAGAAGGCTGCATATTTGCTCCATGATGATAGGCTTAACTTGCTATCAAAGGAGTATTTAGTTTTAGCATCACTGTGGTCAGAGCTAGCGAATTTATTACATGAGGGTAGTCACGATCCAATAAAAGGGCTATTCTCAGGGAATGAGGCAAACGAAAGATTAACGAACGAAATTTATGAGAAGGAAATTCGGGCAATAACAAGATTAAAAGAGATAACGGATATGTGGAGATAAGGAGCTTGAAAATCGATGGTGATGTTAAGTGTAAAAAATATCTCTAAGGCCTATGCGTCGAAACAAGTTGTTGATCATGTTTCATTCGATATTAAAAAGGGTGAGATTTTTGGTTTTTTAGGGCCAAATGGTGCGGGGAAATCAACAACGATCGAAATCATTGCTGGTCTTAAAAAAAAGACTGGTGGCGTCGTGACGATTAACGGGAAAGAAATGACGGACAAGGATCGCTACAATTATTTAGGAGTCCAGCTACAGCAAGCAGAGCTGTACGGGAATTTAACTGTAAAGGAAACGCTGAATTTATTTTTATCATTTCATAATCGAAAGGCATTTATTGATGAGCATATCCACTTAACAAAATTGGAGGCTTTTTTAAATCAAAAGGTAAAAAGTCTATCAGGGGGACAAAAACAACGTTTGTCACTAAGCCTTTCATTAGCAAACGACCCCGAGATTTTAATTTTGGATGAACCAACCGTAGGCTTAGATCCTCAATCAAGACGATTATTATGGGATATTATTCTCAGTTTAAAGCAAAAGGGAAAAACGATTTTGTTAACGACTCATTTCATGGATGAAGCACAAAGATTATGTGATCGCGTGGCGATTATGAATGAAGGAAAGCTTCTTTTTGTTGATACAGTTGATCATTTATTAAACCAGATTGATAAACGATTTTCGATCGTTATTGAAACAACTCCTGATATTTATCCATTTCTGAATGTTGAACATTTAAGTGCAATCATTGTTAGGGATGATGAAAAGGTCGTGATTAAGACGGATGAAATCGATGAAGCATTTCAAAAAGTGATGAAGCAAATTGAGGAAAACGAGCTTGAACTGAAATCAATCGTCATAAAAGAAGCAAATTTAGAGGATCTTTTCATCCAATTAACAGGTAAGGAGTTAAGAGAATGAAAAGTGTATTTGCACTTACTAAAGCGTATATTTCGTTACTAGTTAAGGATAAAATGACATTATTTTGGTTTCTCGCATTTCCACTTTTATTCGTCCTGCTGTTTGGCTATGTTGTGCCTAACGTTGGAAACCAACACGATATGGTGATTTTAGCCGAGGGAGAAAATTCAAAGCTGTTAACGGATCAACTTATGACCTTTCCGCGAACAATGATCGATGAGGATATGACGCTCAATGAAGGGAAGACGGAGCTAGAAAATGGCAATATCTCAATATTGGTATCTATCACAGAGGAAAGAGTCGATTTTCATTATTTGAAAGAGGAAGAAAAATGGGTGAAAAACATTCAACAAGCAATTACGCCAAATATCGGCGAGCGAATAATGGATTCTGTTACATATGAGGGAGTCCATAAAATAGAGCCAATCGATTTTATTATGCCCGGGATGATCGGTTTGACGATTATGCAAATTGGTCTATTCGGTGGTACTTCATTGCTGGAGGATCGGAGTAAGCAAATTTTGCGAAGGCTTAAAATTAGTGGAATTAAGCCGTGGCAAGTCATTTTAAGCCATATTTTAAGTCGATTAGTCATGGTGCTTTTCTCAACTCTAGTTCTAATCGTATTTGGAAGGGTTATTTTAGGTGTCCCGTTACAATTTGAGTTTTGGTATACCCAGTTTCTATTCATTATATTAGGTGGGTTTGTTTTTTTAAGCTTAGGCTTGCTTATTGCGAGTGTTTTAAAATCTCCTGAGGCAGGAAACATCCTTTCGCAATCAGTGAATTTTTTAATGGCATTTATATGTGGAATCTTTATCCCGTTAACAATTTTGCCTGAGACTGTTCAAAGCATCGTTTCCTTTTTACCTTTAACACCGTTAGTTGAAATGCTCCGCAGCCTATTTTTAGGAGCTGCCATCGAGCCAGTTACTTTGATGATGTCTAGCTTAATTTTGCTGTTTTGGGGTTTTGCGAGCTTTATATTGGGTAGTTTACTCTTCAAATGGGAGTGATTTCGTTGTTAAGCATTGTGATTCCAACGTATAACCAGAGAGAAAGATTAGAGGAAACGCTAGGTGCATTAGCTAAGCAATCATGCTTAAGAGACACAACTGTTTATGTTGTGAATGATGGTTCTACAGATGGGACAAGGTTATTTTTGGAGCAGCTTGACTATGACTGGTTGAAGGTTATTCACCAAGCAAATAGGGGAAGAAGTGCTGCGAGAAATACAGGGATGCAGCAGGCTCGTTCAAAATATGTGCTCTTTTTAGATGATGATATGGTCGTCCTTCCTCGTTTTATCGAGCACCATTTAGCTGCACAGCAGGAGCAAGAAGGTATTTATATAGGTGAAATCTTAAATATTTCTAGTGATAAAGTAGAGAGATTTATTGCAGAAAAGCATGCTGGTGCTGACTTTGCTACATTAGCGAATCTCCAGGAGGAGGACTTGCTCGTTAATCTCGGACGATATTTTTATGAATGGAGCAACAAGCAAGCTGCATTGTCTTGGGTATGTATGGTTGCAGCGAATGTTTCCTTTCCGATTTCAATGTTTAAACAAGTGAATGGCTTTGATGAACGGTTTAAAGGCTGGGGTGTCGAGGATCATGAGCTCGCGTTTCGGTTTCATCAAGCAGGTGGTAAATTCCGCTATTTAGATGAAGCGAAAGCCTTTCATCTTGATCACCGAAAGCAAATTAATCGTCCCCAACTACTTGAAAATGTTTTGTATTTTTATAAAAAATCAGCATTTGAACGGGAAGTTAAAGCTTATGTTGATTATGTAACAGGGAAAATTTCAATGTCTGATTTATACCGGATTGTCATGAAACAAGAGCCAACATGTACTGAACAAGAGATTTATTTTCGCCCAAATGCCCATTTAACGAAAAAGGAAAGTAAGGAAGTTGTCTATGCAACGAATTCTTGAAGCGTTTAGTGATACACATAAACGGCCACAGCTGATGAAAATCACAACAGGGAAGCGGGTGCTAGTTCTGGCCCCACATCCAGATGATGAGATTATTGGACCAGGTGGAACGATCGTAAAGCATATTGAAGTTGGAAATCCGGTGCATATCGTCTTTATAACTGACGGAAGTAAAGGGAGATCAAGGGAGCAAACGATCGAGGAAATTGTTGAGATTAGAATGATGGAGGCAGCTACAGTTTGCGAGCAGCTAGGAGCTACCTATTCTTTTCTTGGCTGTAAGGATGGAGATTATATACCAGAAGAAACGAAACGTCGTCAATTAATAGACATAATGGAAGAATTTCAGCCAACAGATGTCTTTATTCCTCATTCCCATGACACCCATCGCGATCATTTTATGACGAATCTATTGTTTTTTGCCTGTATAAAAGAAAATGGCAATGCCGAACGAATGATTTGGGAATATGAGGTGTGGGCACCATTACGACCAAATACGGTTGTAAATATAACGAAGCAGTTTCATAGAAAACAAGAATTGCTATCATTTTATGAATCGCAATTAAAGCTAATCTCCTATCAGGAAATTATGGCAGGATTAAATATGTACCGAGTTTCTTCAATCCCGATTCGTGGGATTACCCATATGGAAGCCTTTCACCGTTCAGATGAGCAAAGATATGTGGAAAAACTAACAAGGCAAATCACTAATGAACAAATCGAGGTTTAGTATAAAGGAGAGTTACTGTGGATATTAAAGAGATCATGACCAAGCTGAATCATCGTTATCCGTTTTTACTTGTTGATCGGATCGTCGAAAGAGAGCCTGATAAATGGATAAAGGGCTATAAAAACATTACGTTTAATGAGCCTTATTTTAACGGTCACTTTCCTGAAAATCCAATATTTCCAGGGGTATTAATTATTGAATCGATGGCGCAAATTGGTGGACTGATGTTTTCCGAAAAGGAAAAGGGCTTCTTAGTAGGAGTTGATAAGACAAAATTTATCCATTTTGTAAGACCAGGGGATCAGCTTGTTACAGAGGCGACAAAAATAAAAGAATTTGGTCAATATGCAAAGGTTGAAGTTAAAGGAAGCGTTGATGGCAAAGTAGTTGCAAAGGCAGAGGTAACCTATTACTTCGAAAATGTGGAGGAGTAATATGATTCAAGGAATTGGGCTCGATATCGTTGAAACTTCACGAATCGAAAGGCTGCTTGAAAGGTATCATCATCAATTTATTAAGCTGATTCTCACAGAAAAGGAAACAGCTATTTTCTCACACATTAAAAATCAGCAAAGAAGGGTAGAGTGGCTAGCTGGGAGATTTTCTGCAAAAGAGGCGATCAGTAAAGCGATTGGCACCGGGATACAAAAAAGGTTAACGTTAAAGGATATTGAGGTAATCCCGATGGAAAACGGCCAGCCACGTGCTTTCATCTATGGAAAATATCATGAGAAAATTCATCTTTCCATTACCCATACGAAAGCTTTAGCAGCAACCTATTGCATATTAGAGAGGGAATAAGTATAGTGAAAGGCTGTTTTAAAGGGGTCTGACCCTTAGAAACAGCCTTTTCATTAGCAGTTTAAGATTTTGATAGCTTCCATGCAGGAATAAGAGAATGAAACCGGAAAAGTCTGCTTGCGACAACATGAATGACGACATAAATCAATAATGTTAGAGCATAGGTGATGAACCATTGCATGAAAGACTCGTTTAAGAATAGGAACAATAGGCCCATTCCTACAGGGAAAGGGGTTAAAATGATTAGCCACATAGGTGAATTAAGCTTTTCAACGACGGCTCCTAAAGTGACGACACACGCCCCGATGATAATCGCATGCCAAATTGATAATCCTTTTGTTAAAAAGATATCGCCTAAAAAATATGAAAGACTTGTAAGCAATACTGCAGTAATAAAACTACTATAATACTTCAATCTTTAGTTTCACTCCCTATTAAATGTAATCCATCTATCTATATCATACCATTGTCATTTTATGATATGAATGGAAAAACAGTTATAATTTTCAACTTTTTCTTTCTAAAGTGTCAGGGTGGACAACTTATTAGATAAGAAGGTATGCTTATTTTATGTTAGAGATGATGAAAGGCTTACATAAAATTGTGAAAAATATCACAAATTTAATGATAAAAAGATTTTATACTATATGTATGTGATAACGGGTTTTTTAAGAAGTCTCCTTTTCTAAACAATTGTTGTTTTAAGAGAGTAAGTCGAGATGCGTAGGATATGGCTGCACAAGGAATCACCAATACGACTACTAATCAAAGGCAACAAGCTTACGAAAGAGCTTAAAGAATGAACATTTGTTATGAAATGGCTAAATTAGAGGTGTATGCTATGAAAACAGTCTTAGTAATAGGTGGAGGTATAACTGGCTTATCAGCGATGTATGAGCTGCAAAAGTGGAAAACGGAAAATGAATCAGATGTTCAATTGGTTTTAGTGGAAGCAGCAGACCATCTTGGTGGGAAAATTAGCACCGAGAAGAAAGGCGAGTTTATTATGGAAACGGGAGCAGATTCAATTGTATCTCGGAAGGTGAATGATTCTTTTTTAGATGAACTTGGCTTGCAAAATGAGATTGTATACAATGCAACAGGAAGCTCGTTCATCTTTACTGATGGTGAGATCAAACCGATTCCGTCTGATTCTGTTTTTGGGATACCGGCAAGTATTGAATCACTTGCTTCTAGTACGTTAGTATCTGCAAAGGGAAAGGTAGAAGCTTTAAAGGACTTTTATACGAAAAATGAGTCATTTACAGAAAATGATTCAATCGGTGATTTTCTTGAATATTTTCTTGGACATGAGATAGTCGAAAAGCAAATTGCTCCTGTACTATCTGGTGTCTACTCAGGGTCCTTACATGATTTAACGATTGCTTCCACCCTTCCGTATATTTTGCAGTATAAAAACAATTATGGAAGTATTATAAAAGGGTTTGAAGCAAATAAGGAAAAATTTCAAAGCAATGGGGAAAAGAAATTTCTATCCTTCAAGGATGGCTTAAGCACATTAATTGATACAATGGAGACTAAGCTTGTTGATGTTGATGTGCATACAAGCTGGCAGGCAAAGAGCTTGGAGAAAATCAATGATCGCTATAAAATTGTATCTTCACAGGGAAAAGTCATTGAGGCAGATTACGTCGTGCTAAGCATTCCTCACCATGCTGCAGAGCAACTGTTAAATGATAAGCAATTAACAGAGCATTTTGCTAACTTGAAAACAAGCTCACTAATTAGTGTATACCTTGGATTTCAGCTGCCTGATAGCCTGCTTCCTAAAGAGGGAACTGGGTTTATTACGGCTAATGACAGTGAATTATCCTGCAATGCTTGTACATGGACAAGTAAAAAATGGTCACATACATCGAAAAATCATCATTTACTTGTAAGGCTCTTTTATAAAAGCAGTCATCGCTCCTTTGCTGCTATTCAGAAGATGAGTGAGCAAGAGCTAGTTGAAGTAGCACTTGCTGATGTGAAAAAAGCAATGCAGTTAACAGCCGATCCTGTTGAAAGCATTGTAACGAATTGGTCTAATAATATGCCGACTTATCAAATTACACATCCTCAAACAGTTCAAGCGTTGGAGCAAAAGTTAAGCGAAGCATATTCTGGGCTAATGCTAGCAGGCTGTTCCTATTATGGAGTCGGCATCCCAGACTGTATTGAAAATGGTGTTCAAACTGCCAATAGAATCATTGAACGATTATAATTTGTTATAAAAAAGTAAAGCTATTTGGTATGGGGAGACCTATGCTCAAATAGTTTTTTTATATTTATGAATACTATTGCTTCCTTGCGTAAATGCCTAAAGCAGAAATCTACAATCAGGTCTAACGGAGGGTTACAGAAAAAAGGTGTGAAGTTCCGAAAATGAAGTATATATGGTAAAATAATAACTTCATATAGATATTTCTATAATGTCGAGAATACAATTAGAGATAAGAGGTGTTGCGAATGAAAATTATTGAAGCGATTATTAATGGAACAAACACGTTATTATGGTCATATGTTTTAATAATTATGTTAATCGGTATCGGTCTTTATTTTACGTTTCGTACTAAATTTGTCCAGTTTCGGATGATTCCGGAAATGTTTCGCTTGTTAGGCGAAGGGGTAAACGCTGATAAAAAGGGAATATCATCGTTTCAGGCATTTTGTATTAGTACTGCCTCACGTGTAGGGACAGGAAATCTTGCCGGTGTTGCAATTGCAATTACGACAGGTGGTCCTGGGGCTGTGTTTTGGATGTGGTTGATCGCCTTAATAGGATCAGCCTCTGCATTTATTGAAAGCACATTGGCACAAATTTACAAGGTTAAAGATGGAGATACGTTCCGTGGTGGACCAGCCTATTATATGGAAAGAGCGTTGAATGCACGGTGGATGGGTATTGTTTTTGCGGTATTAATTTCCTTAACTTTTGGTTTAGCATTTAATTCTGTTCAAGCGAATACAATTACGAGTGCATTAAATGAGTCATTTGGGATAAATAAAGTTTTAATTGCTGTTGTCCTTTCAGTTATTACAGCAATTATCATTTTCGGGGGATTAAAAAGCGTTGCAAAGGTTTCTGAAGTGATTGTACCTGTCATGGCTGGCGGTTATATTATCATTGCCCTCTTTATTATGATTGTAAATATTACAGAGCTTCCAAGTGTTATAGCTCTTATTTTTAAGAGTGCATTTGGTCTAAGTGAAGTTGCTGGAGGAGCTTTAGGGGCAGCGATGATGAATGGGATTAAACGCGGCTTATTTTCAAATGAAGCTGGAATGGGTAGTGCGCCAAATGCAGCTGCAACAGCAGATGTTACACACCCCGTTAAACAAGGCTTAATCCAATCATTTGGTGTTTTTGTTGATACGTTATTAATTTGTAGCTCAACAGCATTTATCATTTTGTTTTCAGGACTATACACGTCAAAGGAAAGCGATGGAATTGTCTTGACACAAAATGCATTAGATCAATTATTAGGTTCATGGGGCGGCATTTTCTTAGCGATCATCGTCCTATTGTTCTGCTTTAGTTCTGTCGTTGGAAACTATTACTATGGTGAAACAAATATTGATTTTATTAGTACTAATAAACTTTGGTTGAATATTTATCGAATTGCCGTCGTTGCAATGGTTGCATTCGGCTCACTTGCTTCTTTAAGCTTTGTTTGGAGCCTAGCTGATTTAATGATGGGACTAATGGCAATTATTAATATGATTGCGATTGTGCTATTAGGCCATATTGCGATAAAAGCGCTAAACGATTATATCAAGCAAAAAAAGAACGGAAAGAATCCAGTATTCCATGTATCAAATATTAAAGGCTTAAAAAATGTTGAAGCATGGGGCAGCTTGTCAGATAAAGAAAATCTTGATAGCAAATAAATTTTTTATGAAAAATTCCTTAGCTCTTATATGGGCTAAGGTTTTTTATTTAATCAGATGCTCATATCTTCTCCTTATATATAAGGAGTCTTAATAGTTATAAATGATAGGGATTTGTATTTTGTAATAGCTACTAAAATGAAGACAATCTTGATGAGGAGCTAAAAGTAAGGTGTTAATCTAGATTTATCCATTAACTGCAGCTTTATTGTAATAACCGATAAGCTGTGTTTCAAGAATAAGCTTGTCCAATTCCTCGCTATATTTTATCGTTTCTGGATTTGTAAACCCCTTTGTTTCTGCGGTGACAACCATCAATTTACGAACGAGATTAATTTTATATGATAAATCAGAGTTAATATTTGTATTCATTTTTTAATTCTCCTGTAAAAGATATTAACTAATATTTATATTATTAATGATTTTATTAATTTTTGAAATGGTTTCGACAATTGTTCTATGCAATAGACAAAAAAATAATTTTTCCTACATATTTCCACATATGGACTAATTTTTCCTTCTTTTGCACATATTAAGTTTTGAGAAAATCGTACTGAAATTTATAAAAGTAGGATGATGAGGTTGAGAGTATTCATTTTTATACTGCTGTTTTTGTGTACATCAACACTTACTTCAGTCGGAGATACCTATATCTATAAAAGTTACTTATTAAAAGAATACATTCATTTACTTTCAATTGATAAAGGGACAAATGAATGGATGGTAACATCATTTTTACTATTCGGCTTGCTATTTGCAGTTGTTGCAGATGTAAAGGAAAAGATTAAAAAGAATAGGAAACAATCGTAAGATGAATGAAAATGTAGAAAAAATATCGATTTGGCAGTTATATATCTTAATTATCGGTTTTCAGGTTGGAAGTGCTGTTTTAGTTGGGATCGGTAATGAAGCAAAGGGTGATGCCTGGATAGCGGTCATCATTGGAACCATTATAGGAGTGGCAATTATTTGGTATTATTTGTTTATATTAAAAAAGCTACCAGGCAAAAATCTATTTGAAATCATCCTCTTTTGCTTTGGTAAATGGATAGGTAAGCCGCTTATCTTTCTTTATGTCATCTACTTCTTGTATTTATCAGCAAGGGTATTAAGAGATTTTGACGAACTAATTGTCT
Source organism: Metabacillus niabensis (assembly GCF_902829255.1). GTDB lineage: Bacteria > Bacillota > Bacilli > Bacillales > Bacillaceae > Metabacillus > Metabacillus niabensis. The sequence goes on along the minus strand of NZ_CADEPK010000033.1, from coordinate 13,360 downwards.
CCTCTATTTTTGAATTTACACCAATTGAGTTTATCTCAATCACAATGATTTTAACAATCGTTTATATTCTTCACCAAGGTGTTGAAGTATTAGGACGAACGAGTGAAGTGTTTTTTCCATATGTGCTCACATTTATCGTGTTTATCGGGCTATTTTTATTATTATCAGGTGAAATGGATTTCCATAATTTACAGCCTGTGTTAGGGGATGGTTTTAAGCCTGTTATGAATGCAATCTTTCCAGGGATCATTACCTTTCCTTTTGGTGAATCGATAGCCTTTATGTGTATTTTTTCAAAGGTGATAACAAATGAAAAAGTGACTTCGACAAGTATCATTGCCGTCCTAACAAGTGGATTTTTATTAACATATAGTGCGATCATTCAAATTGCAACTTTAGGTGTTAATTTAAAGGAGCGGACAAATTTTCCGTTGCTTAATGCGGCACGGGAAATATCGCTACTAGACTTTATTGAGCGAGTAGATATCTTAATCGTCTTTACGATTATGTTCGGCGTAATTGTAAAGGTCAGTATCTTTTTTTATTGCGGATTGAAGGGGATTGAGGCGCTAACACATAAAACGCATCGTTCATTTACCCTTCCGTTAGGAGCGATTATTGCTTTTTTATCAATTGAAATCGCTAGTAGCTATCGGGAACATATCATCGAAGGTTTAAAGTTTGTTCCATTATATATCCATCTTCCGTTACAATTTGGAATCCCGTTGTTTATTCTTCCTTTTTTATTTTGGAAGGCGAAGAAAAAACAGAAGAAGGAGTCTAACCAATGAGCATTTTATCAGCATTGTTTCAAAGGAGAAAAAACAAATATAGCAATAGAACTGCAGAAAAGGAGCTTTTTGATAAGGAAAATATCCCCAAAAAATATGATTCTGCTCTAGAAAAGAATATAAAAAGCTTAGAAAATGTTTTTCATCAAACAGTAGATTTTAAAAAAGTTCCTTTGAAAATTGGCCACCAAGATGCTTATCTATGCTATTTAACGACTACATTAAGTAAAAATGATTTAAATTCGCAAATACTTGAGCCATTAAGAGATGCCTATAAAAGAGATGTAGAAGTTAAAAGTATAGAAAGTATTAGAGAGACTTTTTTTCCGGCTGTTTCCTATGAATATGTGGATTCATTAAGCCAGGTCATTTGGGAAATGTTAAATGGTTCCGCGATATTAATGATAGATAAATGTAAGCGAGCATTGGCGCTAAATATTGGAGGAACGGAAAAGCGGTCCATTACGGAACCGAGTACACAGACGATCGTTCGTGGACCGAAAGATAGCTTTGTTGAAGATATGCAAGTAAATATGGGGCTAGTGAGAAAAAGGATCAAAAATCCCCGGTTAGTCTTTGAGGAATTTGTTGTTGGAAATGATTCAAATACGAAGCTTGCACTTTGTTATATGAAGGAGATTGTAAATGAAGATATTTTATCAGAGCTAAGAAGTCGGATAAAAAAAATTGAGGCATCAGCACTATTAGATACTGGGAATATCGAGGAGCTAATAACAGATTCAAGCTACACTTTTTTTCCGCTTTTATTTAACACTGAGCGGCCTGATAGCACGAGTGGAAATATTCTTGAAGGGAAAATTGCAATCTTTCTTGAAGGGACACCATTTGTTTTAATTGCTCCAGCGGTATTTACGGATTTTTTTCAATCATCAGAGGATTATTATCAGCCTTACTTTTTAACAACGTTTATTCGAGTGATTCGCTATGTATCCTTTATGATTACGTTAACTTTACCTTCTTTATATGTAGCGATCGTTACGTATCATCAGGAGCTAATCCCAACAACACTTCTAATTAATATACAATCACAACGGGAAAGTGTGCCGTTTCCTGCCGTTATTGAATTGTTAATTATGGAGTTTACATTTGAGGTTTTGCGAGAGGCTGGAATTAGGATGCCTCGAGTTGTTGGGCAAACGCTATCGATTGTAGGGGCATTAGTTATCGGACAAGCGGCTGTTGAAGCTGGATTAGTGTCAAATGTATTAGTTATTGTTGTTGCATTTTCTGCAATTGCAAGCTTTGTATCACCTGTCTTTAACTTTTCGATTGCAGCAAGATTAATCCGCTTTATTTTAATTCTCATGGCATCCATCATGGGGTTATACGGAATCCTTTTGACCCTTGTCGTCATGGTAACTCATCTCGTTGGCTTACGGTCATTTGGCGTTCCTTATTTAACACCTGTTGCTCCTTTTAAATTAAAGGATCAGAAGGATGTATTTGCTCGATTTCCATTTTGGACGAACACGACACGTCCGTCCTATTTAAGAACTGCAGCACCGGTTAAAATGAAAAATCAATCACAGCCAAAGCCTCCTAGTCCAAATAAAGGGGATGAAAACAATGGATAAAAGGATCATTATTATCTTTTTATGTATGATTGTTTTTCTAACAGGTTGCTGGGATAGACGTGAGTTAAATGATATATCGATCGTGACAGGGATTGCGGTCGATCCGGGCGAAAAGAAAAAATATAAATTAACTGTTGAAGTCGCAAATGCAGCAGAGTTCGGAAAACAGAGTGCACAAGGAGATGCCCCGGTTATTACTTATTCTCTTGAAGGGGATTCCATTGCCGAGCTGACAAATAAAATGAATATCGGGTTAACGAAGCAGCTTGTTTATTCCCATACGAGGGTTCTATTTATCAATGAAGAAATTGCTAAAAAAGGATTGCTCGGTTTTTTAGACTTCCTTGAAAGAAGTGGACAATTTCGCAATGATTTTAGAATCATTATTACAAAAGGAGATCAGGCTGCAGATTTTACGAGAATCGTATATCCGATCCAAAAAAGTCCATCCTTAAAACTGCATCAACAAACAGAATCAATGCAAAGGGAATGGGGCGGTGACCCTTCTGTTAAACTAACTGATTTTATTTCCTCAATTATATCAAAAGGTCGGAACCCGGTTGCGATTATTGTTAAACTAAAGGGGGATGTTGATAAAGGGAAAAAAACAGAAAACAACAAATCATTAGATCCGGAAGCACTTGTCTATATCGATGGACTTGCTGTTTTTAATAATGATAAAATGGTCGGTTCACTTACAGTTACCGATACAAGAAACTACTTTTGGACGCAAAGACTACAACAAACAAGTATAGCTGTTCCTTGTAATGAGAAGAAGAAAGAAGATGAAACGTTCTTAGATCTTCGAATTATCCGAACGAAAACGAACATAAAGACGACATATAAGCATAATATGCCTAAGCTTCATGTTGATATATACGGAGAAGCAAATATTCAAGGAAATGAATGTACGAGAGATTTAACAAATTTGGATGTTTATCAGGAATATGAAAAAAACTTGAACAAGCAAGTAAAAAAAGAAATAACTGATTCCATAAAGAAAGTTCAAGAAGACTTTGGCAGTGATATTTATGGATTCGGCGATCGATTAAATCAAACAAATCCGAAAAAGTTTAAGGAAGTAAAAGCTGATTGGGATAAAGAATTTGCAAGAGCAGATTTGGATGTACACGTTAATATTACTCTGCTTCGTGGAGGCTTTAGAAATAAAAGCTTTAAAACAGATTTAAAAAGGGGGGAATAATTAAGTCGTCACGCCACCTGATAAGGTGTTACGCCAAATTTAATTATTCCCAAAATCCCATCATTCAATTTTCGATATATTTAGGATAATTCCTGCTTGTATTTTCTAGTTATAAAGTTACAAAAAATCTTATACCCTTATGTAAAAACAAGATAGCATCTCCCTCTCAAAGTCAATTGGGGAAAAGAACTCGAATCATATAGACAATTAATGAGAGGGTTGATATTATAGATGGTGATAATGATTATCAATACCAACAGTTGTATTTAAGCTTAGGTGATAGTCATTAACCTGTACTAGGGAAGTTTTTTTGGTATGATTTATGCAAGAACATTAGGTGTATCCACATTTTTTGTCATACCGTTAGAGAAGAACAGAAGTTTGTAATTATTGCAAATACAAATCGAGAGAGATTAATATAGCTGTATGAAATTTTTAAGATGGCTTTTATTAGTATCGATATTTTTTATATTTTCTAGCAAGGCAACAATGTATTTTTTAGAAGGCAGAGGTGATAAACGTGATCACGACTGAAAATTTAAATATAGGATATGAAGAACGGTTAATCGTAAAGGATTTAAATATTGTCATTCCAAATGGAGAAATTACTGCTTTAGTCGGTGCGAACGGTTCAGGGAAATCAACGATTTTAAAAACAATCGCCAGGTTAATGAAGCCGAAAAGTGGAATTGTAACGATAGATGGAAAAGCGATTCATACGCAAAAAACAAAGGAGATTGCTAAGCAATTAGCGATTTTACCTCAAAATCCAACTGCACCAGAGGGATTAACGGTTTATGAGCTCGTTACATTTGGCCGGTTTCCACATCAGCGTGGGATGGCAGCTTTAACAAATGCTGATCGGGAAATTATTTATTCAGCATTGGAAATGACAGGGATTGTTGAATTTGCCGATCGTCCTATTGACCAATTGTCAGGTGGTCAACGTCAACGTGCTTGGATTGCGATGGCGTTGGCACAGGAGACACCGATTTTATTTCTAGATGAGCCGACGACATTTCTTGATATGGCCCATCAAATTGAAGTATTAACGATACTAGAGAAATTAAATAAAGAACAAGGTCGGACGATTGTTATGGTTGTTCATGATTTAAATCATGCAAGTCGTTATGCACACCATATTGTCGCGATCAAAAAAGGGACAGTTGTGAAAAGCGGAACACCATTTGAGGTCATGACGGAGGAAGTGCTTGAGGAAGTATTCGGAGTAAAAAGTGATATCATTCCTGATCCGCGTACAGGGCTGCCACTATGCTTACCTTATGGGTTAACAAAGGAGCAGGAAGTACTTGAAAGAGTTAAGATGAGCATCTAATAAAAGTATTTTCCAAATTGAGTGAGGGGCTTCTGCTTTTTACAGCGCCTAGCTTCTCTCTGTAACTACAACACAAGTGAATTGAAAGAAAGAACGTGCCTTTTGATTTAAAGTGCACGTGTTTTTCTCATTCCTTTCATAAACATATGATATAATTGGTGAAAAAAGTAAGGTGAATCAGATGTATTTAACGATTCAAGAAACTGCAGAATATTTGTCATTACCCGAGGAAATCGTGAGAAGCTTAGTCCTTCAAAAGAAGATTAGAGCTTTATTTGACGGGGAGCAATATTTAATTTATAAAGATCAATTTCAAACTCATTTTGAGCAATTAGAGAAATATAAACGATTATATGATGAGTATATGAAAGAGCCTATACCTGAGGACATTGATATAAAGGATGAGGATTAAGCAAAGAATCTCTTTATGCCGCCCTGAATAACTTCTGCTCCTAGTCTTGTTAAAAAGGCTATTTCTTTAACAAAAATAATGTTATCATTATTGATAATAATAACATTATTTGAAAAGGGGCAACAATTTAATGGGGAGATTAAGAGAGGAACAGATTCAAGTAAAAGGTGATGTCATGCTCAAGGGAACCGTTGCTATTCCTACCTCAGGATTAGCCAGGTATCCTGCTATTATCATCATTAGTGGATCAGGCGGTGCAGACAGGGATGGGAATATGAAAAAGCCGCCACTTGTTACGAATTTATATAAAGACTTAGCACATTTTCTGACTGAATTAGATTTTATCACGTTAAGATATGATAAAAGAGGAGTCGGTGAAAGTGAAGGTGACCTGCTCAAGACAGGAATGACAGAATTAGTCGACGATATAAAGACGATGATCACCTTCTTGAAACAGCACCCACAAGTTGATCCAGATAAAATTATGCTACTGGGCCATAGTGAAGGCTGTGTCTTAGCAACAAAGGTTAATGCAACGATGCCTGTTGCTGGATTAATTTTAATTGCTGGGGCAGGAACAAATTTAAAGGATCCAATAATTTATCAAAACCGGCAAATGCTCGAAGAAATTAAACGACTTAGAGGCTTGAAAGGGAAGCTATTAAGAATTCTTGTAAAAGAAGATAAAATCTTGAATCAGACTAATGCGCTCTTTAACAAAATGGAACAATCGACAACTGATTTCGTGAAGTACAAATTGAAAAGGATGCCTGCAAAATGGTTTCGGGAGCATTTTCGTTATCGTACAGAAGAGGTTCTTCATGATTTAATGCATGCCACATGCCCGATACTTGCAGTAACGGGTGATAAGGATGTTCAAGCAAATGTCGATGATTTAAAAGTCGTTGAAGATCTAGGAAATGAAACGATTAAGACTGTAATCATTAAAAATATGAATCATATGCTAAAAGAATTTAAAGGTGAAAAAACAGTTTTAAACTTAATGAAACAGTACAAACAAGGAGCAACAGCGCCGATACATGAGGAACTTATGCAGCAATTAAAGATTTGGTTAACATCTTTGAAGTAAATGAATGATGCCTTTAAACTCAGTGATTTAGTCAATTACTGGGTTTTTCTATGCCTATACTTAAGGGATTACTACGAATAATAGATAGTAGATGATAATAGTAGAATTTGTCGAAGAATGTAGAAAGTTTTTAGAAATTTGTAGCTTATAACATATTTGTTCGCTATAATGGAATAGGATAATGGAACTGTTTTAAGGGGAGAAAAGGCGATGCAGCAATCAAAACTTCATAGAATGATAGCCACCTTCACCGTGATTGTTGTTATCATTATTATTGGAACAATGATTTTGAAAACAAACGGGATAATAAAGGAAATTGAAGTATCAAATATTCATAACATAAAAAAGCCGGAAGTAACAATTATCGCTTCAGGGACTTTAACAGATCAAAGCTGGGGAAGCTTAGCATATAAGGGAAAATTAAAAATTGAAGAAAAATTTCCAGTTACTGTAGCTATTTATAGTGGAATTTCGACAAAAAAATCGATAATGAAAACTGTTACTGAAGCGATTCATAACGGTTCAAAAGTTATTATTGGACATGGTCGGGAATTCTCTCCTTCGTTCGAAAAGCTAGCTCTATCTTACCCAGATATTAAATTTGTTACAATCCATGGTTATGCAAAATATAAAAATCAAGCTGTCTATACATTTGATCAAGGTGAAATCGAGTATTTTGCTGCCTTAGCTGCAACATTAGTGACAAAATCAAATAAAATCGGTTTAATCGATTCTATAGAGAGTAGAGACATAAATCCAGAATTTGAAAATGCTCTTCGTCACTATAAACCTGATGCAACCTTTTATTATAGAGTTGTTGGGGATCGGGATAATGGTAAAAAGGCGACAGAAATTATGAGAGAGCTAATAGCAGAGGGTGTCGATGTAATATATAGTAAGGGAAATCTATATAATCGTGATGTTATTAGTCTAGCAAAAAAAGAAGGTATTTATGTAATTGGATATCTTGACGATCAATCATATATGGGGAAAAATTATGTATTAACAAGTGTAATGAACGATGTTTCACAGGCATATATCGCGATTATGAATGATTATTTTAGTGAAGAGGGCATTCCACCAGGAGGAAGAATGCTTAATAGTAGTCATGGTGTTTATGAATTAGCTCCATTTGGACCAATGTTTGATGAAGAGGATATTGAATATATAAAAGACCAAAGAATGAAATACAAAATTGGTGAGTTAAAATTTAACTAAGTGAGGGGAATTGTGATGAGGGATTTAGTAGGAAATATGACATTTCGATTGAAAATTATCACAGTTCTCCTTTTTATTACACTTTTATATAGTAGTTTCGGTCTGATCCTCGTTCACTCAATTGAGGATATTACGAAAGTTAGTAATAACATTCAAGAGGAGAATATTCCCGAGCTGCTCTGGTTATCAAAATTTAGTGAGGAGCTATCGATAAGGGAGCATATTGTAACGAGCTCTATAAAATCCAATTCATGCTGTACCTTTATAGCAGAATATCAAGCATATGTTGCGGATGTTAAGGAAGAGACGGAAGCAGAGGAACTGCCAAGTAGCTTAAAAAAAATTAAGAGTGAGATTGATTTGTTAGATTTTGATTTAGATGATAGAGTTGGAGGCTTGTTGAATGTAAATGATCATGCTTCAGCTGAGGATTATATAAAAACAGAATTTCTTCCGAAGCTTGATCAGTTACAAGATAAGATTATCGTAGAAAAGAATAAATCCATTGGAAATTTAAATCGTAAATCAAGCTCCTTTTCCGAGATCATTAAAGGGTCCTTATGGCTGCTCATTTGCCTTTCGATTGGGGCTGTTTTCTTCTCTATTATTGTTTCTTATCGAATGAGCGCTAACATTACGAAGCCAATTGAAAACATGATCAGCAAGGTTGATAAAATTGCAAAAGGGCATTACGGTATGTCACTTGGATCAATAAATGATCAAATCGAGCTTAGACAATTAACGAATTCAATTAACACAATGTCGAGTCGATTGAAGGATTCGTTTAATACAATTTTAAATGATAAAAACTACCGAGAACAAATATTGAATTCATTATCAGTCGGAATAATAACGCTCAATGATCAAAAAAGGGATATTACATTAAATAATACAGCTAAGCATTTGCTAAACCTTGATGAAGAACAGGTGAAAACCTTTTTATTTACAAAAGCAGAAGGTGAGAATCAGGAGTTCTGGGAAATTGTTGCTGCTAAAGAATCGTATAAGCATACAAAGGTAACATTTCAAGCCAACGATGAGAGACGAATTCTATTAGTCTCTCAAGTCGGGTTAGTTGATCAAAAGCAGGATACAATCGGAAGAGTCATTAATTTTATCGATATTACAGAGACTGAGGAATTAGAAAAACGGATGCACCAATCAGAAAAGCTAGCTCTTGTTGGGGAGATGGCTGCAGATGCTGCACACGAAATTCGAAATCCGCTTGCTGTTGTCCATGGCTTTTTATCTTTGATGAATCAATCATTATCAGAAAGTAATAAAGACCAGTTTCACTTACCACTGATTATGAAGGAAATTGAGCGAATCAATGTTATTATTGAAGAAATGCTATTAACATCAAAGCCAGGTGCTCCAATTACGAAAGAGGTCTATATTGAAGAGATTATTAAGGAATTTTTACCTTTAATCGTTGAGTCATCAGAGGATATCCATTTTTCAATCCAACTAAATCAAACTCCAGTAAATGTCGATGTAAAGCAAATAAAGCAAGTATTTCATAATATGATTCGAAACAGTATCGAGGCAATGGGTGGAAAGGGAAAAATCTCTATTACGTCACAAGTAGAGGACAACTTCTACAAAATATATATGAGGGACAATGGTCCTGGTATCCCAGAACAAGTACGTGAAACGATGTTTGAGCCATTTTCTACATCTAAAGAAAATGGGACAGGCTTAGGGTTAGTGATTGTAAAAAGGATCATCGAAAACCATCAAGGATCGATTAAATTACTTAATAGTACAGAGGAAGGTACTACATTTCAAATTTCCATTCCAATTAAATAAAGGGTCAGTCCCTACGAAAGTGTGGGGACTGACCCTTTTTTTACATCAAGCTCGAGCAACCTAGCCCCTCGAGGCTAGTTGAAGGATCTTGCGCTTATGTTCACTATTTATTTCTGTAGCTTAAATGAGCTTTTTAGAGATACTATTCTGTTGAAGACGATTTTCTCGTCCGTTGAATGTCTTGGGTCTACATTAAAGTAGCCATGACGGAAAAATTGGAATTTATCATGTGCCTTTACTTCCTTCATATTTGGCTCTACAAACCCTTGTAAAACCTCCAATGAGTTTTCATTTACATAATCAAGGAACGTTTTTTCTTCTTCCACATCTTCTTCACTGTCTTCATCTTCATCTTCTACATCTTGCTTATCTAAAATTAACGGTTCATATAAGCGGAATTCTGCCGGGATTGCTTGTGAAGCTTCTACCCAATGGATTGTTCCTTTTACTTTTCGACCTGTAAAGCCTGTACCGCTTTTTGTTTCTGGGTCATACGTACAATGGATTTCAACGATATTCCCCTCTTCGTCCTTAATGACATCCTCACATTTAATGAAGTAAGCATGCTTTAGGCGGACCTCATTACCAGGGAAAAGTCGGAAATATTTCTTTGGCGGATCCTCCATAAAGTCCTCTTGCTCAATATAGATTTCGCGAGAGAATGGAATTTGGCGCATTCCCATTTCAGGAACTTCCGGATTAATTTCTGCATCAAGCATCTCAACCTGTCCTTCAGGGTAATTCGTAATGACAACCTTTAAAGGCTTTAAAATTCCCATTGTTCGAGGAGCTTTTAGCTTTAAATCTTCGCGGACGAAGTGCTCTAGCATGGCTTCATCTACTAAACCAGATCCTTTTGATACGCCTGTATGTTTTACAAACTCACGAATTGCTTCAGGTGTATACCCTTTTCGACGTAAGCCGGAAATTGTCGGCATCCGTGGATCATCCCAGCCGTCAACAAATTTTTCATCAACAAGCTGTTTTAGCTTACGTTTACTCATGACAGTATTTGTAATACCTAGACGACCAAATTCGATTTGCTGAGGCTTATGCTCCATCTCACATTCCTCAATAACCCAGTTGTAAAGTGGACGTTGGTCTTCAAATTCAGTTGTACATAATGAATGTGTGATTCCTTCAATTGCATCCTCAAGTGGGTGTGCAAAAGCATACATCGGATAAATACACCAAGTATCACCAGTATTATGATGTGTCGCATGAGATACACGGTAAAGAACAGGGTCACGAAGATTAATATTAGGTGATGCCATATCAATTTTGGCACGGAGTACCTTTTCACCGTTTCCGAATTCTCCCTTGCGCATTCTTTCAAATAAATCGATGTTTTCCTCAATTGAACGATTGCGATACGGACTTTCTTTACCAGGCTCTGTTAATGTTCCACGGTATTGTCTTATTTCATCTGCTGTTAAATCATCAACATAGGCTTTGCCCTTCTTGATGAGCAGTAATGCACGGTTATACATTTCTTCAAAATAATCTGAAGCAAAGAATAAGCCATCCCATTCATAACCTAGCCAAGCTACATCCTCTTTAATTGCCTCAACAAATTCTGTATCTTCTTTCAATGGGTTTGTATCATCAAATCGCAAATTTGTTTTTCCATTGAAATCATCAGCTAGTCCAAAGTTGATTACAATTGATTTCGCATGACCGATGTGTAAGTATCCGTTTGGTTCTGGTGGAAAGCGAGTATATACATAGTCGCGTTTACCAGTTTCAAGATCCTCTTTAATAATACTTTTAATAAAGTTTGAGGAGTTGTGTTCCAATTCAAATCAAACCTTTCTTTATAGAGGTTGTTTAAAGAGATGAAATAATGATGCCAAATGATCTACACTTCCATCTTTTTAAAACCAATTTTACTATGTAAAAATAAGTTCTGCATATCATTATACCAATAGAATTGAAAAAGGTTAATTTCATTAGTAAAATTCATATAATTGCATGATAACTCATTCTGCACACAAAGTTAAATTTTATTCATTTTAAGAGAATTTTAAAAAGATGAATTGATTTAGTAGGAATTTTTTGGATATAGTGGAATTATGATAATATCGTGCAATGGTGTTTACCTTTGGATAGATGAATAAGTGGAGGATGGAAAATGAGTCAGGAGTCAGCATTTAAAGATTTTCTTAGCAATCGGTTCGTAAGGGCCATATTACTTTCAGGATTGTTTTTGCAATTAGGTATTTGGATTAGAAATTTTGCTGTTTTATTATTTGTTATGGAACAAACAAATGAAGATCCCTTTGCAGTTTCGTTAATCTCAGTGGCAGAATATGCCCCAATTTTTATTTTCTCAATTATAGGTGGTACGTTTGCTGACCGCTGGAGGCCGAAACGAACGATGGTGTGGTGCGATATTTTAAGCTCCATTTCCGTTTTTGCGGTTTTGCTAACTCTTGTTGTCGGAACTTGGCAGGTTGTCTTTTTTGCAATGCTAATCTCCTCCATTTTGTCACAGTTTTCTCAGCCATCAGGAATGAAGCTGTTTAAGGTGCATGTACCTGAAGCCCAATTACAAATGGGGATGTCGATATATCAAACGATGTTTGCGTTATTTATGATTATCGGTCCTGTCATCGGTACGATTATTTATGGGAATTTTGGGATTACAATTTCGATTGCGATTACTGGTGTGATGTTTTTACTTTCGGCATTTGCGCTCATGTTTTTACCTGCTGATAAGGTAGTGGAAGCTTCTCGAGAAAAAACAACGGTCATTCAAGAGCTTGTTCAAGGATTTAAATATGTAGTAAGCAATCGCTTTTTAACAATATTAGGGGCGAATTTCTTTGTCGCGGGGTTAGCGATAGGATTAATTCAGCCATTAGGGATATTTATTGTTACACAGCAGCTACATATGGATAAGGAATTTCTTCAATGGTTTATGGCGGTAAATGGGGTTGCGATGATTATTGGCGGTGGCATCGCATTAGCTGTATCGAAAAAGATCTCACCAATTCGTATGCTTGCTGCAGGGATGATTATCAACGCTTTAATGATTTCGATAATCGGTTTTTCAAATATATTATGGCTATCCATTGCTGCTCAATTCTTTTGTGGTCTCATGATGCCTGCGATTCAAATCAGTATTAATACGATGATTTTAACAAATGCAGAGGAAGCATTTGTAGGCCGTGTAAATGGGATTATGACACCATTATTTATGGGAGCGATGGTCATTATGATGGGGCTAGCTGGTGTTTTAAAGCAACTGTTCGGCTTAACGATTTCCTATCAAATTTCCGCGATTTTTATGCTGCTAGGTGTACTGCTCGTCATGCCGCTAGTGCTCAATAAGCCAGCGAAAAAACAAGTAAAGGTTGATATTTAATATTGGGGACAGTCCCCAAGGTTCAATTGTTCTTGACATTCTCCATGTTCAAGATTAAAGTAAATTTATTCTTTCTTAAATGCATATTCTAAATATCTCTTATCAAGAGTGGCGGAGGGACTGGCCCGATGACGCCCAGCAACCGTTCTATACGTAGAATTGGTGCTAATTCCTGCAAAATCAATATTGGTTTTGACAGATAAGAGAGGAGACTCCTAATACATGTGGTGAAACCTCTCTATCTTAGAGAGGTTTTTTTACAAGGTAAGAAAGTATAACATTTTGAACTTAGTTTTAGTGTCTAGCTCCAGCGCCTAGCCCCTCGAGGTCATAAGCCAATTTGGAATAGAAGGCAAAGAACGCCTTCTATTCCAAATCGCCTTATGCTTGTCGGGGCTGATCAAGGCGCTTGCGCTTTTCTTATATGATAGAAACAATCTTGATCATTGTAGCGTCATTTTGACATATACTATGAAAGAAAACAAAAATGTCTACTATAAAAAGACAAATGTTCCTTATAGGAAGAAAACTCTTGATT